>NZ_JBICYB010000052.1:0-28262 GCF_043200575.1 Streptomyces sp. NPDC048392
CCGGGTCCGCGTAGACGGCCACGCTCGCGATCCCGGCGTCCCGGCAGGCCCGGGCCACGCGGACAGCGATTTCGCCACGATTGGCGATGAGCACCTTGCGCACGATTGAGGCTCCCTCCTTGAAACAAGCCGAGTTTAGGGACTGCCGACACGGCACTTCGACCCGTCCCCAATGGTGAGCTTGCCCACACGGAGCGTGATGCGAGGCTCGCTCGACCCGCGAAAGCCCTTGTAGTACCGCGCTACGCAGGGCTCCTCCGGCTAACCCTAGCCCTCCTGTGTGGTCAAGGTCTCTGTAAGAGCGTGCTGCGGGCCACTCCGTTTCTTTGTGGAGTCCCTACTAATGGCCCAATGATTCTTTGCTCGCGGCAGACCTCTTGTGGCGAGGTTTACCCGTTAGTAGCGTTCTCGTTGTCTCGAACGTACTTGGGGTAACAGCTGTCCCGCGCGGCAGCGGTCGAAAGTGGGTGGGGACCGGTGTCAGTGCGCAGGCCGGTGGCGTGGACCGTGGCGGTCGTGCTCTTCGGGGAGGCGGTCGGCGTCGCGGCGCTGAACTGGTTCCTGGGGATCGTCGTCGACCGTCAGGACATGTCCCTGGCCGGTCTCGACCCGGACACCATGTCCGTGTCCTCGAAGATCGGCGGGGTCGTCTTCGGGCTGTACTTCGCGCTGTGCGCCCTGGTCGCCCTGCTCGTGGCGCTGCGCGACCGCGCGCCCGCGGGGCTCGGCCGGATCCTGCTGATCAGCGCCGCCGTGGTGCACGGGCTGCTCGGCGCCTTCACCTGGGGACTGGTGGGCCCCGGCGCCTTCCTCTTCATGGTCGTCGTACTGGCTCTCATCGTGCTGCTGCTGACGACCTACGACGCCCGCGAGCGGCCCGCGCCCGGGCAGCGGCCCGGGGACGGCAAGGGCGACGGCTCCCCGGCCGGCGACGGCGGCTCCCCGGTCGGCGACGGCGGCTCCCCGGTCAGCCCGTCACCGGCGCCCACAACTCCGTGATGCCGGTTCCCAGCCCGGCGAGGAGACGCCGCAGCAGGGGCAGGCTGAGGCCGATGACGTTCCCGTGGTCGCCCTCGATGCCGTCGATGAACGGCGCCGAGCGGCCGTCCAGGGTGAAGGCCCCGGCGACGTACAGGGGCTCGCCGGAGGCCACGTAGGCGGCGATCTCGTCGTCGGTCGGCTCGCCGAAGCGGACGACGGTGGACGCGGTCGCCGAGACGTGGCGCCCGGAGGCCGTGTCCCAGACGCAGTGGCCGGTCTGCAGCGTGCCCGCCCGGCCGCGCATCGCCTTCCAGCGGGCGGTGGCCTCCTCGGCGTCCGCCGGCTTGCCCAGGGCCTGGCCGTCCAGGTCGAGCACCGAGTCGCAGCCGATCACCAGGGCGCCGTGCACCTCGGGCTTCGCGGCCACCACGGAGGCCTTGGCCTCGGCCAGGGCGAGGGCCAGCTCGGCGGGGGTGGGCGCGGTGACGGCCTCCTCGTCGACGCCGCTCACGAGCACCTCGGGGGCGAGCCCGGCCTGGCGCAGCAGGCCGAGCCGGGCCGGGGACTGGGAGGCGAGGACGAGTCGGCGGCGGGGCTGCTGCTGGTCGGTCATGGATTCAGGGTATCGGCGGGGTGAGGGCCCGGCGGCCGCTCAGTGCAGACCGAGCACGATCATCGCGAGGACCATGGCCAGTGCCAGGAAGACGCTGAGCCGCCGCAGCATGTCCTGCACGTCGCGCAGTTCCTTGGGCGGCTCGTTCTCGGGGTCGGACCACAGCATGCCACCAGCGTGGGGCCTGCCCGTCGGGGGCGCTTGAGTACGGGTACTCATTCGGGGCGCGGCGTTCCTCTTCCGCCTCTGCGCGCGGTTCGCCGCGCCCCTGGGCCGGCCGGCCTCAGCCCGGCCAGTACGTACGGCCCCATGAAGCCGGGCCCGGGTGGGGCATGCGCCGGGCTGCGAGGCGGGACGGGTCGGACCAGGCGTCGCGTGGACCCTGGGCTGCCGGTGCCTCGGCTTCCGTCACCGCGGCGCGGGCTCGGACCACTGCCAGGGCGGCGGCCAGTTCCTCCGGGGTGGGGTTGCCCCGTACGACCTTGATCACAGCGGCTCCTTCCGGGGGGGATCAGAGGGGGATGTTGCCGTGCTTCTTCGGGGGCAGGGACTCCCGCTTGGTACGCAGCTGGCGCAGCCCGCGGACGATGTGGCGGCGGGTGTCGGACGGCATGATCACCGCGTCGACGTAGCCGCGCTCCGCGGCCGTGTAGGGGTTGAGGAGGGCGTCCTCGTACTCCTGCATCAGGCGGGCGCGGGTGGCCTCGGCGTCGTCACCGGCCTCCGCGATGGTGCGGCGGTGCAGGATGTTGACGGCGCCCTGGGCGCCCATGACGGCGATCTGGGCGGTCGGCCAGGCGAGGTTGAGATCGGCACCCAGGTGCTTGGAGCCCATGACGTCGTAGGCGCCGCCGAAGGCCTTGCGGGTGATGACCGTGATGAGCGGGACCGTCGCCTCCGCGTAGGCGAAGATCAGCTTGGCGCCGCGCCGGATGATGCCGTCGTGCTCCTGGTCGACGCCGGGCAGGAAGCCGGGGACGTCCACGAAGGTCAGCACGGGCACGTTGAAGGCGTCGCAGGTGCGCACGAAGCGGGCCGCCTTCTCGGAGGCCGTGATGTCCAGGCAGCCCGCGAACTGCATCGGCTGGTTGGCGACGATGCCCACGGGGCGGCCCTCGACGCGGCCGAAGCCGGTCAGGATGTTCGGCGCGAACAGCGCCTGGGTCTCGAAGAACTCGGCGTCGTCCAGGACGTGCTCGATGACGGAGTGCATGTCGTACGGCTGGTTCGCCGAGTCCGGCACGATCGTGTCCAGCTCGGCGTCCTCGTCGGTGACGGCGAGGTCCGCCTCCTCCGGGAAGGCGGGCGGCTCCGAGAGGTTGTTGGACGGCAGATACGACAGCAGCTGCTTGACGTACTCGACGGCGTCCTTCTCGTCGCCCGCCATGTGGTGGGCGACGCCCGAGGCGGAGTTGTGGGTGCGGGCGCCGCCCAGCTCCTCGAAGCCGACGTCCTCTCCGGTGACCGTCTTGATGACGTCGGGGCCGGTGATGAACATGTGGCTGGTCTGGTCGACCATGACCGTGAAGTCGGTGATCGCGGGGGAGTAGACCGCGCCGCCCGCGCACGGGCCGACGACCAGGCTGATCTGCGGGACGACACCGGAGGCGTGGGTGTTGCGGCGGAAGATCTCGCCGTAGGCGCCCAGCGAGGCCACGCCCTCCTGGATGCGCGCGCCGCCGGAGTCGTTGATGCCGACGACCGGGCAGCCGGTCTTCAGCGCGAAGTCCATGACCTTGACGATCTTCTGGCCGTAGACCTCGCCGAGCGCGCCGCCGAAGACCGTGAAGTCCTGGGAGAAGACGGCCACGGGGCGTCCGTCGACGGTGCCGTAGCCGGTGACGACGCCGTCGCCGTAGGGGCGGTTGGCGTCGAGGCCGAAGTTGGTGGAGCGGTGCCGGGCGAACTCGTCCAGCTCGACGAAGGAACCCTCGTCGAGGAGGAGGTCGATGCGTTCACGAGCCGTCAGCTTGCCCTTGGCGTGCTGCTTCTCGACGGCGCGTGCGGAACCGGCGTGCGTCGCTTCCTCGATACGGCGCCTGAGATCCGCGAGCTTGCCCGCGGTCGTGTGGATGTCGGGCTGCTGCTCTTCCGGCTCGGACATCGGGATGCGGCTCCCTGCCTGCTCAAAAGGGGGGACGGTTACTCGTTCGTAGAGTAGTAGGGGGCCTTCCGTTCGGCAGTGCGGTCTTTCCCACACCTAGTGTGGGTTGCATGACGCCCCGAGACTCCTCCGACTCCCCGAACGGCCGCTGGTCCGACCTGGGCCGGCCGCCTCTCAACAGCACGGCACTGCGCCGGGGCCTGGTACGGGAGGAGGGGCTGTGGCGGCAGGTGGACGTGGTGCAGCACACCGGCTCCACCAACTCCGACCTCGTGGCCCGGGCCGCGGAGGGGGACCTGGCGGAGGGGGTGGTCCTCGTCGCCGAGGAGCAGAGCGCCGCGCGGGGGCGGCTGGACCGGCAGTGGACGGCACCGGCCCGCTCCGGGCTCTTCTTCTCCGTACTGCTGCGGCCCGCCGGGGTACCCGTGACCCGCTGGGGCTGGCTGCCGCTGCTCACCGGCGTCGCCGTGGCGACCGGGCTGTCCCGGGCGGCGGGGGTCGACACCGCCCTGAAGTGGCCCAACGACCTGCTGGTGACCGTCGGCGGCGAGGAGCGCAAGGCGGGCGGCATCCTGGCCGAGCGGGCAGGCGACGACGGCGTCGTCATCGGCGTCGGCATCAACGTCAGTCTCCGGGCGGACGAGCTGCCGGTCCCGCGGGCCGGGTCGCTGGCACTGGCCGGGGCCGTCAGCACCGACCGCGATCCGTTGCTGCGCGGGGTGCTGCGGTCGCTGGAGGACTGGTACGGGCGGTGGCGGACGGCCGGCGGCGACCCGGCGACCAGCGGGCTCCAGGAGACGTACGCGGCGGGGTGCGCGACGCTCGGGCGCATGGTGCGGGCGGAGCTTCCGGGAGACCGCTCGCTCGTGGGGGAGGCGGTGGCCGTGGACGGAGACGGCCGGCTGGTGCTGGCCACGGACGCGGGGGTGCAGGAGCCGGTGGGGGCGGGGGACATCGTGCACCTGCGGCCGGCGTGACGGCGGACCCTCCGCCGGGCCCGGGGGCGGCAGCGCGGCCCGGCGTCGCGGTACCGCCCGATCGGGAGTGAGCTGGGGCACACCTGACGTAAAGTTGGGGCCGGTCGAACCTGACCGCGGCAGATCGGAAAGGCAGCAGGCGTGACCGTCGACGACACCGGCTCCGGCGCGGACGGGGACGGCCGGGTGGACCCCGAGCCCGCCCCGGACTCCGCCGACCCCGGCGAGGACCCGCTTGCGCTGCGCCTCGAAGGGCTCATCCTGGGCGCCGAGCGCCGCTACACCCCCTTCCAGGCCGCCCGCAGCGCGGGCGTCTCCATGGAACTGGCCTCCCGTTTCTGGCGGGCCATGGGCTTCGCCGACATCGGCCAGGCCAAGGCGCTCACCGAGGCCGACGTCCTCGCCCTGCGCCGACTGGCCGGTCTGGTGGAGGCGGGGCTGCTCAGCGAGGCGATGGCCGTCCAGGTCGCCCGGTCCACGGGGCAGACCACCGCCCGGTTGGCCGAGTGGCAGATCGACTCCTTCCTGGAGGGCCTGACCGAGCCCCCGGAGCCGGGGATGACACGCACCGAGGTGACGTACCCCATCGTCGAGCTGCTCCTTCCCGAGCTGCAGGAGTTCCTCGTCTACGTCTGGCGGCGCCAGCTCGCGGCCTCGGCCGGGCGGGTCATCCAGGCCGGGGACGACGAGGAGATGGTGGACCGGCGGCTCGCGGTGGGCTTCGCGGACCTGGTCGGCTTCACCCGGCTGACCCGCCGGATGGAGGAGGAGGAGCTCGGCGAGCTGGTCGAGGCCTTCGAGACCACCTCCGCCGACCTGGTGGCCGCGCGTGGCGGGCGGCTCGTCAAGACCCTCGGCGACGAGGTGCTCTACGCCGCCGACGACGCCGGTACGGCCGCCGAGATCGCCCTGCGCCTCATCGAGACGATGGCCAACGACGAGACGATGCCCGAACTGCGGGTCGGCATCGCCTTCGGCACGGTCACCACCCGGATGGGCGATGTCTTCGGCACGACCGTCAACCTGGCCTCCCGGCTCACCTCGATAGCCCCCAAGGACGCCGTCCTCGTCGACACCGCCTTCGCGGAGGAACTGATCCGCACCCGCGACGCCCCTGCCTCGGAGGCGGCGGCGGCCGAGGAGGCGGCGGCCGCGGAGAAGGAGGGCGAGGAGCCGCCGGCGTACCGCTTCGCGCTCCAGCCGATGTGGCAGCGTCCGGTGCGCGGTCTCGGCGTGGTCGAGCCGTGGCTGCTCACGCGCCGGGGCGACGGCGGCGGGGAGTCGTAGGGCGTCGGCCGTCGAGTGCCGGCCGTCAGCCGTCGGGCGGCAGCCGGTAGTCGCCAGCCGTCGGGCGTCAGCCGGCAGTCGCCAGCCGGGAGTCTTCGGGCGTAGGGCCGTCAGCCGTCGAGCAGGTCCACGCACAGGCCGATGATCGGTACGCACAGGCCCGGATCGTCGGGTTCCGGCGCCGGGACGGACGTCGGTGGCGTGCTGCGGTCCCGTGGTGGGGACGTCGCGGGATGCGGCGCGGGGTGTGGCACGGGCTGCTCGGACCGCGACGGCTGCGCAGTGTGCGGTGCCGGTGCGCGGTCGCCGCTACCCCCTTTCCCTTCCGTTTCCTCTGCCCTCCGCCCGTCGGGGGTGTTCGCGGAGTCCGGCACCGTCGTGGCCGCGGGGAGCGGATTCGACGGGCCGCTCGCGGACGGGCCAGGTGCGAGGCCGGGTATGAGGCCCGGTCGCGGGGAGCCGCTCAGGCCGCCCATGGCGGACGTCGCCGCCGGGCTCGCTCCGGACGGCCCGCCGGTGCCCTCGCCGGCAGGTGACGTCGCCCGGTCCCTGGCCGCGTCCCGGCCGCCGCCGTCCACGCGCGGCCCCGCCCCGGCGTCCAGACCGCCCACGGCACCGCCGGGCTCGGGCAGCAGGCGTACGAGGCTCAGGGCGCCGGCCGCCAGGGCGAGGCCGCCGACGGCCAGCAGTGCCTTGCGGGGGCGGGGGCGGGGGTGGGGGCGGGGCCTGCGGTGTCGGCCGCGGCGCCCCCACTGGTGCTGCGGCTTCGTAGGTGTGCCGGTCGTCGTCATGATCCCTCCCCGGTGCGCACGCGCCCCCGCTGCGCCGTGGCGGAGCGAGGCTATGGGCTGCCGTCGGCCGGAGTGGGGCGGTCGGCCGGATGTCACTCGAACGGGTAAGCGGAGTGGGAGCGGGGGCGGGCGCGTCCGGTCTTCCCCCGGGCGGGCCCGCCTGCGATGATCGGACGGTCTACTTGTTAACACGCGTTAACCGGAGGGTGTCATGAGCGAGGAGCGGTTCGGAGAGTTCGTCCTGGTGCGGCGGCACGGAGACGGACATGTCGCGGAGCTCGCGCTCGACCGGCCGAAGGCCATGAACGCCGTCTCGACCGCGATGGCCCGGTCCCTGAGCGCGGCGTGCGCGGCGCTCGGCGAGGACCGGAGCGTACGGGTGGTGGTGCTGACCTCGACCCACGAGCGGGCCTTCTGCGTCGGGGCCGACCTGAAGGAGCGCAACTCCTTCTCCGACGCCGATCTGCTGCGCCAGCGGCCGGTGGCGCGTGGCGCGTACACCGCGGTGCTGGAGCTGCCCGTGCCGACGGTCGTGGCCGTGCACGGGTTCGCACTGGGCGGCGGGTTCGAACTGGCGCTGTCGTGCGACGTGATCGTGGCCGACCCGACGGCGGTGGTGGGCCTGCCGGAGGTGTCGGTGGGGGTGATTCCGGGCGGCGGCGGTACGCAGCTGCTGCCGCGCCGGGTGGGGGCGGCCCGAGCGGCCGAGCTGGTGTTCACGGCGCGGCGGGTGGCGGCCGAGGAGGCACGCGAGCTGGGGCTCGTTGATCAGCTGGTGGAGGAGGGGCGGGACCGGGAGGAGGCCCTGGACCTCGCCTCCCGGATGGCCGCGAACTCCCCGGTGGGCCTGCGAGCGGCCAAGCGGGCGCTGCGGCTCGGGCACGGGCTGGATCTGCGGGCCGGTCTCGAGGTGGAGGACGCGGCGTGGCGGTCGGTGGCCTTCTCGGGGGACCGGGCGGAGGGGGTGGCGGCGTTCAACGAGAAGCGGGCGCCGCGGTGGCCGGGCGAGTGAGGTGCGCGGCCGGGTCGTGATCCGGGGGGAGTCAGGTGTGTAGGCGGGCGGGAGGGCCGGACGAGTGAGGCGTCGGGGTGGGTGAGGTGACGGGGTGTGTGGGGGTGTCGGGGTGGGTGAGGTGACGGGGTGTGTGGGGGCGCCCGGGTAGGTGAGGTGTCGGGGTGCGTGGGATGGCCGGGTGGGTGAGGCGCCGGGGTGGGGCAGGGCGAGCGGGGTGCTCGGACGAGCGGGGGTGCCCTGGTGGCTGGGGTGTCCGGGCGGGCGAGGTGTCCGGGCGAGCGTGCCTGGTCGCGTGCCGCCGTCCGTCGTCGGCCCGCCGGTGGGGGATCGCGGCCGCCGCCCCCGACACTCGCCCGGTTCGACCCCTTTGAGTAACGTTTCTTCGTAAATCTCCCTAGCCTGGAGTGATGGGTGACGACAGGCGGCTCGCGGCCGTGGTGGCGCTGGCGCAGGGCATGGCCGCCGCGCACAGCGCGCGTGAGGCGTGGCGGGCGGCGGCCGTCGGCGGGTGCCTGGCGCTGGGCGGGAGCTTCGCCGCGCTGTCGGTGTGGGAGCGCGAGCTGGGCCGGCTCCGGGTCCTGGTGAACGTCGGCCGGCGGGCCGAGGGCGAGGAGGAGTTCCCGGAGGACGAGTCCTACCCCGTGCACCAGTTCGCGGAGATCACCGAGTTCCTGCACGAGCGCTGGGCCGGTGGCGGTGAGCCCGACGCCTGGGTCGAGACGGCCGAGGGGCCCGCAGCCGGGCATCCCGGGTACGTCCACCAGCGCGTCGCGGCCCTGCGCCGCCGGGGGCGCGGCTGCTGTGTGGTCGCCCCGATCGTGCTGCACGGCCGCGCCTGGGGCGAGCTGTACGTGGCCCGCCCGGTGGGGGAGCGGGTCTTCGAGCGGGCGGACGCCGACTTCGCCACCGTACTGGCCTCGGTCGTCGCCGCCGGGATCGCGCAGAGCGAGCGGCTGGAGGAGGTCCGCCGCCTCGCGTACACCGACGCGCTCACGGGGCTGGCCAACCGCCGCGCCGTCGACTCCGCGCTGGACGAGGCGGTCGAGCGGCACCGCGAGGAGCATGTCGTCGTCAGCCTGGTCGTCTGCGATCTGAACGGCCTCAAGCGGGTGAACGACACGCACGGTCACGCCGTCGGGGACCGGCTCCTCGAACGGTTCGGGTCGGTGCTGTCGCTGTGCGGGGCGATGCTGCCGGGGGCACTGGCGGCGCGGCTCGGCGGGGACGAGTTCTGTCTGCTGGCGGTCGGGCCGCCCGCCGACGCGGTGGTCAAGGCGGCCGAGGAGCTGTGCCGCCGGGCGGCCGAACTGGAGCTGGGTGACGGCGTGGCCTGCGGGGTCGCGTCCACGGCGGACCCCGTGGGGCCCGTCCGGTCGGCCCGCCGGCTGTTCCGGCTGGCCGACGCCGCTCAGTACCGCGCCAAGGCCGAACGCACGGCCGGGCCGGTCGTCGCAGGCCGGGAGGGGCCCGACGACCCCGTCGTGCGGCTCGCGGACGAGCCCTCCCGGGAGGAGGACGGGGAGCGCAGACGGTTCCGCGGGCGGCATTCGCCGTAGCCGCTGACACGGGTGTGCGGTAAGGGGCACAGCGGGTGTCCGGCAGTGACGTATCCGGTGACGCACCCCTCGTGACATCATCGAATTCACTGCGTACGCTCCTGAATATGGATATGCACACTGTGGTGGTGGGGACGTCCGGGGCCACCGCGTCCGACGTCCTCGCCGTGGCGCGGGACGGCGCCCGGATCGAACTCTCGGACGACGCGGTCGCCGCCCTCGCGGCGGCCCGCGGCATCGTGGACGCGCTGGCCGCCAAGCCGGACCCCGTGTACGGCGTGAGCACCGGCTTCGGCGCCCTGGCGAGCCGGCACATCAGTCCGGACCTGCGGGCTCAGTTGCAGCGCAACATCGTCCGCTCGCACGCCGCCGGGATGGGCCCGCGTGTCGAGCGCGAGGTGGTCCGCGCGCTGATGTTCCTGCGGCTGAAGACCGTCTGTTCCGGGCGCACCGGCGTCCGCCCCGAGGTCGCGCAGGCCATGGCCGACGTGCTCAACGCCCGGATCACCCCGGTCGTGCACGAGTACGGCTCGCTGGGCTGCTCCGGCGACCTCGCCCCGCTGTCGCACTGCGCGCTGACTCTCATGGGCGAGGGCGACGCCGAGGGCCCCGACGGCACCGTACGGCCGGCCGGTGAGCTGCTCGCCGAGTACGGGATCGCCCCGGTCGAGCTGCGCGAGAAGGAGGGCCTCGCCCTTCTCAACGGCACCGACGGCATGCTCGGCATGCTGGTCATGGCCCTCGCCGACCTCGACACCCTCTACAAGTCCGCCGACATCACCGCCGCGCTGACGATGGAGGCCCTGCTCGGCACCGACAAGGTGCTCGCTCCCGAGCTGCACGCCATCCGCCCGCACCCCGGGCAGGCCGCCAGCGCCGCCAACATGCTCGCCGTGCTCGACGGCTCGGGCCTGACCGGGCACCACCAGGACGACGCCCCCCGTGTCCAGGACGCCTACTCGGTGCGCTGCGCCCCGCAGGTCGCGGGCGCCGGGCGCGACACCATGGCCCACGCCCGCCTCGTCGCCGAGCGCGAACTGGCCGCGGCCGTGGACAACCCGGTCGTGCTGCCCGACGGCCGCGTGGAGTCCAACGGCAACTTCCACGGCGCCCCGGTCGCCTACGTCCTTGACTTCCTCGCCGTCGCCGTCGCCGACCTGGGCTCCATCGCCGAGCGGCGCACCGACCGGCTGCTCGACAAGAACCGCAGCCACGGCCTGCCGCCGTTCCTCGCCGACGACGCGGGCGTGGACTCCGGCCTGATGATCGCCCAGTACACGCAGGCCGCGCTGGTCGGCGAGTTGAAGCGGCTTGCCGTACCGGCCTCCGCCGACTCGATCCCGTCCTCCGCGATGCAGGAGGACCACGTGTCGATGGGCTGGTCGGCGGCGCGCAAGCTGCGCACGGCCGTCGACAACCTCACCCGCGTGATCGCCGTCGAGCTGTACGCCGCCACGCGTGCGATCCAGCTCCGCGAGGGCCTCACCCCTGCCCCGGCCTCGCGGGCCGTCATCGACGCCGTGCGGGCGGCCGGTGTCCAGGGCCCGGGACCGGACCGGTTCCTGGCCCCCGACCTCGCCGCGGCGGACGCGTTCGTGCGCGCCGGGCACCTGGTGGCGGCGGCGGAGGCGGTCACGGGTCCGCTGCGCTAGCCCGGACGCGGTCTTCGAGGGGCCCCGGCGGTACGGCAGGGCCCCTCGTGTCCCCTTGGGCGGTCGGCAGGACCTTCCAGCGGTCATGAAGACCCGGCGGTCAGGTCATGAAGGCCTGGCGGTCAAGTCAACAAGACCCGGCGGTCAGGTCAACAAGACCCAGCGGTCATGAAGACCTGGTGGTCAGGAAGACCCGGCGGTCAAGAAGACCTGGTGGTCAAGAGAGCCAGAAGAGCGCCGAGTTCTCTCAGAAGCCGAGGCGTTCCCGGCGTACCGAGTAGCCCACGAAGCCGGCGCCGAGGCCGAGGCAGAGGGCGCCGCCGACGACGTACGGCGTGCTGTCGAAGCTGCCCGTGTCGGCCAGGCGGGTCGGGCCCGCGCCGGACGCCGCCGTATCGGTGTCGGTGTCCGTGGACGCGGCTCTGGCCTGTGCCGTGACCTGCGGAGACGGGGCCGCGGTCGCGGACTCGAGCACCGGTGTCTCGGGTGTCGCGTTCGCCGACGGGACGAACCACAGGGCACACAGCAGGCCGCCCGCGGAGGCGGCGGTCAGCAACGAACGGCGAGCGGATGACACGGAATATCGATCCCCTTGTGGCGCTGGCGAATTGGCCGTGTGGGCAGATGTTAGTGAAAGGCGCGGGTCACAGGAAAGTGACGGGAGCGGTCGGCCTTACGCTCCGGGCATGAGCACTCCAGAGACATCACGGTTTGTACGTATTCGCGTCGAGCTCGTCCTCCAGATCGACGACGAGGAGGCCGTCACCGGCGCCGCGCTGCAGGCCCTCGCCGACGACGTCGACCTGTCCGACGGGGAACGGGCCGACTCCGAGCGCGCTGTGACGGAGGACACCGCCGAGGCCCTGGCTCATCTCGTGGACCCGTTCGACCTGGTCAGCGCGGTACCCGGGGTGGAGCTCCAGCAGGCCTCCTGGAGCAGTGAGCAGGTCGAGTACGACCCCGACTCTCCCGAGTGGGATCTCGACGGGGATGATGGCGACGAGAACGACCCGGAAGACGATGAAATGACGGTCGGCTGACGCGGTGCGGGAAAATTCCCGGCCCCGGACGGCAACCGCCGCCCGGGGTTTCGTCGTCTCACGGGACGCGCCGACCGATGCCTCCCCGCGCCGCCCCCGCCTCCGGCGGCGAACGTGGTGCGCCCCACACCCTTGGGTGATGTGGAACGGGACGAACCGGTCGTAGCGTTGAAGGTTATTGACGGGGTATCTCGGGGTTTCGGGAATCGGCAACGATGGAGAAGCGTGTGATGACGGACGGTAAGCGGCGCAAGAGTCTGGCAGCCGCATCCGCACTGCTCGGCGGTGTGCTGGTGCTCTCGGCATGTTCCAGCGGCGACGCCGACACCTCCGGGGGTGGGGACAAGACCTCGCAGGCCGAGGTCGACGAGGCGGCGGCCAAGAAGACGTCCGAGGCCCAGATCAAGATCACTCCCAAGGGCGGCTCGGACAACGCCTCCATCAACAACTCCGCCGGTGTCACCGTGAGCAAGGGCACGCTCACCGAGGTGAAGATGACCGCCTCCGACGGCACCGCGGTCAGTGGCGAGATATCCGCCGACAAGACCAGCTGGAAGCCCAGCGGTCAGCTGGAGCGGGCCACGAAGTACCGGATCGCGGCGACCGCGCAGGATTCCGAGGGCCGTGCCGCCCACGAGAACGCGTCGTTCACCACGGTCTCCCCGGAGAACAGCTTCATCGGCACCTTCACCCCGGACGACGGCAAGACCGTCGGTGTCGGGATGCCCGTGTCGATCAACTTCGACAAGCAGATCACCGACAAGGCCGCCGTCCAGAAGGGCATCACGGTCAACACCAGCAGCGGCCAGGAGGTCGCCTGCCACTGGTTCAGCACCCAGCGCATGGACTGCCGCCCGGAGAAGTACTGGCAGGAGGGCTCCACCGTCACCCTCAAGCTGGCGCTCGACGGGGTCGAGGGCGCCGACGGCGTCTACGGCGTCCAGCAGAAGTCGGTCACCTTCAAGATCGGTCGCAACCAGGTCTCCTACGTCGACGCGAAGACCAAGCAGATGAAGGTCACGCAGGACGGCAAGACGATCAAGACCATCCCGATCTCCGCCGGTTCCCCCGACAACAAGACCTACGAAGGCCAGATGGTGATCTCCGAGAAGTTCAAGGAGACCCGGATGGACGGCTCGACGGTCGGCTTCACCGACGACGACGGCAAGGGCGAGTACGACATCAAGGACGTGCCGCACGCCATGCGCCTGAGCACCTCCGGCACCTTCATCCACGGCAACTACTGGGGCAAGGGCATCTTCGGCAGCGTCAACACCAGCCACGGCTGCGTGGGCCTGGCCGACGCCAAGGGAGCCAACGACCCGAACACGCCGGGCGCCTGGTTCTACAACAACTCGATCATCGGTGACGTGGTCGTCGTCCAGAACACCGGCGACAAGACCATCTCCCCGGACAACGGCCTCAACGGCTGGAACATGGACTGGGCCCAGTGGAAGGCGGGTTCGGCGGTCTGACGGCCACGGCCTCCGCTCCCTCCGCGCGCCCAGCGCCTGCCGCCCCGCACCGGGGCGGCAGGCGCTGTCTCATGTCCGGCGTAGGGACACTTCGGCGTCTCGGGCCACCGCGTCCGGCACCTCTGTGGGCGATGCGCGACCCCGAGAAGCTGCGCTCCCGGGCGATGGATCCGCTGCTTGACCCGGCCGCGCGATCCGGCCGTGCGACCCGGGAGCGGCCGGGCGGACGCCTCCGGTCAGGAGGCCAGGTCCAGCCATTCCCCGACCGTCAGTATGTGCGCGCGCCGCCCGGCGTGCGTGCGGAACTCGGCCTCCGGGTCGGAGACCTCGACATAGCCCGCGATCTTGTCCGGCTGCTCCGGCGCGTAGTGGATCGGCACCGCGCACCGGGCGTCGAGGATCTCCGCCACCGCGGCGGCCTGCCGCGGGTCCAGCGCGGCGGGCAGCGGACTCGGCGGCTGCAGGTGCGGCCGGACCAGTCCTGACCCTCACCGGCCGCTCCGGAGTGCTGGGACGGCGGGTTCCTGAACGTCACCCGGTGGCGGCTCTCCCGCGAGCTCGTACCCGACCGTCTTGCGGTCCGCGCGCTGCTCCGCGCCCCACCGCGGCGGCAGCGTGTCGGGGAGGACGAGGCGGCGCCCGGACTCGTCGGTGACACCGGCCGGCCGGGCGGGCGAGGAGGGGCAGGGGTGCGTGGGTCGGGGTCGGTGGCCCCGATGCGGACGTGGCCGGTGGGCAGGCCGACGACTCGTACCGTCACGGAGGTGCCCTCGCCGACGTGGTCGACGACGTTTGTCAGCAGATCGCTCGCGCAGGGAGCGGACGTCGCAGGCGTGGTGGCGGGGGAGGCGGCGCACCTCCGGTGCGGCCTTCGGCGTGGCGAGCAGGATCGGTTCCCAGGTCGTCACGGCACCGCCGTACGCAGGGCCGAGGTGAGCGTACGGGCTGTGGTGGCGGTGCGGTGATGGCCCGGTCCTCCTTCTCACCGCACGTGCCTGGGTGCCCCTCGTTCGTCGCGGCGCTGAGCCGGGGCCCGTGCACGTGACGGCCGGGGCGACGGAGGGCTTGCGGAAAAGCGTGAACACTTACACGATTTTTGTCATCGAGCCGCTCATTCGAGCACCCAAATGACACTTCCCCCGTTTTGTTCTCGTTTTTTCGGAAGCCCATGCGCCCCCGGCCACGCTCACGTCGGTAGTGAAGCCGCCGCGTCCGTCCCCCAGCTCGCCAGCAGCCGCAGCGCCTCCGCCGACGGTGAGCCGGGCTCCGCGTGCTACGTGACGAAGGCCTGCTCGTCGTCGTCGACCAGGCGGAACGTCTCGAAGGACAGGGTCAGGTCACCGACCAGCGGGTGCCGCATCCGCTTCACGCCGTAGCTCTTCTCCTTGACGTCGTGCGTGGCCCACAGCCGCCGGAACTCCTCGCTCTTCACGGACAGCTCGCCCACCAACGCGGACAGCCGCGGGTCGTCCGGATGCCGCCCCGCGTCCATGCGCAGGAAGCTGACCATGTCGTACGCCTTCTGGTCCCAGTCGATGAACAGCTCGCGGTAGTCCGGGTTCAGGAAGACCAGTCGCGCCCAGTTCCGCTCGGCGGCCGGCAGCCTGCCCCAGTCGCCGAAGAGGGCCGCGGCCATCCGGTTCCAGGCGAGGATCTCGGAGCGGCGGCCGGTCACGTACGCGGGCACGGTGTCGATCGACTCCAGCAACTGGAGCAGCGCCACCCGCACCGGCCGCTGCTGGGACCGCCCCGCGGACGCCCGCCTGCGCTGCTGCCTCGGCTTCGCCAGGTGCGTCAGGTGCGCCTGCTCCGCGTCCGTCAGCCGCAGCGCCCGCGCGATCGCGTCCAGCACCTCCGCCGACACGTTCTGCCCGTTGCCCTGCTCAAGACGTGTGTAGTACGCCACCGACACCCCGGCCAGCTGTGCCAGCTCCTCGCGCCGCAGCCCGGGCACCCGGCGGCGCCGCCCGAACGACGGCAGTCCCACGTCCTCCGGCTTCAGCCTGGCCCGCCGGGTGCGCAGGAACTCGCTCAGCTCGGCGCGCCGGTCCAGCTGTCCATCCATGGTTCCAGTATTGCCGGACGTATTCCCGGTCGTACGCACACGAGCCTGTCCCCGTCAGTGGTACGCACGCCGGACGTACGCAAAACCGTGGTCTGGGTGCTTTCGCACGCCGGGGGCAGGGTGGAGGTATCACCCAGCCAATGCCAAGAGAATCCCGGAGAACCCGGCATGACCACTGTCGCCGCGTACGCAGCACCCGCCGCCAAGGCTCCGCTGGAGCGCACCACCATCGAGCGGCGTGAGGTACGTGAACACGACGTCCTGATCGACATCAAGTTCGCCGGCATCTGCCACTCCGACATCCACCAGGCCCGTGAGGGCTGGGGCGAGGCCATCTTCCCGATGGTCCCGGGGCACGAGATCGCCGGTGTGGTCGAGGCCGTCGGATCCGGCGTCACCAAGTTCAAGGTCGGCGACCGCGTCGGTGTCGGCTGCCTCGTCGACTCCTGCCGCGAGTGCGAGAACTGCAAGGCCGGTATGGAGCAGCACTGCCTCAAGGGCAGCGTCGGCACCTACAACGCCGTCGGTTACGACGGTGAGCCCACCTACGGCGGCTACGCGCGGAAGGTCGTCGTCGACGAGGCCTTCACCCTCCGTATCCCCGACGGGCTGTCGCTCGACGTGGCCGCGCCGCTGCTGTGCGCGGGCATCACCACGTACTCGCCGCTCAAGCACTGGGGCACCGCTCCCGGCAAGAAGGTCGCCGTGATCGGCCTGGGCGGTCTCGGCCACATGGGCGTCAAGATCGCGCACGCGATGGGTGCCGAGGTCACCGTGCTCTCGCAGTCCCTGCGCAAGAAGGACGACGGGCTGAAGATGGGCGCGGAGCACTACTACGCGACCAGCGACGAGCAGACCTTCCAGGACCTGGCGGGCACCTTCGACGTGATCCTCTCCACGGTCTCCGCGCCGCTGGACTTCGGCTCCTACCTCGGCCTGCTCAAGACCGGCGGCGCCCTCGTGAACGTCGGCGCCCCAGAGGAGCCGATCGCCCTGAACCTGTTCTCGCTCATCGGCGGCAACAAGACCCTCGCCGGGTCCATGATCGGCGGTATCGCCGAGACCCAGGAGATGCTGGACTTCTGCGCGGAGCACGGCATCGGCGCCGAGATCGAGCTGATCGCCGCGTCCGAGGTCAACGAGGCCTACGAGCGGGTCCTGGCCAGCGACGTGTGGTACCGCTTCGTGATCGACACCGCGACGATCTGATCTCCCGGGGGGAGATTCTCCGGATTCTTCCCTCCTCCCCGTCACACGGCCGCCCCGCCCCGGGTCGCACCGCCACGGACAGCACGCGGCGGACGTCCGGGCGGGGCGGACCCACGCCCGCTCCCCGGACGCGTATTCCCGGACAAGCGAGGCGCGCGTTGCGTTCCGGTCAGAACCCCACCCCCGGAAGAGGCGCTGGCGGGCCGGCTGACGTGGGCGGAGTTCCTGCCGGAGAGGGTGGGTGACCTTACGGGTTGTCCCGGCCCTTCTGACCACCGCGGCTTCGTCCGCGTCGACCGGAACGAGGCGCTGGAGATCGCCGCCCAGGTGCACACCATCGCCGAGTACGGCCCCGACCGCGTCGTCGGCGTGTACGGCCTCGGCGGGCACGGCGAGGTGAGGGCGGCAGGCCGGGACACCGACCGCTCAGCGGGCCGCCGGGCGGCGGCGTCGCAACGACGGGTCGAGCAGGGCGGGCGTGGCGTCGGACTTCTCGTGCGCGGCCAGGTCCGTACCGGGTGCGACGACGGCGTCGATCGCGTCGAGGACGTCGTCGGAGAGCACGGTGTCGGCGGCGGCGAGCTGAGCGTGCAGGTGGTCCACCGTCCGGGGGCCGACGAGCGCGCCGGTCACGGCGGGGTGCGCGGTCACGAAGCCGAGCGCCAGCTGGATCAGGGTCAGCCCCGCCTCGTCGGCCACCGCGGCCAGCTTCTCGACGGCGTCGAGCCTGGCCCGGTTGGCGGGCAGTGAGGTGTCGAAGCGCTCGGGCAGGATCGCCGACCGGTGCGTGGCGACCTCCCGCCCCGCACGCACCGCCCCCGACAGCCACCCCGACGCCAGTGGGCTCCACACCAGCACGCCGAGCCCGTACCGCTCGGTCACGGGCAGGACGTGGCTCTCGATCCCGCGCTGGAGGAGGGAGTAGCTGGGCTGCTCGGTGACGTACCGGCTCAGGCGGTGTTCGCGGGCGGCCCACTGGGCCTCGACGATGCGGTAGGCGGGGAAGGTCGAGGAGCCGAAGTAGCGGATCTTCCCCGCGCGCTGCAGGTCGGTGAGCGCGGACAGCGTCTCCTCGTCGCTCGTTTTCGGGTCCCACCGGTGGATCTGATAGAGATCGACGTGGTCGACCCCGAGGCGGCGCAGGCTGTTGTCCAGCTCGGTGACCAGCCAGCGGCGCGAGGAGCCCTGGTGGTTGGGCTCGTCGCTCATCGGCATGTTCGCCTTGGTGGCCAGTACGACGTCGTCGCGGCGTCCGGCGATGGCCTTGCCGACCAGCTCCTCCGACTCGCCGCCGCCGTACCAGTCGGCGGTGTCGATGAGGTTGATCCCGCCCTCCAGGGCGGCGTCGACGATGGCGGTGGCCTCGTCCTGGGTGGTGCGCCCGATGCTGCCGAAGTTCATGGCGCCGAGCGCGAGCGAGCTGACCTGCACACCGGTGCGGCCCAAGGTGCGGTACTGCATGACGCGTTCCTCCATCAGGGGTGGGTTGCGGGCAATCGAGGCATGGCTTGGTGGCGGGCTCGACGCTCTGGCATCATGGAAGGCCAAGCGGAACCGCGTCCCGTTTACTTGGCCAACGATACGGAACGCTGTCCCGTTTATCAACCGCGCTCGGCGGCGACGAAGGGAACGGCACGGTGAAGGACGGCGAAGAGGCGACCGGACAGGCGGGGTCCCGGCCCAAGCGGGCGGACGCCCGGCGCAACGAGAAGACCCTGCTCGACGCCGCCGCCGCGGTCTTCGTCCGGTCCGGCGTCGAGGCCCCCGTGCGCGACATCGCGGCCGAGGCCGGCGTCGGAACGGCCACCATCTACCGCCACTTCCCGACCCGGGCGGACCTCATCATCGGTGTCTACCGGCATCAGGTGGAGGCCTGCGCCGAGGCCGGCCCCGCCCTGCTGGCGACCAGCCCGACCCCGTACGCCGCCCTGGCCGGCTGGATCGACCGGTTCGTCGACTTCCTGGTCACCAAGCACGGCCTCGCCGCGGTCCTCCAGTCCGACAACGCCGGCTTCGAGGCCCTCCACGCCTACTTCCTCGACCGGCTCGTCCCCGTGTGCACCGACCTCCTGGCCGCCGCGACCGCCTCCGGCGAGATCCGCACCGACGTACAGGCCATCGCCCTCATGCGCGGCGTCGGCAACCTCTGCATCGGCGCGGAGACCGACCCGCGTTACGACGCGCGTCAGCTGGTGGGGGTGCTGATCGCGGGGTTGCGCGGGCCGATCTGACGACAACCTCTCGGCGAGAGGTGCCGAGTGGATGTGAGCGGCAGCGATTGCTGGAGAGAACCGTCCCGCTGCGACTGGTTGTGAGGACGACCGGAGTGCCGGGGGGAGGGGTGGCAACCCATGTGTCGCACCACTGGTCACGTCGGAGTCCGGGCCGAGATGCAGCGCCAGCTGGAGGCCGACACCCGGCAGCGCAGACGGGAGGCCCAGCAGGCGCGGGCCTGTGAGCGGCGAGCCGCCCGGAGCCGCCGTGCGTACCAGCAGGCGGAGGCGGTCCGTCGTACGGCGGAACCGGCCGCACGGGTCGTGGCGCTCCAGAGGCTGCCGGCCTCGGGATATCAGGCTCCGGCCTCCCGCTCATCCTCCCTCATACGTCCCGAAGAGGTTCAGCCTTTCGCACCGGGACCGCTCGCCTGTCCCGTGACCACGCCCGACCCCGGGCGCTCCCAGGTGCAAGGCGGCTGGACAGCGGGGCGCCGGGCGCAGGCCCGGGAGGAAGCGAGCGGGCGGTTTCGAACGGGACTGGCAGGCGGCCCAGGCCGCGGAGACCCAGGGCCGGGACCGACTCGCTTCGTACGAGAGGCGGCCGACCAGTACAAGGACAGTCCCCTGTTGTTCGCCGCCGACGAGTCCGGTGCGCTGGAGTCGGTGGCCCTGAACGGGTATGCCGGTGGACACGACCCACGACGGGCAGGCGGGGCCACGGCCCCGCGAGACGACCATGACCAGGTCGTGGCCGCTGTCGGGACGGGATGCGAAGCCGATGCCGAGGAGTCCGCCGACCGGGACGCCGTACGCGTACTCGAAGACGGGCCGCCATGGGGCAGGCGCGGGAACGGCAGGGGCGTCGAGCAAGCGGTCTCGCGGCGCCCGCTGGTAAGCGGAGAGCACCGGCTCACTGATGTACGAGTCCCCCGATGGCTGGGCCACGCCGCGACTGTGGCGGGGCGCGGTCGCCCGGTGTGGAGGGCCGGGCGGCCGGGTCGGGCGGGAGAGGAATCGTCGGGGGGTCTCGCGTGTTGCAAGCAGCGTGGGCTTGGGGGCCGGTCGTGTACGGGCCGGGTAGTCCGAATGATCGAGCCGAGACATTGGAGGGCCGCGATGGCTGCGCAGACGCAGAGGGCCGTGCTGGCGGGCGGATGCTTCTGGGGCATGGAGGAGCTGATCCGTCGGCTCCCGGGCGTGACCGCGACCCGGGTCGGGTACACCGGGGGTGACGTGCCGAACGCGACGTACCGCAACCACGGCACGCACGCGGAGGCCATCGAGATCCTCTTCGACCCCGAGGTGACCGACTACCGCGCGATCCTGGAGTTCTTCTTCCAGATCCACGATCCGAGCACCAAGAACCGCCAGGGCAATGACATCGGCCTCAGCTACCGCTCGGCGATCTACTACGTGGACGACGAGCAGAAGCGGGTCGCCGAGGACACGATCGCGGACGTGGACGCCTCCGGCCTGTGGCCCGGCAAGGTCGTCACCGAGGTGGAGCCGGTCGGCCCCTTCTGGGAGGCCGAGCCCGAGCACCAGGACTACCTGCAGCACTACCCGGACGGGTACACCTGTCACTTCCCGCGCCCGGGATGGCGGCTGCCCGCCCGTACCGAGGGCTGAGGGCGCGCCCGTACCGAGGGCTCAGCGCGACGCGGTCCGGCCGGGGTCCCGGCCGGACCGTTCGTGCTGAGAGCCTCAGTGCGGCAGCGTCGCCGGGCTGCCGCCGTTCGCCTCGTAACCCGCCACCGCGAGCGCGCGGTAGACCGCGAACTCCCCCGCCGGGTCAGTGGACAGGGTCCAGGGCAGGGCGCCGACGTGGCCGTCCGTGACCATCAGCTGGTTCATGGCCTCGGCCCAGCGCTCGCCGCGGACCAGGAAGAAGATCAGCAGGTGACGGACGTGTGCCTGCATGGGGTCGTCAGGGCCGGCCGAGTGGACCGCGTGCAGGGCGCCGTGGACGGCCTTGGTGACGACCTCGCTCTGGTAGAAGCCGCTGACCAGGTTGACCTCGGGCAGGTGCTCGAAGACCGCGAACAGGGGCATCGCCGCGAGGAGGGAACCCCGCGGGGCGCGGGCGGCCGCCGCCTCCGCGAAGGAGTACGCCAGTTCGCGGGAGCCGTGCCACTTCTCGCACCAGTACTGCAGGGCGGCCAGGTGCGCGCCCATGTGGTGGGGGGCGCGGTCCAGGATCTTGAGCCAGAGCTGTTCGAACTCCTCGCGCGCATAGCCGAGGCCGCGGGCCACCGACAGCTCGACGATGCAGGGGACCGGGTCGCCGGGGGCTAGCAGCGCCGCCTCCGAGCAGGCCGTCCTCGCCTCCTCCATGATGATCCGGAAGTCGTCCGAGCCCGGCGTCGCGGTCCGCCACGCCTGCTGCACCAGGAACTCGGCGTGCACCGCCGCGCCGCCCGCGTCCTTGGGCGCCTCGGCCCGCCACACCCGCAGCCACTGCCCGCCCGGCGTCTCCCCGACACCGCCGGGCCGCTGCCGCAGCTCCAGCGACGCGGCGCCCGCGAAGGCCTGCACGCGCTGCCAGCGCCGCTCGCTCCCCGCCTCCGTACCGGCGAGGAGCTGCTGCGCCCCCCGATAGTCCTGCGTGCGCTGTACCAGGTCCAGGACGTCCAGCAGGTCCTCGTCGGGACCCGGCATGCGGACGTCCAGCTCCTCCTCCCGGGCGAAGCCGTAGGTCGCGGGGTCGGCGGCGTCCGGGTGGCCGGGCGGGACCAGACCGACGGCGCCACGCCGGCGCCGCAGAACGGGGAGCAGCACGAAGCCGAGCATGACCAGCGCTATCAGGACCCAGAGAATCTCCATGTCTCAAGCGAACCAGACGCCGCCGACAATTGGCCAACCTGTCCCCCGCCCTGTGGAAAACCCGCGAAGCGTTCCGCACGGCTACCCTCGGTGCCCATGAGCGACAGGCACAGCAGTCAGCACTTCGAGACCCTCGCGATTCACGCGGGCAACACCGCCGATCCCCTGACGGGCGCGGTCGTCCCGCCGATCTATCAGGTGTCGACCTACAAGCAGGACGGCGTCGGGGGCCTGCGCGGCGGCTACGAGTACAGCCGCAGCGCGAACCCGACGCGCACGGCCCTGGAGGAGAACCTCGCCGCCCTGGAGGGCGGCCGACGCGGTCTCGCGTTCGCGTCCGGACTGGCGGCCGAGGACTGCCTGTTGCGTACGCTGCTGAGTCCCGGTGATCACGTGGTGATCCCGAACGACGCGTACGGCGGCACCTTCCGCCTCTTCGCCAAGGTCGCCACCCGGTGGGGCGTGGAGTGGTCGGTGGCGGACACGGGCGACGCCGCCGCCGTGCGGGCCGCGCTCACCCCGAAGACCAAGGCCGTGTGGGTGGAGACGCCCTCCAATCCGCTGCTCGGGATCACCGACATCGCCGCCGTCGCCCAGGTGGCCCGGGACGCCGGCGCCCGGCTCGTCGTCGACAACACCTTCGCCACGCCGTACCTCCAGCAGCCGCTGGCGCTCGGTGCGGACGTCGTCGTGCACTCGCTGACCAAGTACATGGGCGGGCACTCGGACGTGGTCGGCGGCGCGCTGGTCGTCGAGGACCAGGAACTGGGGGAGGAGCTGGCGTTCCACCAGAACGCGATGGGCGCGGTCGCCGGCCCCTTCGACTCCTGGCTGGTGCTGCGCGGCACCAAGACCCTCGCGGTGCGCATGGACCGGCACAGCGAGAACGCGACCAAGGTCGCCGACATGCTCACCCGGCACGCGCGCGTGACGAGCGTGCTGTACCCCGGGCTGCCGGAACACCCGGGGCACGAGGCCGCCGCCAAGCAGATGAAGGCGTTCGGCGGCATGGTGTCCTTCCGCGTGGAGGGCGGCGAGCAGGCCGCCGTCGAGGTGTGCAACCGCGCGAAGGTCTTCACGCTCGGCGAGTCCCTGGGCGGTGTCGAGTCGCTGATCGAGCACCCGGGCCGGATGACGCACGCCTCAGCGGCGGGCTCGGCCCTGGAGGTCCCCGCCGACCTGGTGCGCCTGTCGGTCGGCATCGAGAACGCCGACGACCTGCTGGCCGACCTCCAGCAGGCGCTGGGCTGACCACCGGGGGCTCACCAGCCATCCCAGCCGGTCACGGGTGGGGTCGTCTCCGAGGGCGGCTCCACCCACGGCTGGACCGTCAGCGCCCACACCGTGAAGGCCACGGCCGCGGCACCCAGCAGCAGCCACATCAGGCGGCGGGCGGCGGTCCTGCGCCGCAGCACGCGGCCGCCTCGGCGCACGGCCTCCGCGTAGAGCTCGGGCGGCACCCGCGGCGGCGACTGGTCCATGATCCGCCGCGCGGCGGCCTCACGCCGGGGGCGGTTCACCAGCGCCTGCCGGTGCGCCACGCAGACGTGCCGGTGCGCCACGCAGACGTGCCGGTGCGCCACGCAGACGTGCCGGTGCGCCACGCAGACGTGCCGGTGCGCCACGCGCGCGTCCCCGTCGGCGTCCCCACTGTCGTGCGGGTACTCGGACCGGTCGCCGTGGCCCTCACGGCGTCGCCGCCTCCGCCGCCACCGGGCGGGCCGGTGCGGAGGGCGGGCGCAGCAGGGCGGCCGTCGCGCGGTCACAGATCGTCCGCACCCGTTCCACGGACAGGCCCAGCAGCGCGGCCGTCTGCTCCTCGGCGACCCCCTCGTACAGCCTGAGCACCAGGATCAGGCGCTCCTGCGGGGCGAGCCCGCCCAAGGGACCGGTGAGGTGCCGGCGGGCCCGGCCGAGGGCGCCGTAGCGGTGCCAGGCCGCGCGGGCGAAACGGGTGGCCAGGTACTGGCGGGCGCGGTCGTACGGGTCCTCTCCGTGCAGCCGGTCCCAGTACGCGTACGTGTGGGCCAGGCTCAGGGCCAGCAGGCGCCGTGCGCGCGGGTTGCCGTCCGGGGGCTCGGCGGTGAGCAGGGTGGCGGCATGCAGCAGCCGCCCGGCCGCACCCGCGACGAACGCCTCGAACTCGCGGGCCCGGCGGGCACCGTGGGACGCATGCCGTTCTCGCACCGCGCCTCCCGCCCAGACGGCGACGACCCCTGAGGTCGCACACCAGACCCCTGAGCTCTCATATCAGGCCAGGGGTGGCCCGCCGGTCAAGGGTTCGGTGCGAGAACCGCTCCGGAAAGCGCATGAACGTCGTTCAGGACCCGGACGGCGCATCGGCGGCCGACACGCCGGACGGGGCCATACGGGCGGACAGCGCGCCGTTGAAGCGTGCGAGGAGCGCGCAGAAGGCCTCGCGTTCCTCCGGCGCCCAGTCGTGGGTCAGCTCGGCCATGAGCTGACGCCGGGAGGAGCGGACCTCCTCCAGCCGCGCCACGCCGCGCGGGGACAGCTGGAGGACCACCGCGCGTCCGTCCTCGGGGTGGGAGGTCCGCTTGACGAGCCCGGTGTCGACGAGCGGGGCCACCTGCCGGGTGACCGTCGAGGAGTCGATTCCCATGCTCGCGGCGAGCGCCTTCACGCCCATCGGGCCCTCTTTGTCGAGGCGGTTGAGCAGCAGGTAGGCGGCGCGGTCCATGGAGTTGCGCACCTGTCCGACCCCGCCGAGCCTGGTCTGTTCGGCGCGGCGGGCGAAGAGCGCGACCTCGTGCTGGAGCGTCTCGAGAAGACCGGTGTCACCGGCGGTCGTCATGTCCATCGACATTTCAGGTGTTGTGGGCATGGCCGGGGGCTCACTTCTTGGAGGGCTGCTGATTGGGGGACAGGGTACGCGGCCGGGCGGCGAGGCGTACCGACGCTGGGCAAAGCGGGTCTCGGAGGTTGGTCACAGCGGAACCCGGCGCCCGTGAACTGCGATGCTGGAGGTATGAGCTACAGCGCGGCTGCCCTGGTCGGACCCGTCACCCTCGACGACGTGCGCGGAGCCCAGAAGATGCTCTCGGGTGTGGCCAGGGTGACCGCGATGGAGGGCAGCAGGCATCTGTCCCAGCTGGTCGGCTCGCCGGTGCACCTCAAGTGCGAGAACCTCCAGCGGACCGGCTCGTTCAAGCTGCGCGGCGCCTACGTCCGGATCGCGGGGCTGCTGCCCGAGCAGCGGGCCGCCGGTGTGGTCGCGGCGAGCGCGGGCAACCACGCGCAGGGCGTCGCGCTGGCGTCTTCGCTGCTCGGCGTGCGGTCGACGGTGTTCATGCCGAAGGGCGCCCCGCTGCCGAAGATCAGCGCGACCCGGGACTACGGCGCCGAGGTGCGCCTGCACGGCCAGGTGGTCGACGAGACGCTGGCCGCCGCGCAGGAGCACGCGGAGCGGACCGGCGCGGTGTTCATCCACCCGTTCGACCACCCCGACGTCATCGCGGGCCAGGGCACGGTCGGGCTGGAGATCCTGGAGCAGTGCCCCGAGGTGCGGACCGTCGTGGTCGGCGTCGGCGGGGGCGGACTGGCGGCCGGGATCGCCGTCGCGGTGAAGGCGCTGCGGCCGGACGTGCGGATCGTGGGCGTGCAGGCGGAGGGCGCGGCGGCGTACCCGCCCTCGCTGGCCGCGGGGCGTCCGGTGGCCGTCGAGAATCCGGCGACGATGGCCGACGGCATCAAGGTGGGGCGGCCCGGCGACGTGCCGTTCGGGATCGTCGGCGAGCTGGTGGACGAGGTCCGCACGGTCTCCGAGGACGAGTTGTCCACCGCGCTGCTGCTGTGCCTGGAGCGGGCCAAACTGGTCGTGGAGCCGGCCGGGGCGAGTCCCGTGGCGGCGCTGCTGAGCGAGCCGGGCGCCTACGAGGGGCCGGTGGTGGCGGTCCTGTCCGGCGGGAACGTGGACCCGGTGCTGATGCAGGGCGTGCTGCGGCACGGCATGGCCGCGCAGGGCCGCTATCTGGCGGTACGGCTGCGGCTGACGGACCGGCCCGGTGCCCTGGCCACGCTTCTCGGGGTGTTGTCAGTGGTCGACGCTAACGTCCTCGATGTGAGCCACGTCCGAACCCATCCGCGGCTCGGGCTCACGGAGGCGGAGGTCGAGCTGCACCTGGAGACGAAGGGTCCCGAGCACTGCGCCGAGGTCGGCCGGGCGCTGCGGGAGGCGGGCTACACCGTCATCGCCTGAGGTTCCCGGGAGGTCCTTGAGCTTCCCGAGGTCCCCTGGTGGGCCCGGGCGGGGGCGGGCAGCCACTTCGTCACTCGTTCGAGAAACCGCATTGTGAGACGCGATACATCGCGTTATGGTGTGTCGTAAATCGCTCGCTGAGCACGGCGAAATGTACAAACCTAGGCTTTCCGAAGAATCCCCGACGACGTGGAGACTCATATGCCAGGCGCCATCTATGCCGAAGGCCTGGTGAAGACCTTCGGTGACGTAAGGGCTCTGGACGGCGTCGACCTCGACGTTCCCGAGGGCACGGTCCTGGGCCTGCTCGGGCCGAACGGCGCGGGCAAGACCACCGCCGTCCGCTGCCTCACGACCCTGCTGCGCCCCGACAGCGGCAAGGCGGTCGTCGCGGGTATCGACGTCCTCAAGCACCCCAACGAGGTACGGCGTTCCATCGGCCTCTCCGGCCAGTTCGCCGCGGTCGACGAATACCTGACCGGCCGGGAGAACCTGCACATGGTCGGCCGGCTCTACCAGATGAAGGGCAAGGCCGCGAAGGCCCGGGCCGGTGAGCTGCTCGAACAGTTCCATCTCGCGGACGCCGCGGACCGTCCCACGAAGACCTACTCGGGAGGCATGCGCCGCCGGCTCGACCTGGCGGCCGCCCTGGTCGTCTCCCCGCCCGTCATGTTCATGGACGAACCGACGACCGGCCTCGACCCCCGCAACCGGCAGGAGCTGTGGGAGGTCATCAAACAGCTGGTCGCCAGTGGTACGACCCTGCTGCTGACCACGCAGTACCTGGAGGAGGCCGACCACCTCGCGCACGACATCGCGGTCGTCGACCACGGCCGCGTCATCGCCCGCGGCACCTCCGACCAGCTCAAGGCGCGCACCGGGGGAGAGCGCGTCGAGGTCGTGGTGCACGAGCGCGACCACATGGGGACGGCCGCGCAGGTGCTGGCCGGCTTCGGAAAGGGCTCGACCACCGTCGAGGAGCACACCCGCAAGCTGACCGTCCCCGTCACCGGCGGCGCGAAGCTGCTCGCCGAGGTCATCCGCGAGCTCGACGTCCGCGGCATCGAGATCGACGACATCGGCCTGCGCCGCCCCACCCTCGACGACGTATTCCTCTCCCTCACCGGCCACGTGGCAGAGGCCGAAACAGAGGGCGAGGCCAAGGACGAGGAGACCGGCCCGGCGGACGGCGCCGGCCACGAGCAGGAGAAGGAGGCCGCCAAGTGAGCGCCGCCACCGACGCGGCGCCGGTCACGGCGCCCGCCAACCCGATCGGCCAGTCCATCCGGGATGCGCTGGTCATCGCCCGCAGAAACCTGATCCGCATGACCAGGATTCCGGAGATGGTCCTGTTCGGGGTCATCCAGCCGGTGATGTTCGTGGTCCTCTTCACCTACGTCTTCGGTGGCTCGATGAAGATCGGGAACACCACCGACGCGGACGTCTACAAGGACTTCCTGATGGCGGGGATCTTCGCGCAGACCGTCACCTTCGCCACCGCGGGATCGGCCGCCGGTATCGCCGACGACATGCAGAAGGGGCTCGTCGACCGCTTCCGCTCACTGCCCATGGCCCGCGGCGCCGTGCTGACCGGTCGCACCGTCGCCGACCTCGTGCAGACGGCCATCACGCTGCTGGTCCTCGCCATAGTCGCGCTGATCGTGGGGTGGCGCACCGGCTCCGCCGACCCGACCAACGCCGGCCGGATCCTGGCGGGCTTCGCGCTGCTGCTGCTCCTGGGGTACGCCTTCACCTGGATCGGGGCGCTGATCGGCCTCTCCGTGCGCACGCCGGAGGCGGCGACCTCGGGAGGAATCATCTGGCTGTTCCCGGTGACCTTCGTGTCGAACGCCTTCGTGGACTCCAGCCAGATGACGCCCTGGCTCCGGCACATCGCCGAGTGGAATCCGTTCAGCGCCACGGTGCAGGCCTGCCGCGAGCTGTTCGGCAACCCGGGTGTCGTGCAGTCCGACGCATGGCCCATGCAGCATCCCGTCTGGGCCTCGGTGATCTGGTCCGTCCTGATCATCGCGGTCTTCCGGACGCTGGCGGTGCGCAAGTACCGCTCGGCAGCCACCTGACGACGAGACGTGGGGGGGGGGGGCGGCCGGGGGGGGGGGGGGCGGGGGGGCGGCGCCCCCCCCCCCCCCCCCCCCCCCCCCCCCCCCCCCCCGCCCCCCCCCCCGGGGGGGGGCCCCCCCCCCCGGGGCCCCCGGGGCCCCCCCCCCCAACGCCCCCC
>NZ_JBICYB010000053.1:0-2601 GCF_043200575.1 Streptomyces sp. NPDC048392
CCACCAGCTACGAAGCTGGCCTGCACCTCTGCGGCACGATGCTCTGGCTCCGCAGCATCACTCCGCACTCATGATCCGAATTCCAGACAGAACCTTGTGCAAGGGATCGTGGTGAGGGGCGGGGCCGGACCGCGAAGATTCAGCGGCGGCAGTGGACGGGCGGCATCTGATGAGTCACAGCCCGCACAACGCGGCCAGCGTAGTCACTTTTCGCGTCACTGCCCGGGTTTTGACCGAATTCGCAGGTCGTCGCTACGGCGGGAGGGCAACGTCGCACGGCGTGCCGGGTTCGACGTCAGCCAGCCCCGCCTGCTGGACAACGTGATGGCCGGACCGCTGCGGTCGGGTTTGGCGGTGCCTGCTGTGTCACAGGGATGAGGCAGGGAGTGCCGGACGCGCGTCCGGACTGAGACATGGGGAACGCAGAAAGACTGCATCAAGAGGGGGCGTTATGAGCTGGGTTCGGCCGGTTGCCAACGGGTTGCGCACCGATCATCCGTTTCCGGGGCTGCCGTTCATCAACGACGAGCGGCTGCCTCTGGACAAACCCGACGCGATCGAGCGGACCGGCCGCAATCAGGGCGAAGGGCTGTGGGGCCGCACGGACCCCTTACCCGGAGGGGGGTGGGTGGCCTTCACGACCGAAACGAAGAACCGCGCCTACGCGTGGGCTGTTCACCAGCACCCCCTCCACGGCCGCACCGTCCTGCTCATTCACGACCAGGACATGAGTTCCCAGCACCACAACTGGATGTACGGGCGCAACGGGTTCCTCTACCGGCACGGCGGCTACTGGTGGGACGGAACCGCCTGGCACCGTCCGGGCCTGGTCGTGGACCGCGCCTACGAGGGCTACGACGCCCGCCCGGTGGAAGACGCCGTCACCGCCGCGGACCTCCTGCGCCGCCCCGGAAACCCGCGCAACGCCCGGATCGCAAAGATCGCCGACTTCACCGCCCCCGAGGAACCGCTGCCGCAATGGGGCGACCATCTCGCCCTGTGGGCCACATTCCGTCTGCCCGACTCCGCGCCGCTGGAGCGATGCGTCGTCGACCTGCGGGCACCCGAGCTCGAACCGGACCGCCTCGTGGACCGGGCAGGTCTCGCCCAGGCCGCAGAAGTGGCACCCGACGACCTGCCCCACCCGGAGTACGGGCGCCGCAGTCTGCCCGCCGCCCAGCTCGAAACCGCCCAGGGACCCCGCTGGTCCCGGCCCGTGGCCCGCGACTGGGCCGAGGAACACCGCAGGAGCGACAGACTGCGGACATTGCTGTCCGGCACGACGACGTTCGGTACCGAACAGCCGCTCGGCCTCGTCGCCGACCACAACCACCTCACCAAGATCATCGACGATGGCCTGGAGGACGCCGACCGCAGCCGGAAAAAGCGCGGCACGCTCGGCAAGACGAACCATGAGGAAACCGCCGCACAACTCGCCTGGTGGCCCGCGGTCGCCCTCAGCGACGACACTGACGGCTTCATCCCCGTCGCAGCGCTGCGCACCACCCTGATCGAGGCCGTCCTCGGAGGCCTCGCCGACGACATCGAGCAGGCCGGTGGGAACAACAGGCCTCGCGCCACGCTCGGTGATATCCGGCGCGACGTCATCAAGCTCCTCGACTGGTACATCCTGCGGGAACCCGACGGAACGCCGTCGCTCTTCGGTGAGATCTGTCTGACCGCCCGCCTGCGCCTCGGGCTGCACCCCAAGGATGTCGGTGGCCTCCTGCGGCAGTCCCTCCGCCTCAGCAGCCAGTTGGACGGCGACACGGTCGACGCCCTGATGGAGCTGGCACTGCCCCCCTCCGCAACAAGGACAGACGGCCACTGAATGTCGCGCGAGGAGGCCCGGACGGGGCGGCGTGGGCGGCTCCGTGAAGGAGCAGGGCGGTGACAGCGATCCCGGTGGCGGGAGGGCGACGGTACGGCGCACCAGGGGATCAAGTGTCGCTTTCGCCGAGCAGGAGGCGTGCATCGTACTGCGCTTGCCGGCGCCACGTCCGCTGACGGTCGAGGACCGCCACGGTGCGCCGGCGCACGGTCAGCAGCGCTTGGTGGGGGTCCTTGCCGTGGTAGTCGCCCAGCGTCTGCACCAAGTCCTCGAACGCTCCCAAAACGGCCAGCACCGCCGCGGTGACGAGACGTGGCGCACGGGTCTGAAACGACGCCGCTTCCATGGGCGCCCCGCGGGGCGCTGCCCGCCCGTGGTGCAGTCGCGGAAGACGTCCGCGCGGCGACCGGCGCACGAAGCCGGTCAGTTGCACCTCGTTGCAACCCCTGTCGGCCCTCCCAGCGGATCGGTGCCGGCGATTGCATTCCATCCCGCGGGACATGTGATCTGCCCGGCACGCGCACGCCCGACTACCTGCAATGCTGGCGGGCCTACAGCCAACACGGGCCATAGTGGGGGAGAGGCACATGCTGGACGCCGATCTGTTGAAGCACCCCGTGATCCGCGACTGCATTGATGCGCTCGTCGACGGCCGGGGCGGACTGGTCGTCTACGGGCAGGGTCTGGGGGGGGGGGGGGGGGGCGGGGGCGGGGGCCGCGGGCGGGCCGGCCGCGGGTCCCCGCACCGCGGCCGCGAAGGCTGCCCGGAC
>NZ_JBICYB010000053.1:2611-5384 GCF_043200575.1 Streptomyces sp. NPDC048392
GGCGCGCCGCGCCGGTCGCGCCGCCCGGCCCCCCCCCCCCCCCCCCGGGGGCCGCCCCCCCCCCCCCGGCCCCCCCCCCCCCCGGCCCCCCCCGCCCCGCAGACACTCGTTGCTGCGGCTGTCGGGATCGCGGCCGCCAGCGGAAAGACGCTGACGATCGTTGACGCCGAGCTCCTTAGGGAGGCAACCGCCCGCCTGGCCACGCAGCTCGGCCTGGCCGAGCTCACCTTCCTGTCTCCCGCGCAGGCCGCGAGCTGGCCGACAGGATTCGACCCGGACGGGGTGCTGGCCGTCCATGGGAACGTGCTGCGCAACCAGGACATGGTGGAACCGCTGCGCGCCGCGGCCCGGGATGCCAGCCTCCACGGGCATCTCGTCGTGGCCCGCCACCCCTACGACAGCGACAGCCTCGACGCCTGCACCACCCAGGTCCGCGAGATCGCGGCAGCGGACTTCATGCCGGCGCACGCGGCGGCGGACAGCGACAGCCCGGACACGCCAGGGCTGATCGCCAGGCGCGTGCGATCCCTGTCCTGGCAGGCGCAGCCGATCCATGAACCAGACTGGATACCGCGCGATACAGACCGCCAGGCCGAAACTCTCGCGCAAGAGTGGGGGGCTCAGTGGGCTGCGGCGAAAGAGCCGCTCACCCCTACAGCAACCCCGGCCGAGTCGGGGGGCCCCAGCGACGAGTCGCTTGACCGCGTGCGGTCCCGCTGGCGGCAACTGCGCCGTACCCAGCCGGAGGCGCCGGAATCCGGGCCCGGCTCCGCCGAGCCGGATTCCGGCCCAGTCTTCTGGGTGACCCGGGACAGTACGACAGGGCGCCCGGACATCGGGGCAGACCTGGAAACCAAGCGGCAGTTCCTCGCGGACTTCCGCGGGGAAGATCCGGAACGCAGGCGGCGGGCCCTGGAGCTCGTCTTTCCGCAACGCCCGGCCGACGCCGCCGAAGAGGAGCGCATTTCCTACGAGGAGCTGCGCACGGCGCTGGAGGACCCCGCCACCCTGCAGGCCTTGCAGGCCAAGGCCGACGAGCTCCAGGCCGCCACGGAGCAACGCCTCAGGCAGGCCGCTGAAGCCCTCGCCCGTTCCGCCCCCGCAGCGCGGGCACCGCACACATCCAGGCCGAGCGGCCACACGGCAGAACACCCAAGCATCCAGCAGCCTCTGCCCTCAGCCGCTGCACCACAGCAGGGCCCGCGTCCGTAGGAGCACCGGCCCTACCCGAGACCGCCTGGCGCGGGAGTCGGCCAAAGGCGCACTCTACGGGCGGGCGGGGCGGCGCTCTGTATGTCGCTCCCCGGAGCTGTCATCGGCCGGGTGCTGCCTGCAAGATGCTCAAGAGCGGTGCTGGAGCCGCCCCAGCTTCTGCCGCTGAGCGGCCGACGGCTACTGGTCTCGGTGGACGGCTTGGACGCCGGTGCCCGTGTACGCCTTCGGCATCAGGGTGAGAAGGTACCGGCCGGCGGGATGCGTGGCGGAGGGGCGGGCGGCGTGGCGGAGGGGCGGGCGGCCCGGGTGGCGGTGACCGCGGCGTCGGTGCCGAACGCCTCGATCCGGATGAACCGCAGTCCCTTGATGCAGCCGAGCAGCCCGGGGCGTTCGGCGTCGCCTGCCGTCAGGGACAACACCGGCGCATACAGCTCCCCGAGTCCTCCAAAGGCCTGGACGTAGAACGCGGCGACCGCCTCGTTGAACGGGTCCTTCAGGTCGTACAACGCTCCCGCGGTCGTGTGGTCCAGGACGACCGCGATCCCCGCCACTACGCGGCTGCCCGCGGACCGTGCGCGCTGCCGCCGAGGCGCTCCAGCAGCGCCCGGGCCTTTGCGACCACCCGGGCCAGCGGTGACACGGCCAGTACCGAGGGCCCGCCCCGAGTGGCTGGCCGGCGACTGGACGCTGGTCATGAGGGCCTGGTTACCCGCCCTCTCCGACGGGGACTGGACGGAGATCACCGGGCCAGCACCCCCCTGTTCCGGTAACACCTGTTACCATGCTGGTATGGCGAAGACACAGCTAGGCGCGCGCGTGGATGAGGACGTTGCGGAACTCGCGAAGAAACGCGCCGCCGACCTGGGACTGAGCATCGGGGACTACCTCGCCAGGCTGGTACAGGACGATGCCAGCGGCCTGCGCGCCCGAGCGGTGGACGCGGCCGCCCGCTTCCTGGCCGAACACCAGGCGGTCTTCGACGAGGCCGAACAAGCCCAGCAAACACCCAGGGGAGCACGCGCGGCCTGATGGACCTGCACATCGACGTTCCCTGGATCCTGCACGTCGCCGAGGCCGCCGGGGCGCACGATCCGGCCCCCGACGACTACGGCGTTCCCATCTCGGCAGTCGCCCGCCACCGCGCCGAACTGTTCGAGCAGCCCGTCTACGGCGGCCCCTACGCCAAAGCCGCCGCCCTGGTGCACACACTGGGCCGGTGCCGCTGGCTGGAGCGCTCCAACATGGCCGTCGCCGCCGCGACCGGCGTCCTGTACCTCGAAGCCGCCGGGATCTCCGTCAAACCCGGCCGTGAGGACGCCATCGCCCTGAAGGACCTGCTCCTTGACCCCGCCTGCACCGCAGGGAAGATCGCCGCTCTGCTGCGGACCTGGCCCACCACCACCTGACGCCCGCAGGCCCGCCACCGCCCTCCGAGGCCCGGGGGGGGGGGGGCCGGCCCCCCCCCCCCCCGGGGCCCCCCCCCCCGGGGGCCCCCCCCCCCCGGGGCCGGGGGGGGGCGGGGGGGGGGCCCCCCCCCCCCCCCCCGGGGGGGGGGGCG
>NZ_JBICYB010000053.1:5394-27729 GCF_043200575.1 Streptomyces sp. NPDC048392
CCCCCCCCCGCGGCCCCCCCCCCCCCCCCGGGGCCCCGGGGGGGGCCCCCCGCCCCCCCGCCCCCCCCGGGCCGCCCGGCGAGGGCCACCGAGCCCGTGTTCAGCTGAGCACGTTGTAGGTGTTCCAGCCGCCGCCGATCCTGGTGCGGGCCGCGTAGGGAGCGGACGTACTGCCCGTCCCGCGATACAGCCACAGGACGCCGCCACTGTCGCGGGCGACCAGGTCCGGCTTGCCGTCACCTGTCAGGTCACCGGCCGAGGTCAACGAGCTGTAGGTGTTCCAGCCGCCGCCGATCTTCGTGCGGGCCGCGTAGGGAGCGGACGCACTGCCCGTTCCCCGGTACAGCCACAGGACGCCGCCACTGTCGCGGGCGACCAGGTCCGGCTTGCCGTCACCTGTCAGGTCACCGGCCGACGTCAACGAGCCATACGCGTTCCAGCCGCCGCCGACCCGCGTGCGGGCTGCGAACGGAGCGGACGCACTGCCCGTCCCGCGGTACAGCCACAGGACGCCCGCACTGTCCCGGGCGACCAGGTCGGACTTGCCGTCACCCGTCAGATCACCGGCCGACGCCAGCGAGCTATAGGTGTTCCAGCCGCCGCCGACCCGCGTGCGGGCTGCGAACGGAGCGGATGCGCTGCCCGTTCCCCGGTACAGCCAGAGCACGCCTGCACTGTCGCGGGCCAGCAGGTCCGGCTTGCCGTCACCTGTCAGGTCACCGGCCGAGGTCAACGAGCCGTACGCGTTCCAGCCGCCGCCGACCCGTGTACGGGCCGCGAACGGAGCGGACGTGCTGCCCGTGCCCCGGTACAGCCACAGGATGCCCGCACTGTCGCGGGCCAGCAGGTCCGATTTGCCGTCACCGGTCAGATCACCGGGGCTGGAAGTGCGGGCGGGGATGACCCAGGCGGGACGTCCGTTGCCCTGCACGTCATCGCTCGTGATCGCTGTGCCCGGGCCCCCGGCAGCGGTGGCGGAATGGACGGTGAGACGCATGTCCGTGCCGCCGGCGAGGTAGGCGAGCTGGTTGCCGTCGGGCGACCAGGACGGGTAGATCACTCCGCCGGAGTCGTCCGTGATCTGGGTCTCCTGGCCGCTGGCCAGGTCGCGTACGAATACCTGGGGCCCGCTCGACGCCGCCTGCCGGGTGAAGGCGAGCTTGGTGCCGTCGGGCGAGTACGCGGGCTGGAGGCCCGAGGTCAGCGGGGTGGGCGTACCGCCCTGGCGCGGGTCGTAGACCTGGATGGTGCCGCCGCGGAGGAAGGCCAGCATGCCGTCCGGGGCGACCGAGGGCTGGCCGTCGAACACGTACGGCTGGTCGGGCAGCACGTAGTCGAGTCCGCTGCCGTCGAGGTTGACCTTCATCAGCCGGCGGCGGTCGTGGCCGGGCTTGGACTGGAAGCCCAGGTAGAGCATGTCGCCGTTCGGGCCCCAGGCGAGCTGGTCCACCCACCCGTCGGGGTCCTGGACGTCCATGACGACGGGCCGTGCCCCGCTGCCGTCGGGGTCGGCGACCCAGATGTCCCCGAACCCGTCCTCGCTGATGAACGCCAGGTGCCGCCCGTCGGGCGAGAAGACCGGGCTGACGTACTTGCCCCGCGGCAGTCCGTCTCCGGTCGGCACCAGGGTCCGCCGGTCGGAACCGTCGGCGTTCATCGACACCAGAGAAAACGTCAGCACGCCGTCGACGGTCGCCGATTCCGTGTACACGATGCGCTGCTGCGGCTCCGCCGCCCGCGCCTCGGTCGCGGAACCCGCGACCCCGGCCCCTCCCAGTGCCAGCACGGCCGCGGCGAGGCCCGCACTCATGTACCGCCGAAGGACAATTCTTGCCCGCATGGATCCCCCCAGGATCGCCGTGACGGCGGCAACGCCGCGCTTCGCAGGGCTCCGGCCGTCCGAGGAGGGCACCCTACCCAAGGGGTCGGACAGAGTGGGTCGCTGGGTGGCCAGGGCCCGCTCGAGGGAGTCGAGCATCGTCACGATGTCGTCGACGATCCGGTGAACGGGCACCGGGATGGCCTCCTGGACGATGTCCTGCGCCAGCAAATCCTCACGGGGCAACTGGGACCCGGCGACCAGGTGCCGCCTTCTCGCGTCCTGGAAGAGGACTACGGGATCGCCAACATGACCGCCCGCGTCGCTGTGCGAGTCCTGCGCGACGAAGGCCTCGTCCACACCGTCCACGGCCTGGGCACCTTCGTCACCAACCCCCTCCCCGTAGCCCGAGCCGCAACCGCGGACGCCGGTCGGACCCACATGCCGACGGAGGAATACGCCGAACTTCTGCGCCGCATCGACCAGATCACCGACGTCCAGGACGCCCTGCTGCGCCTGTTCGAACAGGCAGCCCGTCTCGCCGAACAGCCGGCAGCACAGGGGACGGCACCGGAGGCGAGCCCAGTACCTCGACGGCCCTCGGCAGCGGCATCACGCTGACACGGCGGCCCGGAGCGGGGGCGACCCGGGCGGCGAAGGCCGCCCTCGCCCGTCCCGTAGCCGTTCGCCGAGAAAGAGGCAGGGCCCGCCGCTTGCCCACGCACCGCCATAGGGTGCCGTGCATGGCCCGTTCCTGGACACGACTGCACGAGCACCTCGGTGTGCCGCCCGGCCCCCTGGACTTCGACATGGTCGCCAAGGCTGCTGCCGACCGCCTGGCGGAGTCCGACGACCTGGACTGGAAGGAACCCCTTCCCCAGCCCCCGCGCGAGGGACGGTGGAACGAACTGGCCAAGGACGTCGCCGCGATGGCCAACACCCGCGGCGGACTGATCATCTTCGGGGTGCAGGACACCACGTGCGAGCTGACCGGCATCGACCCGGCCGCGGTGAACCCTGAGCAGTACGCCCAGTGGATCCGCAACCACGTCCACCCCTACCTGTCCGGCCTCACCTTCACGACCCTCACCTCTCCCGACCGCACCCACAGCGTGCTGGTAGCCGACGTCCCGGCCAGCCCCATGGCCCCGCACCTGGTCTACGGCACCGCCGCCCGCGACAAGGACCAGCAGGCCGCCGTCGCTCCCTACCGCGACCGCGACCACACCGCGTGGATGGCCGAGCACCAGCTCGAACGCGCCTACCGCGACCGCTTCACACGCGCCGCGCAGACCGACGACACCCTCCGCCAGCTCGTCGACCACACCCGGCAGACAGTGACCCAGCAGCAGCGGGAGGCCTCCGCCTGGTTCATCGCAGTCGCCCGGCCCGAACGCCCGCTGCCCCGCTCCGCCACCCGCACGACCCGCGACAGCGCCCGCTTCGTGACCGCCCAGGCCCACAACCGCGCAGCCCAGCACCCCGACAGCCGCCTGAACCCCGCAGCCCTGGCCAGCCTCGCAGGCGTCAGCAACCCGCGCCCCGGCCTGCGCCGCTGGGTGCTCAGCACCCTGGGACTGCGCGCCGGACGCGAGACCTACGCCGAACTCCACGACGACGGGACCGTCGTGCTGGCCGCCAACCTCACCTTCCGAACCTCACGAGACCACTTCCGCGACGACGACCACCTGCCCGCCGGGCTCTTCGTGCACCAGGACACCCTCGACGCCTGCTGCCGCGACCTGTGCATCCTCACCTCACAGCTCGCCCGCCACCTCCGCCTCGACAGCAGCCTGCTGCTCCACGCCACAGTCACCACCGGCCTCCACAAGGCCGTACCGCTGATCCCCGTCACCGTGGACCACCCCGGCTTCACCTCCGTGCCCGACGGCGCCCGGTGCCCGCACACGATCCAGCCCGTCACCGCGAGCCTGCTCCCCGCTGACACCGACGAAGCCCTCCAGAACAGCGCGCAGGAACTGTTCACCGACCTGACCAACCAGTTCGGCCTCGACTGAAGGCTGTCAGCCGCCCGGCCGCCTACGTCCGCCACAGCGGCTCCAGCCTCGCCCGCTTCCGGCGCAGGGGCGTCGTCGGTGCCGCAGGGGGACGGCCCGCCGCCGAGGCGGGGGAGGAGAGCGGGCGCGCTCTTCTCCGCGGCGGCCGCCCGCGCAGCCCGGGCGGACCGGCCGCAGCCAGAGCATCCACTCGCGGCTGGGGTCACTCTCACTGCCCCGGCTCGTTGAGGAGGACGACAGCAATGGCCGAAGACGAGAAGACGCGGGTGAGAGCGATGACGCAGCCGGCCCAGGCACAACAGCCGTTGTGGCGCCGCTACGAGGAGCCGGACGACCGGGGCCTGATCGACGCCGTGTGCGAGGAAGTGCGCCTGCTCGCCGAGCACGGCACCCAAGACCCTGGCCAGACCATCGCTCTGGCGGTCGCGGGGGCTGAAGCAGCCGAAGGGCTCGCGGCCGCGCTGGAGGACCCCTGGGCGCTGTACACGCCGCAGCAGGTCGCAGTGACCGTCTCCGCCCTGTTCACCCAGATCACCGCGGCCGGTACGGCGCTTGAGAAGCTCGACAGGCTCCTGGATGTCATGGCCGAGCGTGGAGACATCGCAGAGCCCGATCACGACGGGGTGGGGGAGGCCGAGCGCCTGTGCACCGCGCAGAGCACACTGGGTGCGGCGGGACAGGAGGCCGTCGGCGCTATCGATGTACGGGCCTGTGAGGAGGCGGTGGACATTCTCATCTCCACGCCCTGCACCGCGGTGATGCCCACCAACACCCACGAGACTCTCACCCAGCTGGCCGGCCTGCTCGGCGACAGCGCCACCCTCATCCCCGGCTGCCGTCCGCCCCATGGCACGCACTCTGCCCACCAGGACTTTCAGGACGGCTGCGGCTGCCACATCGAACTGACCAGCCGCGACAATGCCGCCTGGACACTGCAACGTTCGGACGCAGCCTGGTACCTCATGCCCCCGGCCAGCCCTCACGACGGCGGCAGTGACCTTTCCGGGATGGAACTCTCCATGACCGAGACCTGTCCCCACCCCCGCCACTTCGCGCTGCTGCTCCACCGCGCCCTGGACACGGCCGCCTGACCGCGGGGTCTATCTCGTCGTGCCGCCGCACGAACCGCCCGGCCCCAGCACACCCGGCGCTGCCGCCCGCGCAGGCCAGGAGCGCGGCCGCCGCTGTCCATCCGGCCGGGGGAGTTGTCGCTCTCCGTCGGCCAGCCGGCCTGGTGGATGACGGCTACTGGTCGGGGTGGACGGCTTGGACGCCGGTGCCCGCGTACGCCTTCGGCGTCAGCGTGAGGAGGAACCGGCCGCTGGGGTGGGCGGGGGAGGGGCGGGCGGCGTGGATGGCGTGGACGGCGGCCCAGGAGTGCCCGAACCGCAGCAGCTCGGTGGCGGTGACCGCGGCGTCGGTGTCGAACGCCTCGATCCGGATGAACCGCAGCCCCTTGATGTAGCCGAGCAAGCCCGGCCGCTCGGCGTCGCCGGCCGTCAGGGAGAGCACCGGCGCGTACAGGTCGCCGAGTCCTCCGGAGGCCTGCACGTAGAACGCGGCGACGGCCTCGTTGAACGGGTCCTTCGGGTCGTACAGTGCCGCGGCTGTCGTGTGGTCCAGGACGACCGCGATTCCCGCCACTACGCGGCCGCCCGCGGGCTGTGCGTAGCGCCGCCCAGGCGCTCCAGCAGCGCCCGGGCCTTCGCCTCGGCCTCCGGGCTCGGCGCGCTGCCGAGGGCGGAGGTGAGCTCGGCACGGGCCAGCTCGGCACGCTCGGCGTACTCGGCCTGCGTGGGCGTGCTCTGCGCGAGGTCCTCTACCAGGCTGCGGATGGTGGTGCCGTGCTCGGCCGCCAGCTGGGCGAGCCGGTCCCGCGCGGCCGTGCTCACCTTGATGCTCGTCTCGTCTGCTGCCATGTTCCTCACTTTACCGCGTTCCTCTACTGTTGGTAGAGGAACGAGTGGCGGGCCCGTAGGCGTCCCTGCGTGCACGCACTATGCGGGGTCGAGGCACGCCCTCTGCGCACACCCGGTACGCGAAATGCGCGCTTGAAGTGCGGGCTCAGGGCCCGGTGGTGCTGCATCAATGGGCCGCCTGGACCCGGCGCTGCTGGGGAAGGCCCGGGTCCGCTCGGCCTGTGCTCTCGGCAGTAAATGGTCGGGCTCGCGCCACACCGGACGTCGGACCAGCGTGCTGGCCGTGTGTCCGGCCCGTACCGCGAGGAAGATGGACGTAGGGCTCCCGTCCCGTGTAACCCCCGAGCCGGGACGGGAGCCTTCAGCCGCAGGTGGCCTACCTGAGTCCGGTGGCACACGGCACCATGCTCTCCATGAGGGATCAGCGAGCTGAAGAATTCGCGCGGTGCGCCGTCGTGCTGGCCGCGGAGCTGCGCGAGACACGGCACGAGCGTGCCGTAGCCGCCGACCTCGAGAAACAAGCGGACCCGTTCGCCGCTCCTGCTCCGACAGGTGATGATCCCTTCGCTCCGTGGATGGCCGGCCGGGAGGGCGTCTTCGATCAGGCGCTGTCCAACGCCGTGGCCGCGATCGTCGCTTCGGAGTGGCCGGGAGAGGAGTTGGACCGCAATGGACGTGTCCGGTCGGCCAGCGCGCTGCTCAGGCTGATCGAGGAACACGTGCCTGCCACGGACGGCATCGTCCTTGTCCCTGACAAGGATCTGATGCCGGAGATCCCCCAAGGCGCCACGGACTCGCTCTTCCAGGCGCCGCGATTCTCGTCGCACACCCGGATCGATGTGCGCACGCTCCAGGACGGGATCGAGGCCAGTCAGGCAGCCCGCCACGGCCGCGGTGCCGGAGGTTTGCAGCGTAGCCATATCGAGGCCCTGCTGGCCCTCGACGGTCACCGGAGCCTCGGCGTGATCGGAGAAGAACAGCAGGACCGGATCCAGCGGCTCGCGCAGGAAGAGGACACGGCCTCCCAGAAACGAGCTGTCGAATACCTCGAACACATCGGCGGGGAAGAAGCCGCCCGGCGCGCCGAGAACGTGACCAACCCCAACGCCTACCACCCGAAGCACAACCCCGGCGGACACGACCTCGACACCTGCCCCGTCTGCGGGCACGAGACGTTCTGCGTCGAGGGCCTCGACCCGGTCTTTGGCCGGGTGGGGTACGGACAGTGCCTGGTGTGCACCTACATCCGCACCCCGGGCGCCGCAGAGGACGAGGCATTCACCGAACATCTCCGGTCGATGGACGACGAGTAATGCCATCAGGCACGCCGAGCCGCGTCCCTTCGGCTGCCAGCCCTCACACCGCACCCGAACCGGGGCCCGGCAGACCGGTGCCGCAGCACCGTGACCCCGGCGGGACGACTGTCGTTGTCCTGGCTGGTGCCGCCTCTTTGCCCGCGCTGTGACGGTGCCCGGCCGAGTGCCGCGTCAGCCCACGACCGACGCGGACAGGTAGGCCCCAGACGCGCCGCGTCACTCACAGCGCCCCGCCGTGGCGGCACCGGCCGCCCAGCAGGCGCCGGATCGTGGGACCGGCCGCAAGGGACGGCACGACCATGACCCCCACCTACCCCCGTAAACGACCCCAGCGGCGCAGCGAAATCCCCCACGGCCCGCAGCAGACCACGGGCCTGCAACAGATCCGCGACATCCTGCCGCCCGCACCCGAACCCCGCACGGTCGAGCCCGCCCCGCGCCCGGCGGGCCAGGAGGTGCCACCGGAGCTGCTGGCCCTGGTGGCCCACCACTGCCGCCGCATCAACGCCTACCTCGCCCGAGCCCAGCACCTGCAGACCCTGCACGGCGATGACATGAGGCAGTGGCAGCGCCTGGTCCTGTACGCCCTGACCGACGCCCTCGCCCACAACCACCTGCTGGTCGGCACCCTCGCCGCCTACCTCCAGCGCCAGGACCTCGCCCCAGATCTGCTGCGCCGCTACCTGCAATCCCCGGACACCGACCGCTACATCACCCGCGAGGCCGTCGAGCACCTCGACGGCCTCACCGGCGCCGTGCCGGAGGAAGCGGCCGAGCCGGTCTGGACCGCCATCGGCAGACGGATCGCCCGCGACGGCGGCTGACGACCCTCTCCCAGGCCACACGGCCGCACGGGACGACTCCCGCCCGCATCCAACAGCGAGGCCATCGGCAGTGCACGGCCTCAGCGGGGTTCGGTGAAGCCGGGCAGCTCCAGCGGCACGGGAGTCCATCCGCTACCGGGTGCGGCATCGCGCAGCAGGTGCCGGAAGCACTCGCCGCCGACGGGCCGTACGGTGACGTCGCAGCCTTCGCCGCGCCCGGCCCCCAGCGCGGCCAGCGCCCGCCGGCCGTCTTCCGTCTCGACGGTGACGTGAGGGTGGTAGAAGTGCACCGGGCCCAGCTCCAGGTGCCTTCCGGCGAGGGTGAGAGCGAACGCGGCGATACTGCCCCGCACGGCGTGGGGCTCGCCGCTGAGCAGGGACCGCAGCGTGGGGGAGCCCTGCCCGTTCAGGGTGAAGCGGGCTCGGGTCAGGAACGGGGAGGCCACGCAGTGCCCCTGGATGAGCAGGCGCGCCATGCGCAGGGCGATCCGGTCGGCCGGGGTGAGTTCGTCCGGAATGGGAAAGTACTGCTCGCAGTGGCGCTGCACCGCCTCCAGATCCTCGATGTAGCTGCGCAGCTGGGCCGCCTCCTGGCGCGCAGCCTCGGGGCGCGGCGGCAGTTCGCCGCCGCCGATGACCCCGGCGCTCGCCCGGACCTCGAAGGCACCGCCAGCCGCGATGCGCTCATAGATCCGCAGCAGACGCAGCCCGGCCGCGGGCTCCAGCTTCTCCAGCGAAAACGTGAACCGCAGCGAAGCCGAAGCACCGGACGCCGCAGGGATCATCAATTCCAGGCTGCCACCCGCCAGATCCACCCTGACGGACCGGCCTACACTGCCCCGCCCCACATGTGCCAGCGTCCCCGGGTAGCAGGCGGTGACGTGCTCGCCGTCGAGGAAGGCCACCTCCACCGCCGTCTCGGCCAGGGGAACCTTGTCCGCCGGCTGCCACCGCACCTCGACGTCCCGGTGTTCCCCGGACAGCCACTCCGGCCCGCTGACCGTCAGGCTCTCCACCGCCCCGCGCGGCAGAACCACTTCCTCCGGCAGCCCGAAACCCAGGCTGCGCCGCACGGCCTGGGCCAGGTCGGGCGTCAGAGGGCCGTTGCCCGTCAGGGTGATTTCCACGGGGGAGACCTCGTGCGCCCGCGGGTGCTTTGCCCGCAGCGTGTGCACCACCGTCTTGCCCTGGCGGGCGAAGTCCACCGTCCAGTGGTCGTCCAGCCCGTCGGCCTGACGTCCCAGCGCCGTCACCCGGGCGCTCACATCCCGCACCCCGTCCATGAGCAGCGCCCGCTCCTGCCCGTAGACCTTCGCCGCCTCGAACAGCTGATCCCGGGTGAAGGAGGCTTCCAGGTCGGCGTGTGTGGCCAGCAGCCCGTCCAGCTTGGCCCGGTCCCACACCTCGACCCGTACTGCCTGTCCGGCCGCCAGCGAGGTGACGAACTCCCGCTCCGCCGTGGTCAGGGTGCACGGCACCACCAAGATCCACTCCCAGGGCTGGTGCTGCACGGCCCGCGTGAACGACTGCCTGATCGACTTGCGGCGCCCTTTGTGCGCCGTGGTCGGGAAACCGTCCGGGTAGTACTTCAACTGGAAGATCCGCACCCGCGACCCGTGGGTGACCTTGATGTCGATGCCGTCGTCCCCGCCGCGCCCGTTCACCGCCTCCACGCGCGCGGATGCGTCATACATGCGCTGTACCAGCGCTTCGACGATCCGGTCGAAGCCCGGCTGTCCGACCCGGTCCCACTCCACCGCCACAACGGCCCCCTGCCCTCGCAGACACCCCAAGCGATGATCCCACCCGGCACTGACACCCTCGCCGGCGCTACGCCTCGCGCCCATGACGGGCCGAACCGCTCAGGCCAGGTGGCACCGCCGCACCCCCCGGGCCGGGGCGGGCGGAGCGCCGGTTCACAGCGTCGGCTTCTGGTGCCGTGCGAGGAGTTCGGTGCAAAACCCGGCCTGTTGCCTGGATCGGCGCCAACGCGACTCCCTCGCGGTGGAGGCGGACGGCCTTCTACTCTTCGTACGGCTCGTGGGCGGGGACCTGTCCGTCGGTGCGCCGGTGCCGGACGCCGGTGAGCGCGACGATCCGGTGGACGGGCACCGGGATGGCCGGGTGGCCGCCCGTGGGGGAGAACCCCACTCGGCCGGTGCCGGGCGCGTAGGAGGTCACCGTGCCGTACAGCCGGTGCAGCACGGTCTCGTCACGCATTCCGCACTCGACGTCCAGGCACAGCGTCCAGTCCGTGGGCCAGTGGACGGGCAGGTTCTCCATCTCGGCGGCTGCGGGGCCGGGGTGCTCGTCGTCGGGACCCAGCTGTACGTGCCGACGACCAGGTCGTTGTACACCTCCATCGAGTCGGGCCCGCTGTAGGCGCCCCGTCGCCCGAGCTGGGCAGCGCGCCACACCGCCCGGGCCGTCGTCACCATGGCCGTGGGCCTGGCGCCCGCCCCGTCGCCCTCGGCGTCCGCCGGCAGATAGGGATAGGCACCGCGCAGCAGCGCCAGCACGTCCCGCTCATCCGGCCCGGTGCTGCCCGCCACAAGCTCCGGCCCGAGCGTGATCCGCTGCCGGTCATCGAGAGTGTGGCCGGCGGCGTGCCGGGCGGCGAAGCGGGGGACGGCGAGCACGACAGCGTGGCCGGGCTCGACGCCGTAGCCGACGCGGCGGCCACCGAACGGGACGGCGGGCCCGTGCTGCTCATACTGGGCCAGGTAGGCCAGTTCCGCATCCTGCTTGCGGTTCAGCGGCCAGCCGCTCACCAGCAACAGCTGCCGCCCGGTGCCGGCGTCACCCGTGGCCGCCCCCAATGCTTCCTCCAGCCTGTCGCAGCAGTCCGCCACGTACTGCTGCCACCGGTGCTCGAACTCCGCGTCAGCCCACTGCGCGGGAGAAGCAAACCCGGCACCCGCCACGAGGGCCGGCACCGGCAGCGCCGTCACATCACGCACCCGCGCCCCGCCCCAGACTTCTTTCACCGCCCGCATGGCCGCCGTACGCGCCGCTTCGGCACCGCCGCCCTGGTCCCGGACACCGCTCCACGCCCGCCGGACGGCCGCCCACACGTCGAACGGCTGCGCCCACCGGGACTGCAGCACCACGGCCGCCAACTCCTTTGCTGCGCCGACGCCTGGCCGAGCCCTGCTCCTGAGTGGTCCCGCACGGTCACCGGCGCCGCCTTGCCGTGACCGTACCCCCGTCCACCCGCGCCCCGCGGACGCTTGCCGGCGCGGCGCACTGGCGGACCCGGTGCCCGCCAGTAACCCCCTTGCTCGCCTGGGTAACCTCGGCCCCCATCTCGGCCACCAGCTCCGGCTGGCGCTCGCGCCGCTTCTCGCGGGCCAGCTCACCCGCATCCACTCGCGCGCCCTGATGGCGACAACCGTGGCCAGGAGGGCAATCACCCGCTCGGGCACCAGCCTGACCGGCCATCTGTCCGGCCCTGTCTTCGGGGGACCATATGGCCGGGGTGGTGGGAGGCGAGGCAGCGCTCCGCCCTCCGGTGCGCCGCCATCCCGGCTCGGTGCCCGGGACAAAGCAGGAGACAACGGCAACAGCCACCAGGCAGGCTTGCCGCATGCGCCTGCTCTCCTCGCCCGTTCTCGGCTGCGCCGCTGAGATCGCCAAGAACGTGTTCTCCAAGTCCGACCTGAGACTGCTCCTGATGAAGGCCGGGATCGACGGCTACGCCCCCCGATCCCCGTACAGCAAACAGGACTTGATTACCGACACGATGTACGAGGCCAAGCGCAAAGCCGCGCCCAGCGACTCGGCCGCGCGCCAGGGGCTCGCGGAGTTCGTCCGACTGGTCGCCGAACGCGTGGCCCCTGCCGATCCGTACGCCGTCCTCCCGGACACCCCCTTCTGGCAGCTGCGCGAGGCCCTCCGCGCCGACGGCTTCGACCTGCGCACCGACTACACCCCGACGGGAGAGCTAACGAGTGTTCGTCTGCTGCCCCTGGACGAGCCGAAGGCTCCGCTCAGTGACCAGATCACGGCACTGGAGGCCGACTTCGACCGGCTCGGGATGACGGTGGCGAAGAACCTCTACCGGCAGGCGGTGGACAACCTCGTGGAACAGCGCTTCGAAGCGGCAAACGGGCAAATGCGCTCCACATTCGAGGCCGTCATCGTCCACGTCGCCACGAGCCGGAACTTCACCTCCACCAAGCAGGGCGACGGAGGCCCCGCCCTGGCGTACCTGATCGATCAGGGTCACCTTCCTGAACGGAACGGCGGGGCTTTCATCAGAGGGCTGTGGTGGATCACCCACACCAACGGCCCTCACCCGGGTACGTCGGACGCCGGGGAGGCGTACTTCCGGGTTCAGGCGATCACGAGTGCGGTCCGCTACCTGATCGACCGGTTCATGCCCCGGCAGTGACGATGAACGGAACCACCCGGTGCCGCTGCTTCAGCGACCGCTGCCGGCCCGTGGTGAGACCGGGCACCGCTGTCCTCCCGAAACTGGGCCGGACACGGATGACAAGCTCGGCCCCGAGCCCAGGCCCCGGGGAGGACACTCGTTCACACGACCGGCTTCTTGTGCCGCGTGAGGAGTTCGGTGAAGAAGTCCGTGAGGAGCTGCTCGCTACCCGGGCTGGTCAGTTCCCATCCGCCGAAGCGGTAGGCCTCATCCAGCCAGCCTAAGCCGACGGTCCTCGGCGACCATCTCGGAGTACAGCCGCGGATCAGCGGCGTACGTGGAGCGTCCGGTGCCGGGCGAGCGGTGCTGCTCCCGGCGGGAGCAGCACCGGGTCTTCGTGCTGCCAGGTCGCGGCAGGCCAGACCCGGGTCAACGCGACCGATCGTGTCGGTCTGCCGCCGGGCGGCTGGTGGTTACTGGTCGGGGTGGACGGCTTGGACGCCGGTGCCGGCGTAGGCCTTCGGTGTGAGGGTCATCGCCGTGAGCGACGCGACGGAACCACAGCCGCAGCCCACTCCGCCGCGGGTGTACTCCTCCTGCCTGGCGGCCGACACCAAGCCGATGCCTGTGGGTGACGACCCGTGCGACGGCCGTTGAAGAGCCACTGAGTGACTGTCCCCCGCAGGACGGCGACTGAGGCCCCTGCCTGCCCGCGCCCCTGCCTGCCCGCGCCCGCCGCCGAGGCGGCGGGCGCGAAGGCTCAGCACAATCAGGAGCCGGCCGAGCACTACGTGGGCCCAGGCCCAGCGCCGAGAGCGCCAGGCCCAGGGTGCGCCAGGGCTCGGGGTGGGCGCACGCACCTTGGCCCGGGAGGGACCTCGTGGCCGTGCGCAGCGTGGTCAGCCGTCGCGGCGGCGCAGGGCACGGAGCCCGACGTCGTACGCCATCGTGCCGAGGGCGAGGACCACGAGCGGCCACACGAGCAGGGATGCTTCCGGGATGGCGCCGTGGACCAGGGCCGCGCCGACGCTGCCGCTGCCGCTGCCGCTGCCGGTGCCGGTGCCGAGTACCGCGGTGCAGGCCGGAATGCTCGGCAGGGCGATCCGCAACACCACCTCCCGGCGGCAGGCCGGGCGGGCTGCGACAGCGGCAGGGGTGCTCATCGGCCGCTCATCGTGGCCGCCTCGGCCGCGGGCGAGCTGCCGGTGATGCGCCCAGCAAGCCGCTTCACCTTCCGGCGGACCCTTTCGCCCTGCCTCTCCGGCTCCGCAGCACCTGCGGCCATGGCCGCTTCGGCCCAGGTGGTGACCCCACGGGCGCCGAGAGCGAGAGTCACCGCTCGCTCGGCCGGGGAGAGGGCCTTCAGAATCTCGATCAGGCGCGAGTCCTCGAAGCCGGTCTCGAAGCCGGGGCCGACGGCGGCTTGTCCGCAGACCAGGTCGTACAGGGTCAGCCCGTCGCCGAGCGGGGTGTCAAGCAGCAGCAGCCGCGACTGGTTGACCTTGCGGCGCCAGACCGGGGTGAGTTGCCGGTGGATGACACTGGCCTGTGACCTCAGCATGTCCAAGGCATCAGGGGTGAGGTGCCCTTGGTCGTAGAGAGAGTCCGCCCAGTTGCCGAGCAGGGCGGTGGAGACCGGCTCGTTCCATCCGCTCCACCTCCCCAGCACCTCCGCCGTGAAGGAGTGAATCGTGGGTCCGTCGCCGGCGAGCGCGGCCTCGCGGGCGCTCAGCGCCTGGATCACCTCGGGTACCGGGATGTTCAGAGCCCGGAACCCCGACTCAATGGTCTGGTTGGCAGGGTGGCCGGCCTTGAGTACCGCCATACCGGTCGTGGTGGTGATCAGCGTGGGAGGGGCGACACGGTCGAACGGCTCCGGAAGGTCGAACGTGCCGTCCATGTCGAGGGCGATACTCCCGTCCTCCCGGAGAGTCACGGTATCGCCGGCGCTCCCGCTCCACTGGGCCGGGAACAAGGCCATGACTGCGGCGCCGGTATTGGACTCGTAGTTGAACTGGCTGATCCGCTCCGTCAGATCGTTCTGGACGGAGCAGTCATCCTCGACCATGGTGTAACTGGGCGTCGGGTCCTCGGTGGCCATGGGTGCCTCCTTGTCGTGGAAAATCCTTCTCCTCTCGGTCCCGCCGCGGACCCGATCCGACACGCACCCCCCGAATCATCCTGTGATACACATCACAGCTCGCGGAGGCGGCGAGCCAGCAGCAACAGCCGACGGGCATGAATGTCGCCAAACCCGCGCTCGCTTCCGTGCCCGAGAACCCTGCATCGGCGCACAGTAACCACAGTGGCTTCTGCGCCCTCGCCCATTCCAGTCCGAGCGGGGACCGGTGGACGTTTCCAGGTAGTCGGCGAGCCAGTCGCTCTTTGCCCTCACCACGGGGAGGGAGGGCGAGTCCACGAGTTGGTCGTCGACCGGGGGCGCCCCGCACGCGGTCGCTCAGAGCGTGAGCACCGGGCGGGTGGAGAAGTTGTCGTACAGGCCCTCACCGTCGGGTCCGTACGCGAACTCGGCCATGTCGGGGTTGCGGTTGGTGGTCGCCAGGGGGAGCCAGGCCAGCAGGTGGCCGTAGCCCCCGCACACCGACTCGCCTCCGTCGCCGCCGTGGACCGCGGTGACATCGCTGGTCAGCTCGGCGCGGTAGGTGTCGTAGGCGATGTGCAGGCCGAAGGCGTTCAGCTCGTTGTGCGGGCCGGTGTCGTCCCCGTAGGGGATGCGGTCGAGAGGACAGTCGTCGCCCCACCGGAACAGGGTGCCCGCCCCGGCGCCGCAGGCGTGTTCCCACTCGTCAGGGCTCGGCATCCGCACACCACGGGCGGAGAGGACAGCCGGTATGTCGGCCGGGGGTTCGGTCAGAGTCTCGTCCTCCACGGCCATGAGGACGGTGTCCAGGTGGACGCTGCGGGGAGCGCTGAGTATCCGCTCGAGGTGGGTCCGCAGATCCGGCCCGTAGCCGTAACCCTGCTTCCGGCTCTCGGCGTAGTCGGCCGCCTGCTGCGCGGTCGGCTGCCAGGTGTTGAGGTCGAAGCCCAGGGACACCCGGCCTCCGGGTATCAGCGCGAACTCCTGCCCGCCCCGTTCGACCAGGGCGCGGTGCAGCGGGGCGCCGAGGTGTTCGGTGGCTTCGACGTGTGAGAGCCGGCCGCCCACGTGGTCAGCGGCCTTCTGGGCGATCCGCCGGGCGGTGACCTCGTCGAAGGTCCGCCACAGGTCGAAAGTGAGATCAGCGAGCGACATGGCCGGCAGTGTGGCACGCGGCACTGACACAGCACCGAAAGACGAAAGCCACCAGGTACAGACACCGCCAACCAGGCACGCGGGGAACCAGTTACTGGGTGGCCCTGCCGATGCCTTGCCCAGGCCCACTGACCGAGCACGCCAGCAGCGCCTCTGCCCGCTCTCGGTTGCGGTGCCGCTTAGCCGGATGTCTCCCAGGCGGTGGTGAACAGCGCACATTCGAGGAGGTCGGGGGCCGCGCCGGACGGCCAGCTGTCATCTGCGGCCAGATGGTCGGCGGCGGCGTGCATGAAGGAGAGGTAGACCCGGTAGCGGTGGGGCGACCAGTTCCCGTCCGACCACACCCAGGCAGCGATCGAGCCGTCCACGTCATGGCCGCTGTCACGGCCGACGACAGCGGCCAGCTGCCGCAGACGCCTGGACAGCACGCGGTCGAGGATGAGCGGCCGCGGTCCGCGGGCGGGCGGCATGGCGATACCGGTGAAGTAGAGGAACTTGGTGAAGAAGGCCGGCCCGAGCCCGGGAACCTGCCCCTGGAGCGCCGCGTACGCCTGAGGTGCCCCGTGCTCGTGTAATGCGGTGACCGCGGCGGCCAGTGCCGCGTCGAGGCCGTCGAAGGCCAGGATCTTGTGGAGGGTCGACGGTCCGCTGCCGCCGGGGGTGCCGCGTTTTCCCTTGCCCCACACATAGGTGGCGACCAGCGCCTCCCGGAACGCCTCCCGCCGCAGCGCGTCGGCGACGGCCGAGGCCACCTCCGCCCGGCTGACCGCAGCGTCACCGCCTGCGGAGGTGGGCGCCAGCGCCTTGGGCCACGGGGTGATCTGCGCCCACCGGCCGGGCGTGTACCGGATCGTGTGCGCGCCGGGTGTCCCGTCCGCGTAAGCAGCCGCATTCGTCTCCCACCAGCGGCCCAGCGCCCGTACAACGGGACGGGGCAGCAGGTGTGCGGCCATCTCGCGGTCCACCGCGTCCGCGCGGTCCTGGCGGCCCCGCCCGTCCTGCCCGTGCTGTCCGTTCATGAGCCGCTCCCTGCCTGACGTGCCGCCGAGTCGGGGGAGGATGCGGCCGATTCCTGCGATTCGGGCTGCATTGGTACGCCCCCACCCGGCATGAGCTCGGCGGCTGCCTGTTCCAGTTCCTGCCGGCGAAGCTCGCCGCCCTCGATCAGGTACGTGTCGGGCAAGGGCCGCGCAGGCAGCCCCCAGGTGCGGGCCCGGGTCCGTACGCCGATGTCGCGGCTGACGACGACCACCTCCGCAGGAGCGACGGCTTGGTGCAGACGCAGTGCCGAGGCCACCAACTCGTCGTCCGGCACAGCAAGGCGTGCGTGTCCAGGCTCATCGTCCGCGATGAACACGCAGGTTCCGTCGTCCGTGATCGCCTTCTCCGGCCCCGCTTCCAGCACCGACTCCAGCAGCCGGAACACCCCGCGCGCCCGCCGGGAGATCTTCTTGTCCCCGGTCTGGTAGCTCTTGGTGTCGATCTCGTCGACCACGACATGCGGCACCATGACCGCGGTGCCCTTCCCGAACACCTTCTGCCAGGGGACCTTGTCGAACCGCATGAAGTGCAGCGTGGTGTTCGTATCCAGCACCGCGTAACGCACGGCACCGGCACGCCCGTACCGCTCCTGCATGGCACGCACCCGGTTGGCCACAGATCTGAAGTAGTCCTGAAGCTCGACGATTTCCGCGTACATCATCAGCCGGGCCTCGTCCAGCGGCGCGGTGAGGATCGCCCGGTAACGGCCCGCACGGAGCTGTCCTGCGATCGCCCGGTCGGTGAACCGCCGGTTGAGCTCCTCGGCGGCTTTCCAGGTCCACTCGTCGTACCGCGCGCGCACGGCCCGCATCTCGACCTTGGCATCCGCGCCCGTTCTCATCATGGGAGGGATCCGGGTGGAGACGTCGTTCATGCTTCCGGCCACGAGATCGTTATCCAGGAAATTGATCGCCTCGGCGCAGGTCGTTCCGGCTCTCAGCATGTCCTTGTTCTCTCCCCCCGATGGGACTCGGTGCGCCCCATCGGGCCCATCCTGCCAGCGGCCGGCATCTGAACCCCGTTCGAGTCGGGCAGCGCCCCCCAGGGGGTGAAGGGCGCGCTGCGGAAGATCAGCGCATCCGCTCAAAAGCGCGTGTGTCGGGGGGACGAGAGCCGACGCAGACCGTTGTCGGGGAGGCGGGGGCGCAGGGCAGCCTCAGGCGGGTGTCGACGCTGGAAGAGCTGCGCGTTGCCCTCGGGGTAGCGGGTGTAGAACGCGTCGTCTTCGGCGAAGAGCAGGTCGTAGGTGAAGAAGACGGGATCGACGTCCGCGGGCAGGGCGGCGCCGTTGCGCCGGACGTGTTGAGCGACGACCTGGGTGACGCCGATGGTGAGGGCGGTCTCGACCTCGTCGGCGGACATGGAGTCGAGCAGGTTCCTGAACCGGGGGCTGATCTTGTCGGTGTAGTGGGTCATCCGCGGTGGGGGTGCAGGGGTCACGCGTACTCCCCGGACGGCGGTGAAGCGGTTGTAGGCCTCGGCGTACAGGCGCTGTTGTGCCGGGCTGACGCCGCAGGCGGTCAGGTACGTGACGAGCTGCTCGAGGCTGGCGGGCAGGCCCTTGCGGTGCACGATCCGCCAGGCGGTGGTGGGCGGCAGCGGCGGCCGGTGGGGAACCCCTCGGCTGAGCTCGCGCAGGGAGGGTGCGCCGGCCCGCTCGTACTCCGCGGCCAGCGCGGCACCGAGGTCGTCCTCGCTGTGGATGAGGGCAGGTTTGGGCGCGTTGAGAGAGCGGAGCCGGCCGCGCTGCTCGGTGCGGCCGCGGTTGCGCAGCAGTCGGGCCCTGGTCTGGTCGGGAGCACTGGCCCGGCACGCTCGTAGATAGGCGTCAAGGACGGCGGGAGAGGGCGCCGCTGCGCCGGACTCGGCGCGCTGGACGGTGCCTCGGGAGATGCTGGCGGCCTGGGCCAGGGCGCGCTGGGTCAGTCGAGCGGCCCGGCGCAGGCCTGCGAGATGCTCGGCGAGGGCCGTGAAGGGGCTGTCCGGGGAGTTGGTGAAGGGGGAACGGGTCACGGCCTTCACTACCTACCCGCGGAGGACCGCACGGCGGCCTCGATGAGGACCGTCACCAGGCGGCGGCCGCCGCCGGCCGCGGTGAGGGTGGCCGCGCCGATCGCCCCCAGGCCACCCAGCAGTGCGAAGACGATGCTGAGCTGGGTGCCAGCGAGGAACAGGCCGCTGCCCAGCCCCAGGACGGCGACCAGCAGGATCAACGCGTGCGTGGGACCGAAGCGTCCGGCCGCGCCACAGCCACAGGCCGGGGCCGCTGTGGCGGGGCGGGGAACAGGGGCATTGTTCATGGTGCAGGGGGATCCGTCCTGACGGGGCCTGCCGGCGGACGCGCCGGGACCGAATTCTGGTCGCAAGGTGGCGCAGCTCAGGGGCAGTTGGCCCTGCCCCGTGGTGCGGGCTGCGCGGACTCACAGCCTTCCACGCCCGACCTCAGCGCGCCTCGTCTCCGTGGGCGCTTTGCCCGATATGGGAAATCGTAGCCTCACTGGTGTTCCGCACCAGCCACAGAATCTGCAAAGCACCTGTCCCGCGCAACCAGGCCTGCAAGCGACGAAGGGAACGGATGCCACGCCTGCGGCAGCCCACCTTTTGTTCCAGCAGACTTGCGGCCTAGACCCCTTCACCAAGACAGTGCTCCCCATACGCCTCCGACAGCTCTTGCGGTTGGTCGCCTCCTGACAGCTCCTGGTCGCAAGCCCAAAACCGCTTCAGGACCCCAGGCAGGCGCGTTGGCCCGCGCCCGCCGACACGAAAGTCGGCACCGTCACCGGTGCCGACTTCCGCGTGAGTTCCCGAATCGGGCCGCCCCTCGGCCCGGCACGTGCGACGAATCTGCGCGCGGCCTCCCGCCGAAGTTTCATACGGCCCGCCCCTGCTCCGCCTGCACGGCCGCGGAGTGTCAGTGCTGCGCCGTAGCGTTGTGGCCCATGAACTTCCAGTACATACCGCCGGTTCCGGCAGAGCAGATCCGGCAGCTGCCCACGCGGGATGTCGCACTCCTTCTCCTGCAGCACCTCGCTACCGGGACCGGATATCTGCAGTACGCGAGCACCATGAACTCGGCTCGGCAGGCATTTCAGGAAGAGCCGGATGCGGCCGCGCTCGTGAACCGGCTGTCCGACGCTTGGTGCTGGCTGGAGGCTCAGGCGCTCCTGGCCCGCGAGCCCAGCCAGTCCGAGGCCTTCCGCCGGATCTCCCGCGACGGCAGGGACCTGGCGAAGGACCCGCAGGGCATCACGCGGTTCGAGGCCCGCGAACGACTGTCCGGCCCGCTCCACCCGGATCTGGAGGGTACGGTGCGCACCAACTTCGACTTGGGTGACTACGAGACGGCGTGCTTCGCCGCGATGAAGGCGGTCGAGGTCGCCGTCCGCGACGCCGCCGGACTCGACAACTCGCTGGTCGGCGTGAAGCTGATGCGAGAAGCGTTCCGGCCGCACGAGAACGGCAAGGCCGGCGGCGCGCTCGCCGATGCGGAGGCTGAGGGCGGCGAGCAGGCGGCCACCGCGAACCTGTTCGCCGGCGCCATGGGCGCCTACAAGAACCCTGCCAGCCACCGCACCGTCAACTTCGACGACCCGATCGAGGCGGCAGAGATCATCCAGTTCGCCGACCTCTTGCTGCGCCAGGTCGAGCGGGCCAAGCGCCGCCAGACCGTGCCAACGACGTAGACCCGGGCCGGACTGGACACCAACCCCGGCCGGCCCTACACGGGCTCCTCACAACTCGCATCCGCTCGCTTCCGCGCCATTGCGGTCTGCTCGCGCAGAGTGCGGGTCCACGCGTCCATGAAACCGGCCGCGCCGGTCTCGTCGCCGGGGATCTGGAAGAGGGCCGAGTCGGCGGCGAGCTGCTCCATGAGCGTCTCGTAGAGCCCGTCGAAGAGCGGATCGAGGCCGATGGCCAGGCCCTGGGCGAAGTGCCTGGGGGAGGAACTCAGGGCGATGACGTGGTCCAGGATGGGGAACACACCCAGCTCGTCGATCTTCGCCCGCAGCGCGGCCAGCGCCGGAGTGTCCGGCATGAACAGGGCGTGCATCGCGTGCAACCCGTAGAACATCCGCAGCCCGAGCAGCACCGTCCGGGCCCGCAGCAACTGCTCATCGCTGGCCTGCTGAACCGGCTCCAGCACGTCCGCGCGCTGCTGGAGCAGCCCCCAGTCCACCGGCGGACCTTCCCCGCGCTCAGCCGCGCCCAGCATCTGTGTCCAGTCCTCGGCCGTCAGCCCGAACAGGGCGAAGGCGCCGAACGCCTCGGCCAGCGCATCCCCGCCCACCTCCTGCGCCCCCAGGCCGATCGCCGCGACCAGGTGCACCACCTCCTTGAAGTCCGGCCCGTCCGGCACGTCCACGTCTTTATCGGCCTCAAGCGCCGCGCGCACCGTGGCGGGGTCCGCAGACCCGCGGTACGGATGTGCCGCCAGTAGCCGGCCGGCGACCTCATACAGCGCATCGGCGGCCTCTTCACCCGCCCCCGCCGCACCGCGTGCGAGCTCCAAGAGCCGATGCGACACCGTGCCCCGCAGCACCCAGACCACAGCCTCCCGCACCGCCGCCAGCGGCGGCTCCGGCACCCGCACCGTCCCCGGCTGCGCAGCCGCGCCCGCCTCGGCGAACCACTCCAGCACCGCCAGCCGCCGATCCCGCCCCTGGCGAAGATGACGCGCCAGCACCGCCGCGCTCTCCACCACCACCGGATCGACCGCGTCCACCACCGACCCCCGGCCCCGCCCGAGACCTCGCCGCCGATGCCGCGGCAGTAGTCCCGCCCGCCGCCAGCTCTCCAACTGGCTTGCCGTCACCGTCACTCCACGCGCGGCCAGTTCACGGACCACCTGCAGATCAGCCGGACTCGGCGCTCCTCGTGCCATGCCCACCATTACAACCCCGAGAGGTGCAACTTTCTGCGGACTTGCGGTTCTGGCTCACTGCTCTCGGCACCACCCAGACATCCGCCAACCCCAGACAGCAGGCCCGCCATGACCCCAGAGCACCGAAACCGCATCCGAACCAAGGCCGCCGCCGGCCTCGCCACCGCGCTGCTCACCCTCCTCATCGCCAGCGCCCTCCACCACCGCGGCCACGCGGCGAGCATCCTGCTCGTCCTCACAGCCGCGCTGGGCGTAACCACCGCCACCCTCGCCCTCGCCGCGGCCTTCGCCCCCACCACCGCCACCCGCACAGCCGCCCGCCACACCCTCGACCTCCTGCTGCGCCTCGTGCCCTGGTACACACCCCGAGACTGACGACACGAACGGCAGTATCAGCCTGGATGTCTGTGCAGCGAACCGGAACTGACATCACCACACCCACTCGCGCACCCCGCTGCGCAACCATCCCGATCTCCACGCCGAGAGGCACCAGCCCCAAATCCGGATCCATCGGAAATTTTTTCACCGAAGGCAACGACCGGCCCCACCTCCCACCCCCGTAGCCAGCCGCCCGCGCATGCGGGCCAAGTCCGGGAGCGCAGCGAACGGACCCTCAAGGCTCCCTCTAGGAGCGCAGCGACGAGGGAGCCACCGGCTCGAAGCGAAGCGGAGAGCCGGAAGGGCACTCACCCAAACTGCGGATATGACCAAAGTTCTGACGGAAGGAAACACAGGGCTCGGAGCGCAGCGCAGAGCCCACTCCTCGCAACGCGAGGAGCTTCACTTCGTCACCTGCACGCAGTGCGGGGCTTCGCTCCAACTCCCGCGCGCAGCGCGGGAGTTCCCTGGAAGCCTGCGCAGCAGGCTTTTACCCGCTCCGCGGGG
>NZ_JBICYB010000054.1:0-25140 GCF_043200575.1 Streptomyces sp. NPDC048392
CGGCGTCACCGTGGCTCGGTGGGGGCCTTTTCGGCGGCCCGGGGGGGGGGGGGGCCCGGGCGCCCCCCCCCCCCGCCCGCCCCCCCGCCGGGGGGGGGGGGGCGGGCCGCGGGGGGCCCGCCCCCGCCGGTCAGGCATCTGTGAAGTCGGCGATGACGTCGAGCGTGGACTCGACCGAGCTGAGCTGGGTGTTGAGGTGTTTGACCCACCGGCCCTTGGGTTGGAGGGCGGCGTGCGGAGCGACCGTCCCGGTGATGAACCGGCGGATCTCGGTGAGCTTCCCGCGGATGACCGCGACCTCGTATGCCTGGAGCTCGGCGGGGTCAGCGCAGAACTTGTAGCCGTCCTTCCTGTTCCAGATCAGCGGCGGCCAGCCTCGTTCGGCGATGGTGTCCCGCAGGCAGGCCAGGCCGGAGCGGGTCTGGTGGGGCGACAGCTCGCTGGATCTGACCAGCTGGTTGAAGGTCAGACCGGCCGGGCGGGCCTCGAAGAGCACGAACCGGACGGTGTCGGCGTGTCGCTGGGCGGCGGGTGATCTGCGCTCGGAAGCGCTAGGCATCGCCTACTCGCCTTGCAGCAGTTTGGCCAACTCGCCGTCGACGTCGACCTTGCCGGTGTCGACCGCGGTCTCGATCCAGTCCAGCGTCGCCCGGACCCGGGCGACGTTCTCATGGACGATGGTGCGTTCGTCGTCACCGAGCTGGCGGTCACGCAGGCCTGGGACGACACGGCCGGCCGCCGCGACGAACGAGTGGCAGGCGGTGACCAGGTCCAGGAACTCCACCGACCGGTCGATGTTGCGGATGGCCGGGGCGACGGGGCTGGTCTCCTCGAAGTGCTCGCGGGCCTGCCGGCCCCGCTCGACCTGGGCATGGTTGACCTGGTGGCGGGCGGTGTCGTCCGACATCGCCCGGAAGGCGACGTCCGGCCTGCGGAGCAGGCTCGTCGCGGCTGTGGTCGCCACCGACTCGTCGCGGGTGAACTCCTCCACGACCCGGACTTTCTCCTGCTCGGGCACTTTCGCCGCGACCGTCGGCCGCTTGAGGAAGTCCGTGGTCACCGCCGCGGCGACGTCCTCGTCGCGAGCCAGGGTGTGAATCGCGGTGATCTTCTCCTGCGGGGTGACGGGCTTGACGATCTGGCGGCCGACCCGCCGGTTGGCCTCGTCCGGTGTCCACCGGCTCTTGCCCTCGGGCGGGGTGAGGATCGTTGCCCACCGTTCCTCGTCGTCCACGATGGACGCCATGATCTTGTGGACGGTGAAGGACACCCCCGACACCCGGCGGTCCTTCGGCCACTTCGACGCGGTCCACCTCACGGACCTCACCTGCGAGTACGACACCCCGATGTCCTCGGCGAGGCGGAACAGGGAGTCCTTGACCGTGAACAGCTCGTCGCCCCGCTCCTGGCCGCCGGCCTCGCGCATCGGCTCGACTTCGAGTGCGTAGTCGCCGATCGTGAACTGGATGCGGCTGGACGTCTCGACCAGTTTCCGCAGCTCGGCCACGATCTCCGCATAGCGGTTCCCGCTGACGCTGCCGACCTTGTCGGCGGACTCGATCTCTTCGGGCATGGCATTCACCACCCACCGCGGTCCGGTGCACGGCCAAGCGGCCGTGGCGAGACCCGGCTCGCTTCCCGACCGAGAGTCAGACCGGAAATACGACGATCACAACGGACGACCGTAATTGACGGCCTTCTGACCGGAGTTGGGATCCCAATGCGTTCGCGATGCGGTCACTGTGACCGTTCGCCGAACGTTTCCTTCCGGGCCCTCCAGGCCCTCGTGACGCACCGTCGCGAGCAGTAGACCGCGTTCGAACGGCGGTCCACCCCAGCCACCCAAGTCGCCCCGCACTCAGGGCACTCGGTTCTGCCGGCACCACTCAACTCCGCGGCCACCCGCTTGCGCAACCGGCGGTCCCGGCGCCACTGCCTGGAACGACATGCTGCCGAACAGGACACGGCAGCGGGCCGTGCGTCCAGCCGCAGCCGTTCACCGCAGCCCTTGCACACCCGTTCCCCGGCCTCCCCGGCGTCCTCGGACACCCAGCCAGCCTAGGACCCAAAGCTACTCAAAACCGGGGATCGAAAACAGGCACTCAGAGGCCAGAGCGCCGGACTCCAAACCCGGATGCCGCAGGTTCGACTCCTGCCACCCCTGCCACGAAAACGTCACCACCGGTCGTCCCTCACGGACGCGGAGCCCTGGCAGCAGGCCCGGGCAGTACGGAATCCGGAAACGGCCTCTGCCGCCTGCCCCACCGCGAGACGATTGACTCCGTTCTTCGGTAACCGGTGCTCACGGAGGCCTTCGTGTCCAGGGCTGTGCTCACCACCGACCACGTCCACGACCATGGCGGCTATGACCGACGGCGTTGGGCCCCTCCCATGGAGTACGAAGAGGAGCGGGAGGGCGCGATCGTCGGCCTAGTGGCTCAGCTCTATGACACGGTCTTGGACGACTGCCAGCCCTGCCGCCAGCAGCTCCTGGACCTCCTCAAAGACGACCCGGCGACCACCGGCATCCTGGTCCACTGGGCCTGCCTGGTCACTGCCGAGACCTACGGCGAACTACCGGAAGTGCTCATGGAGGGGAGCGAGCCGGCCGACGCACCCTTCCACCCCACCGCAGCGTTCCGGAACGTAGCCCAGGCCTACGAGGCCAACTGGGGCACCGTCAACGGGGCGACGGGGCCAGTGTGCGAGGCCTGCGCAGCGTGCACCCCCGAGGAACGGCTCGCGGCGGCAACGACCGCACTCGAACTCCTCGTCGGATTCGCAGAGTTCGACGTCGACTTCCTCTACCAGTGACCGGACGCCGCCGACGCCCCGCACGGTGAGCGTCGGCACCTCGCTCACGCGCTGAACCCCTGTCCGTCCTACGCTCACGGCCGGTGCCACAGCGCCGATAGACTTGGTCAAGATCGGGCGGACGGCCGCGTGAGGAAGACCGCGAAGACGAGTGAGGGACCATGGCGAACTTCCGGCGGCGGCGGGCCGACAAGCGGCTCCTGGGCGAGCAGAACCACACCTACAACGCCGCCCAGGCCTTCCAGGACGCGATGTACGCCCTTGGCGCCGCCATGGTGCAGGACTACCGGGCGGGCAAGAGCGAGGAGGAGATCGTCAAGCAGGCCGCTTTCACCCTCTCCGAAACCGACGGCCGCCGCTGTTGCACTCCTCCCGGCTGATCCACGGCGCCCTGGACGCATTGGCGCCGTGGATGCGCGAACCGGACGGCGTGATCGTCGTCTTCCCCCACGGCACCCGGGCGGCGACGATTTCCGCAGGCTGGGACAACGAGGACGAGGCCACACGTCGGCGGCTGCTCAGCGGCCTGGACGACGCCCTGCAGGCCGCCGGGATCGGATACCGCGACCCAGAGACGAAGCAGCCGCTGACCGCACAGGATCTGATCTCGGACGAGCGGAACTCCCCCGAGCTCTACCTTCTCGACGCTCCCGACCTCGTGGAGTCCGTGCCGGTCTAGCCCGTGGCCATACAGGGGCCGTGGTTACAGACATTTCACCGGGAGACTGCGCGCGTCCGGGACGGATGTGGCACCGTGGACTTCAGGATGGGCCCGTCACTCCCCCCGTGGTGGCGGGCCCATCCTTTTCTCCGCCGGCCAGCACCTGCTCCATCGGGAACTGCGAGAAGCCGGGTCGGGGCCCGGTCGGCCTGGTCGAGTGACCGACGATCGAGGCGACGGGTAAAGCCACCTCTTCCCGGCATCAGGCAGTAGCGGGACGGGAGTTGACGGCGAGGACAGCGGGGTAGATCACCTGGTGCCCGTAGCGGGCGCGGGCACGGTCGGCGACGGCTTCGATCGCGAGAGGCTTATCGTCGCGCGCATCGAGTGTGAGCTGACGGGTGGCCAGGTCGACCGGCCGAAGGGCGTCGGCGCGCAGCGCAATGTTGCGGACCCGCGCGCGCTGGAGCCCGAGGGATTCGTAGACCGCGTACGCCGCGCGGGCCAGGAGCACGGTGTGCTGAGTCGCCTCGGACAGGACACGGCTGCGGCGGGTGGAGCTCCGGTCGGCGTAGTGGATGGTGCAGGTCAGGCCGCTCGCGATCTGGCCGGAGGCACGGAGCCGGGCACCGAGGTCGTCGGCGAGAGCGAGTAGGGCGCGCCGGTGGGCGGCCGAGTCGAGCTCGTCGCGGTCAAAGCGGTGCTCGCTGCTGATGCTCGCCGGAATCGGGGTGGGGTCGACGACCTGGGTGTCGCGGCCCTGGGCGTGCTCGTGGAGGGCGCGGCCGGCCCGGGCGCCGAGCACACGTTGCAGCGTGAGCTGGGGGACATCGGCGACGTCGCCGACGGTGTGCAGACCGTACTCGCCGAGCGTCGTGGCGGTCCGCGCGCCCACACCGGGCAACTCGTGGACCGGACGCGGGCGCAGGAAGGCAGAGATCGCCTCGGGGGAGTCGTCGACGACGGTGCGCTGCCCGGGCGGGGTGAGGGCGCAGGCCATCGCGGCGAGCATCCGGTTGGGGGCGCACCCCGCCGAGCTGCGCAGGCCGAAGTGGGCGAGCGCACGCAGCTGGACCAGCTCGGTCAGGCCGCGGGCGTCCCGCTTCCAGTACGGGATCGCTCCAGTGAGGTCGAGGGCAGCCGAGTCCGGCCCGATCATCTGCACGCGGGGCGTGACGTTCTCCAGCAAACGGCGCAGCCCCTCGGGGAGTTCGGCTTCCTCGACGGCCGGAACGTCGAAGCGGAGGTGGAGAAGGTGGCGTCCGCTCATTGTGATCACCCTGCGCTTCCCTGACTCCGGTGCCCCAGGCGCCGCAGGTCTGCAGACCGGGTGCCGGCGGGCTGGAGGTCGGCGTACGGGTGGAGGCGGGCGCCCGCGGTGCCGTCGGCAAGGGTGCGATGCGGTGCTGCTGGATGGGCCGGGGTGGGGGCCGGGTCGGTGCGGCCGAGCAGGTCGAGGGCGGCTTGGGGGCCGTGGTCGCGGCGGGCGGCGGCCACTTCGTCCAGGTCCCAGGCCATGGCGCCGACCACCGTACGGCGCGCGCCGCGGGACTCGACGGTGCCGCGTACGAGCAGCAGGCCGGAGTGGAACACGGTGTGCGCGCAGGCCTCGTGGGAGTTCTCGAAGAAGGCGAGATCGACCATGCCGGTGCCGTCCTCCAGGGTCACGAAGATGATCCTCTTGCCGGACGCGATCGGCGGGGTCTGGGTGGAGGCGCGGACTCCGGCGACCAGGACCTTCTGTCCGGGGGTCATGCTCCGCAGGTGCGCGGCGGTGGTGGCGCCGAGTTCGTTCAGTAGCCGGTGGTGGTGCTCCATCAGGTGATGGGTGACGTCGATCTGGAGCGTGTCCAGTTCCGCGCCGAGTTTGTCCCGGCTGGTCATCTCGGGCAGTCCGCTCGGGGTGGAGGTCACCAGCTCGCCGCCGAGCGGCAGTTGGCCGTCGGTGGCGGTGCGGGCGCGGGACTGCCGGTGGAGTTCGGTCGCCTGCAGCAGGAGATCCCGCCGGGTGAGGTCGCCCGGGAGCGGGCCGAGCGCGCCGATCCGGATCAGCCGCTGCGCGATCGGCAGGGAGGGGCGGGCGCGCTGCCACAGGTCCTGCAGGCCGGTGTAGGGCTGGCCGGCCACGAGGCGCGCGACCTCACCCTCGCTGATCCCTTTGACGGTGGAGACGGCGAGGCGCACGCCCCAGCCCTGCTCGGTCTGCTCGACCTGGTGCGCCGCGCGCGAGTGGTTGACGTCGACGGGCAGGATCGGCACGCCGTGGCGGCGGGCATCGGACACGACGAGCCGTCGCGGCCACATCCCGGGGTCGTGCTCCAGGAGCCCGGCGTACAGGAACGCCGGGAAGTGGGCCTTCAGAAAGGCGCTCTGAAGTGCAGGAACAGCGAATGCGACAGCGTGCGCCCTGCAGAATCCATATGCTCCGTGGCTGGCGATGGTCTCCCAGACCTCGTCCAGTACGGCCGTGCTGTAGCCGCGGTCACCGGCCGTACGGCGGAACCACTCTTCGACGCGGGGGAGCCGGTCGGGGTCGGCGAGGGTGCGGCGGGCGTACTCGCCGGCAGCGCGATCGCAGCCGGTCAGCTGTGCGAACGTCGCGATGATCTGCTCGTGCCAGATGGTCACGCCGTACGTGTCCGACAGGATCGGCTCCAGGTCCGGGTGCGCGTACCGCGGGGCCGCGCCGTGCCGGGCCGCTATGAAGATCGCAGGCATGCCTCCGGCTACCGGCCCTGGACGGAATAGCGAGATGTCGGCGATGACGTCTTGCAAGTGTCTGGGCTGCAGCCTGGACAAAAGATCTTGTTGGCCAGGTGACTCCAATTGGAACAGGCCCACGGTGTCCGAGGCCTGGATCATCTCGAAGGCCAGCCGGTCGTTGAGGTCGACGTGGTCGGGATTGTCGAGATCGAGGACTCTCCCCGTGGCGCGGCGGATCTCCGCGACCGCGTGCGCCATCGCACTCTGAAGTCGGATTCCGAGCACGTCCAGCTTCAGAAGGGCGTAGCCGCCGAGCTCGATGTCCTCCTTGTCGGCCTGCACCATCGGGTAGCCCGCCGGGGTCGGCTGCACCGGCAGCCGGTCCAGCAGGGACGCGTCGGACAGGATCACCCCGCAGGGGTGCATGGCGTAGCCGCGGGGCAGCGCGTCCAGGCCCTCGGCGAGCTCCCACAGCGGCCTGAACTTCTCTGTTTGGGAGGCGAGTTGCCGCAGCTCCGGCAGTTCCGCCAGCGCCGCGCGGATGTCCCGCGCCCTGATGTGAGGGAAGCTCTTGGCGATGTCGCCCACGACCTGGGGCGGAATCCCGAGGGCAAGCCCGGCGTCGCGCAAGGCGTGCCTTGCCCTGTAGGTCTCGGGCATGCCGGTGACCGCGGTCCGCTCCGTGCCGAACCGCTTGATGATCGCGTCGTACACCTCCAGGCGCCGCTCGGACTCGACGTCGAGGTCGATGTCTGGGAGCGACGTACGGCGCTCGTTCACGAACCGTTCGAACAGAAGATGATGATCAAGGGGATTGGCTGTGGCGATGAACAAGGAGTGGTTGACCATGCTCCCTGCGCCGGAGCCGCGCGCGGCGACCCGGATCCCCAGCGCCCGGGTGTCGGCGACTACTTGGGCCACGGCGAGGAAGTAGGCCTCAAAGCCGGTGAGCCGGCCGATGACTTCGAGCTCGTAGTCGAGCTGTCGTACGGCGCGTTCGTCGCGGTCCAGGCCGCGGGCGACCATCCCGGCCTCGCACCGCTGCCTCAGCAGCCGCATCCCCGAACCGGGCTCCGGGCCCGCGCCCACGACGGACGGCTCGGGGAAGTGAGGGGTGCCCAGGCCGAGGTCGGCCGGGGTGAGAGTGCAGGACTGCCCGGTGGCCTCGGTCTCGGTCAGCAGGCGTACGGCGCGGGCGGACTCGTCGCCGACGGCCTGGGCGATCCGCTCGGCGACCGCGGACATGGCGGCCGGGCCCTTCAGCCACCGCTCCCCGCCGTCCAGGTGCCGGCGGTCGACGGGCCGCAGCAGCCGGGCGGCGTCGAGCACGTCGGCCAGCCGGTGCTGACCGGGATCGGCGTAGCGGACTGCGTTCGTCAACACGGTGCGTACGCCGAGCTGGTCGGCCAGGCCCATGGTGCGCGCGGCCAGCCGGAGCGATCCCGCGCCGGTGCCCTCCCGTCCCAGATACACGGTCTCCAGCCGCAGACGCTCTCCGGCCAGATCCCGCCACGGCGCGAGCAGCTGCTCGGCGACATCCGGGCGGCCGGCGGACAGCGCCCGCACCGGTTCGGAGGAGGGTCCGAGCAGCACCACCAGGTCCTCGTCGGCGTACGCGTGCAAGGTCGGCCAGGACACGACCGGCGCCGCGCCGTCTGCTTCGGCGTGCGCGGCCGACACCAGGCGGCACAGCCGCGCCCACCCGGCCGCGTTCTGTGCGAGCAGGGTGATCCGCAGCGGCGGTTCCAGCACGTGCGCGCCGCCGCGCACTGGCGTACGAGGTCGTACGGCGGCCGGGTCCGGTGAGGCGATCGGGGCGACGGCGACGTCGACACCGAGGATCGACTGGATGCCGGCGGCCTCAGCGGCTGTGGCGAAGCGGACCGTTCCCGCGACGGTGTCCCGGTCAGTGAGTGCGAGCGTCGTCACCCCGCGCTCGGCCGCACGCTGCACCAAGGCGCCGGGAAGGGAGGCGCCGTAGCGGGCGGAGTATCCAGAGGCGACGTGCAGATGAGTAAATCCACGGCGCTACACCTCCCTACTCTCGCGCGTCCCGCCGCTGACCTGTGTCCCCCCAGGTCTCCACCATAACCGAGAATTCGATAATACGTTCGAATGCCTGGTGTGTGTGACCCTCATGTCCGTGAGGCGGAACCGGCCCCGCCGTGGTCCACAGGCCCCTCGCCTGCTCCGCTCGCCTGTGCCCCGGCGCGCGTTCTCTTTGCGGGAGTGCCAGCGTGGTCACCAGGAGCATCCGTGCCGGATGCGACCACGGAGGCAGGCAGGGACGGAGGGTGCGGACATGGCACGCGCGATCTGGACGGGTGTGATCACGTTCGGGCTGGCCAGCGTGCCGGTCGGTCTTTTCACCGCGACACAGGACCACACAGTCCACTTCCACCAGCTGCAGCGCGGCACAGCCGACCGGATCCGCAACCGGCGGGTCAACGAACGCACCGGCAAGGAAGTCCCGAGCGAGGACATCGTCAAGGGCTACGAGGTGACGGAGGGCGAGTACGTCGTCCTGGAGCCCGGCGAACTGGACCAGATCGCGCCCGGGCGCTCCCAGACCATCGATATCACCGACTTCGTCGACCTCGCCGACATCGAGCCGGTCTACTTCGACCGCACCTACTACATCGCCCCACGCGGCAAGGAGTACGCCAAGGTCTACGAGCTGCTGCGCGCGGCGCTGGCCGAGTCAGGGAAGGTCGGCATCGCCACGTTCGTGATGCGAGGCAAGCAGTACCTGACCGCGCTCCGCGCGGAGGACAAGGTCCTGGTGCTCCAGACCTTGCACTGGGCGGACGAGGTTCGTGACCCGGGCAAGGAGCTGCCCGAGCTGCCCTCGGGCCGCGCGGGCAAGGGCAAGGAGCTGGACATGGCGATCCAGCTGGTCGGCGCCCTCGGCGCGCCCTGGGAGCCCGCCCGGTATCGGGACACATACGAGGAGAAGGTGCGTGATCTCGTGCAGGCGAAGGCCGAAGGACAGGAGATCGCCCTGGCTGAGGAGCCGCCCCAGGCCACCAACGTGGTCGACTTGATGGAGGTCCTGCAGGGCAGCCTCGACCAGGCCCGGGGTGCCGGGGGACAGGAGCCGGCGGCGCCGCAGAAGAAGTCGGCCGCGCGGAAGACGGTGCGCAAGCCGTCGGCGAAGGCGGCGGAGAGGAAAGCTGCCGTCAAGAAGGCTCCGCCGAAGTCGGCCCGGGCGTCGGCGACAAAGCGGGGGAGAGGCGGAGGGAAGAGCGAGCTGCGGCAGTTGAGCAAGGCGGAGCTGTACCAGCGGGCCACCGAGCAGGACATCGCAGGCCGGTCCAAGATGAGCCGCGAGGAGCTGGTCGACGCGCTCACCCGGGCTGGACGCCGCCGCAAGAAGAGCGCCGCCTGATCCCCGCCTCCGCCGTGACGCTGATGTGGACCCCGCCGGAGCCGATGCTCACCACGGTCGTGAACAGCCCCGACCTGCCGCCGGGGTGGGCGGCCGAACCCAAGTGGGACGGCTTCCGCGCGAGCCTCTCCGTAGACAGCGGCCGGGTGATGCTGCGCTCGAGGCACGGCACGGACATGGCGCCGGCTTTCACCGAGGTCGTGGCCGGGGCTGCGCAACTGCCAGATGCGACAGCAATAGACGGTGAGCTGGTGGTATGGGAGGCCGGACGGCTTGCCTTCGAGCGCCTCCAGGGGCGGTTTCGGCGGCGCGGCACCGGAGCGGACCGGCTTGCGCAGGAGTGGCCGGCCCACTTCGTCGCGTTCGATCTGCTCCGCCTGGCGGGCACCGACACGGCGGCGTGGCCGTACCGGTGGCGTCGGGCGGCCCTGGAGCAACTGTTCACCGCAGGCCGTCTGACGGCGCCGTGGGCGCTGTGTCCGTCGACCACCGACCCGGACACCGTCCGGGAGTGGCTGTCCTGGACAGCGGTCGGACTGGAAGGGGTCGTCTTCAAGCGGCTGGACGACCCCTACAGGCCTACGGTGCGCGGCTGGCGGAAGTACAAGGTCCGCGAGACCACGGAAGCGATCATCGGCGCGGTCACCGGCTCACCCTCTGCTCCCAGAAGCCTGCTGCTGGGGCGCTACGACACGGACGGGCGCCTGCAGTACGCCGGCCGCACCGTCACCCTCTCCCGGACGGTGGGCGGCTCGTTCTCCGGCCTGTTGGACCCGGCCGGGAGCGAGCATCCGTGGACGGGCTGGACGTTCTCCGCCGGGTGGGGCACGAACGAGACGCTGAACGTCACCTTAGTGCAGCCCGAGCTGGTCGTGGAGGTTCACATCGACGTCGCCCGGGACGGCGCCGGCCGTTGGCGCCACCCCGTACGGCTGCATCGTGCTCGCCCGGATGTCTCTCCCGACGATGTAGCCCCGTTCGCCAGCTGACCCTGGCCCGTCACCATGGCAGTGCCCCTGCCACCTGCGTTCGTGCAGAATTGCGGAGGCAGGCGACGCAGCCGCCGCCTTCCACCAGCGCGCCTTCGCCTTGGATGACACCTAATCCGGTTCCTCGCGGGCGCTGCGGGCCGGGCGCGGCAGCGCTTCGGTACGTCTGCCTGCGGCCCTTGCCGATCGGCGGGCCCGACGATGAAGCGGAGGGAGGGGACCACTATGGAGACCAGGTACCTCGCCCGGCTGCGGTTCGTGGCCAACGGCCCAGCGGTGCAGGGTGAGTGGGAGCTGGTATCAACCGCTCGCGACCGTTACACGGAGTGGGTCGGGCTCTACAGCAAGGACCCGAAGGTCGTGGTCTGGCTCATCGAGGAGACGTGCGGGCGGGAGCGTGCTCTTCGGACGTGGACGGCGGAGGGCGAGACTGTGTCGTAGATGCAGGGGTGGCGGGCGAGCTGGTCACGTTGCCGGGCGACCGGCTGTAGCCGACGTAGGATCCGTCGACGTGGCACACACATTCGATGAACTGGTGGAGATGCAGAGAGCAGCCGACGAGGCGCACGGCCGGGTTCTGGAGTTGCGGGACACCTACGGCCGGCCCACGTCGACGCCCTGGTCGTCGGAGCAGACCGAGGCGTACGAGACGGCCTGGCAGCACTGGCGGAAGCGGGCCGGAGAGGTCCAGGCCGCCGTCACCGTGCACGCTCAGGAGCAGGACAAGCCCCGCTTCGGCATCGAGGCCGCCGTGCGGACCAAGGCCCGGCACCCGGAACCAGAGCCAGCCACGACATAGAGGGCCGCTGGCGATCACCTGTACGGCAGTTCGACCAGCGGTGCCTTAGCTCAAGATCGCCCCAGACATGGCGATCAGCATGCCCCGCGCACCCGGCTCCGCGTTCGAGTAACCGCAGTCCGCGGGTGCCGCTGAGTCGACCGGCGCACCGGGTGACCTCCCGCGCCCGGGTTGACGCCGCCCCTCCCGCGTGGGTGAGCGTGGGCCCGTCAGGTGCTCCGTGCCGGCCGCGTACGGTCCGCAACTGGTGGGGGAGGAGCGCTGCTTGGTCTCCCGCTCACCTGCCCCGGCGTAGCCTGCTCGTGAGCACGGGCCGTGACGATGCGCCTGATTCGGCTCCACACGCTGCTGGGAGAGGGAGACCGGGCATGGCGATCAGCGGGCAGACGGACACGGCCGCGCTGGTGGCGATGCTCAACGAGCGAGCCGCCGTGAACGTCCGACTGGCCTTGCTCGCGGACGCACAACAGTGGCGCCTGCACCATGGTCACGTCACCTTGGACGACGACACCTCGGTGAAGGAGCGGGCCTGGCGCTACAGCACCGCGTGCTTCCGGGAGCTCCGCCTGCCCGGCCCGACGGTTGCCGCGCTGCTGCGGGGGGACGAACAGGACGTCCACGGCCTCCAAGTCGTCTCCCCGAGCCCGCCAGCCTCCAGCGCCTCCACGTACCGGCTGCGCGGCCAGGAAGAGTGGGACCGGGTGACCACGCCGTGGCCGCGCACCGAGTGGACCATAAGCCGGGACACCAACACTCCCCAGCCCGGCCACGACCTTCTGGTCGGCGACGGCCCTTCCTTCCTGAACTTCGACCAGGCGCTCAGCGCCTTCCTCCACCAGCGCCCCAACGACAGCTCTGCGGGCCGTGCGGACCTGTGGCGTATCGTCCTGCCGCAGCGCGCGGGCTGGCTTGAGCAGATCACCATCGGGCCCGACCTGCTGACGGCCGTCGTGGACGGCGAGGTCCTCGACGGCGCGGTACTAGAGCTCAGCTGGGCGGCCGGCAACCAGAACCACCCCGTCGACGGTGCCGGCACCTACAGCTTCCAGCTGCCCCACGGACTCGCGCACGACAGCCTGTTGATGCTCCGCCGTGAACACCAGTGGCTGGACTGGCGAAGCTTCCCAGCCCCTACGTACGGGCGCGCCCGCGACGCCTCGGTTGTCTGGGAGCAGCCCGGCCCTGAGCTGGACCTCCTCCTGTCGAACGGAGAGGGACAGCACCTGGAGTGCAAACGGGAGGTCCCGGAGGGCGAGTCGCGGAAGAAGATGCTCAAGACCGTCGCGGCCTTCGCGTCGCAGGACGGCGGCACCATCCTGATCGGCGTCGGAGACGACCTGCAGACTGTGGGCCTGCCCGAGGGAGCGAACGTCGACAAGCAGGAACTCCAGGTGGTCGGCATGATCCGGGACAGCGTGGAGCCAGCGCCGCCGTACGAGTTGCGCGTGATCGACCACGACGGCAGGAAGGTCCTCGCCATCGAGGTCTCCGGCGGGGGCCAGATGTACGCCTACCGCGACGGACAGCGTGCGGAGTTCTACGTCCGTGTCGGTCCGAACACGGTGCTCGCGCGTCACCATGAGATCGCCTCCGGATTCCGGCAGGCTCCGACCGGAACCACGTTCTGAAAGCCGCCACACCGGCGACGGTGCGGCGACCGTACTGGTGTGGTCGGCGTCGCGTTCACCAGTCGTCGGGGGCGCTGCCCACCCAGGCGATCGGCTCGCCGTCGCTGTTGTGGCCCCAGTGGGGTTCCTCCATCGAGGTCTCGTGGCCGTCGTCCAGGACGCAGATCCGTCCCCAGCGGCCGTGCTTTCCCGGGCAGATTTTGATGAACACGTCCGCGTCACCGTCGCGGACTGCCTGCTCGTAGCGGTCCTGGAAGGGCTGGAGGCGGGTGCGCAGTTCCAGGCCGATCTGCGTCTCCGCCGCCTCGATCTGTGCCCTCGCCTGCTGTACCTGCGGGTCGGACAGCACGAGCGAGATGACTTTCTCCGCCTCGGCGAAGGCCCTGTTGCGGAGGTGCCGTCGTACGGCCGCCTGCACGCGCTGGTCTTCCGGGGTGGTCATCGGTACGTATCCTCTCCCGTGGACAGAGTGAACGCTTCGACCGCGACACGGCTGTCGTCGTTCATCCGGGCCTGGCCAGCGAGTTGGGCAAGGACCTGCTCGGCTGACAGGCCCGCCCGGGCGGCGATGGCCCGCAGGCGGCGGCTGACATCGGCGGACAGCCAGACCTGCGCGTGCACTTCGTCCTTAGCGTCCTGGCGCTCCCGCACCCACGCCTCATGCCGCTGCAGGGCACCTTGCCGCCGTGTGTCCCGCTCGCGAGCCCAGGATGTTCCCTGGTCGTCCTGGGCGGGGTCGTACGACGTCCAGGACGAGGCCTCCACCAGCGTGCCGACCCGGCACCATTCGGTGTGCCTGGCCTCCCACAGCTCCGCGAGCTCCCGCGGGTCCGTTGCGTACGGGCCGCGATCGACGAGAGCGCAGTCCATCTGCTCGCGGGTCTCCCGCTTGCGCGCGGCGGCCTCCGCGACCTTGGCCGCCACCTGTACGGCACTCAGGCCCGCGCCTTGCCGGCGAACCGTGTCCCGGGCGAGGTCGCGGGGATTCCAGATCACTGCGGTTGCCCTCCGTCCGCTGCCGCCCACGCCAGTCCCAGTCCCGACAACTGCGTGAGCTTGTCCTCGGCGAGATTCGCCCGCCTCGAGCGCGTATTCGACAGAAACACACCCAGCTTCACTGCGTGCTCCTGGCCTGAGGTTCCCCCGCTGTGCGGGAGTGGCTGACTAGCTGGTCAGGGCGGGTTGTCGTGGTTTCAGGTTCACTGGTTCGGCCGCTGCCTGGTCGGCGTAATGCTTTTCCTCGAACTCGATCGGGCTGAGGTAGCCGAGGCGTTTTTGGATGCGCCGGCTGTTGTAGAAGCCGTCGATGTACTCGAAGAGCGCCAGGTTGGCCTCGGTCCTGGTGGTGAAGACGCGCCCGCGGATGCACTCGGTCTTGACGATGCTCCACAGGTTCTCCGCCAAGGCGTTGTCGAACGAGTCGCCGACGGACCCCATGGACGCCTGGATACCTGCTCTGACCAGGCGTGTTGTCAGCTTGATACTCGTGTATTGGCAGCCGTGGTCGGCGTGGTGCACGAGCTCGCCGGGGGCGACCTCCCGGCTGGCCAGGGCGTACTCGAGGGAGGACAGGACGAGGTCGGCGTCCGCGTGGGCGGAGGTCTCCCAGGCCACGACGCGGCGGGAGAACGCGTCGCGGATCGCCGAGAGCCACAGGGGACCCTCATGGGTGGCGATCATGGTGAGGTCCGTGACCCACAGCCGGTTGGGCGCGCTCGCGGTGAAATCGCGTCGCACCAGGTCAGGGGCGAGATCGGCGCCCGGATCACGGCGGGTGAAGCCTTTGGGCCGGCGGGGGCTGATGCCGGCGAGACCGGCCTCGCGCATGAGCCGCTCGACCCGCTTGCGGCCGACGTGGACCCCGTTGCGTTTGAGGGCGGCATGAACGCGGGGCGAGCCGTAGGTGCCGTCGGAATCCTCATGGACCTGCCGGATCCTCCCCGTCAACTCGGCGTCCCGCCGCCGCCGTTCGCACGGCTCTTTCTCGGCATGGCGCCAGCGGTAGTAGGTAGAGGAGGGGAGGTTCAGCTCCCGGAGTACGGGCTCGACCCCCAGGTGCGGATGCTCGTCGACGAGCGCCGTCACCTGGGCCGGGTCGGGTCGAGCTGCGCCGCGAAAAAAGCCGAGGCCGTCCGCAGGACCTCATTCGCCCGCCGTAGCTGGCGCACCTCGCGCCGCAGCTGGGCGAGCTCTTCCTTCTCCTCGGTGGTCAGCAGGTCGTCCCGCTCACCGGCGTCTGCTTCGGCCTGGCGGATCCAGCCGCGCAGGGCTTCGTGGTGCACGCCGAGCTCCTCGGCCATGCGGCGGATCACGGGCTTCGGCTCGGAAGCGCGGTACATCCGCACCGCTCGTTCACGCAACTCCAGCGGGTATTTCCTCGGGGCAGGCATCGTCTGGGCTCCTCTCATGAGTCCCATCTGACCTGCTGTCACCTCTCCCCGCATCTCGGGGGAACCTCAGCCATCGACCACGACGTTCTCGACATGGGCCCTGGGGACGGTCACGTGGCCTTCCCGGTTCTTGTACTGCCGCAGCGCCTCAAGGCCCCGCTCGAAGGCGCCGGCGCCGCCCTTGCGGGCTTTCGGCGGTGTTTCTTGCTTCGGGGGCAGCGGGACGACGCCGAGCTGTTCCAGGCGCTCGCGCTGTCCGGCCTTCAACTCCTGCCAGACGGTGTGCTGCCGCTGCTTCTGCAGCCACTTCCCGACGTCCATCCCGTGGCAGGTGACGCCCGGCAGGATCTCCGAGAACTCAGCTTCCTCACGCAGGAGTTCGCGTACGGCGGCGTAGTGCCGCTGCCAGTCGGCCGGCCACTTGGGGTTCCAGTCCGGATCGATCTCCTTCAACGCGGCTTCCCACTTGGGGTGTTCGGCGAGCGCGCCGGGACGGCGGAGGTTGGACAGCCACTGCCCCACCCGCAGGTCAAGGGCGGACGCGTTCCGGGGCGCGCACAGGGTCCAGTTGTCGGCGAAGTAGGCGCGGGCCGCCTCCAGGTTTTCCTGGAAGCGTTCGTCCGCAACGGACCACACCATGCCGAGTTTCTCCAGCCGCTGGGCGCGCAGGCCGGTCATCTGCCCGGCCCCGTACGCCCGCCGCTGCTCTGCGATCCACCGCCCGAGCGGGTACCCGCCCTCCTTGTGCCCGATCAGCACCCTGGCGTGACCCTCACGGTCGGTGAACCTCTTCAGTGCCGCCCAGCCCCGAGCCCAGTCTTGCTTCTCTGTGTCGATGACGTTGAAGGACACCCAGTTCGCGACCATCTCCGGGTCACGCGGAGCTGCGAAACGCAGCAGCAGACGGGACTCTTCCTCGCCGTCCTCCGGCGCCGTGCCGATGTACTCGGACGGCTGCACTTCGTCCTTCTGCGGCTCCTGGGGAATGGCGAGCAGTTCCACGGCCTCTTCGTCGTGAGCCCGAAGCCCCTGCAGGACCTGCACCAAAGGCCGGTACGAGGCGGAGGTGAACATGTCCTCCGGCTGCTCGTCGGCCTCCAGGAACACGGGCACGATCAGCGAGGCCAGTTTCCCCTGCCCTGGCTTCTGCCGCAGAGCGCGGCCGATGGCCTGGACGATGTCGTGGGGGGCGCCTTTGGGGTCAAGGAGGGCGACGGAGTCCACGGCCCGGATGTCGACGCCCTCGCCCAGGACGCGGCAGTTCGACAGGATCGCTCGGCGGACCGTCGTGGCATAGCTGCCCAGGACCCTGCGCCGGTGGTCCGGCTCGTGCTCTCCGCACAGCCAGTCAGCCCAGATCTTGGCCGGGTACTTTTCCGGCTGATTGGCGTGCAGTTTCGCCGCGACGCGCTCCAGGCCCTTCGAGTAAGCCTGTGCCTCTATCGTCCGGTGGTGGAAGGTGATGCAGGTGTTGAGGCCGTGGTGAGCCATGGTGCGCAGCAGCGCCGCGTGGAGGGCCCCGAGCCGCTGCCCGCGTACCTCCTCACCGCGCCGCTCCTCGCCCATTAGCCGCTCGGGGGTGACGACCGGGTCCCGGAGTTCCATGACGATGATCTGGTAGCGGGCAAGCAGTCCTCGGGAGACCGCTGAGGCGAGAGAGAGCTTGTAGAGGACGGGACCGAAGATCTCTTCGTCGTCCATGGAGGCCGCCATCTCCTCAGGCAAGGCGTCCCGGACGCCCTCGGCGACCTCCCAGTGCTGGGGGCGCTCCTGCCAGATCCGTGGCGTCGCCGTCAGGTACAGCCGGCGTGCCGCCGGGATGATGCCTTGGTCGTGGACGTCGGCCCACGCCTTCCCCATCGACCCGCTGGTGCGGTGGGCTTCGTCCACGCACACCAGGTCCATGAGGCTAAGTTGCTGGCCGTACGCCCCTTCGAAGGCCTCCGCCAGGACGCCGAGTGAGGCGTACGTGGCGTAGATGGTGACCGGCCCGTCGCCGTGCCACAGCGACAGCTGGATCGGGTTGGTGGTGCACCGGACCTTCAGCGTCCACAGCTCCGGGTCGTCGTGGAGCGAGCACACCGCCACCGCCGGGCCCTTGTGGCCAGCCGCGCGCCACGCCCGTACGGTCTGGGTCAGCAGGTCCAGCGTCGGCACCAGAACGAGGACCCGTCCCTTGGGGGCGATCCGTTTCGCGGCCGCAGCGGCGATGATGGTCTTGCCCGTGCCGCACGCGGCGTGCACTTGCCCCCGCAGACCGTTCGCGGGGATCCCCCCAGGAGGGACGTCCAGTCCTCGCACGATCGCGGCTACGGCCTCGATTTGGTGGTCGCGCAGCTTGATCCCGGTCACCGGTCTTCCCTTCCTCGCGGCCCGTACGGCCGGGCCTCGTGAAACCGCTCCGCTGCGGTCTCCTCTTGCCCTCCCTGACTCCAACTGCGTCCAGCCGCATCGGGTCGCTGTCGACCCTCTCGTGTGGCACGTGACGCTCGGGCCGTTCGACCAGGACGTGCATGCAGCACGGTCGACGCGACGTCCCCTTCGGCCACCGAACCCTCCCGGATGTCGCCGGTTCCGGCCGCCAGCGCGGCCGACCGGGGTCAGCCTAGCATCAACGTCAAATCCATGGCTAAAGAATCGGGAACAACCATGGTTAATTTCTGATAGAGTAGGGGCATGCAGAAGCCGACCGAGGAAGAGCTGTTCGCGGCCGTGGATGAACTGCTCACAGGTGAACCGGAGTTGCCGCAGCCAGCTGAGCGGGCGCGACTCCGCGAGGCGGCCGGGGTCAGCCAGGCCCGCTTGGCAGAGGTGCTGAGGACCACGAAGCAGTCCGTGAAGAACTGGGAGTCGGGGCGGTCCGAGCCCCGCGCACCGCGCCGCCAGGCGTATCTGCGGCTGCTGGAGGGATGGGCGGTTCAGTACCCGGCCGAATCCGCACCGGTGCCGGAGACGTTCACCGGACCGACGACCGATGCGAACATGCCTCCTGCGCCCGGTGACCAGGCCGGCACCCCTGCACCTGTGGCGCGCCCTGAGACCAACTCGCCCCCGTCGCGCTCTACTTCCGCTCCGTCCCGCCCGGCTGGCCCCGTCCGCCCGACGTCGATGTCGCGTCGTCCGGCGAAGCCGAGGGCAGCCGCCCCTGCGGTCGATCCGCGCTTCCCGAACGGGCCGCTGGCGGTCCTGGACGGCGACGGCACCGCGTACTGCCTGGGTGGCGTCCTGCTGGACTGCCCGGCATCGACCATCCCGCAGCTGGTGGACTGGGTGTTGAAGGAGTCCGGGATCGGCGCCGCGCGGCTGAACCGGCACGGCAATGACTCCGACCCGCTGATCGTGCTCACCGAGTCGGCTGCGGCCCGGTTCGGACTGCCCGCGCACCTGGAGGACCGCCGGGGCCTGCGCCTCGCGGAGGACCACCCGGTCGTCAAGCAAGTCGCCAAGGCCAAATGGAAGTTGACGCAGCGCGGCTTCGGCCCATGGCCGCGGATCTACCGTCCGGCGCAGAAGAGCCAGCGGCAGTGCGTGCAGCTGGCGATCCTGCCCTGGGACGCACTGGACACCCGCGCCTGGGGCGACGCCGCGACCCTGCACCCCGCTGACCTCGCCCGCGTCCTCGGGGTGTTCGCCACGCGCGTGCTCACCCCGCGAGGCTCCACCGCGGTGACCGGACTGGAGCTGATGACCGCACTGCGGCCGCCGACCCGCCCGGTCAAGGACGAGGCGAGCGGTGAGTGGGTCTCCGGCCCGAACCCGGGCGCGCTCACCAGCGCGATGGACCCGGCCCCGCCGGAGGCCCCGCCTGAGCACCCGGTGGCCCAGGGCTGGGAACGCGGCTTCCTCGACGAGGAGGCCTACCAGTGGGTGCGCGACCCGAACCTGCTGTCAGACGAGGAATGCCTTCTGCCGTGGGCGGTCGGCATCGACATCAACACCGCCTTCCTCGCGGCCGCCGCCCGTCTGACGGTCGGCCTGTCCGAGCCCGTGCACGTCACCGCGCCGGCCTTCGACAAGAAGATCCCCGGCGTGTGGCTGGTGGACCTCTCCCACATCGAGCTGGACCCGCGCCTGCCGAGCCCGTTCACGTCCAACGGGCAACGACCGCAGGGCCCGGCCTGGTACGCGACGCCGACCCTGGCGTACGCCGAAGAGCTCGGCTACGAGATCCGCCCGATCGAGGCGTACGTGCGCGAGGAGACGGGTGCGTACCTCGATCCGTGGCACGACCGGCTCAAGGACGCCTACCTCACCACCACGGCCGAGATGGGCATTCCCGTCGACAAGGACGCCGACCCGGCGGTGTTCCTGGAGGCGATGGCCCTACACAAGACGTGCGCTGCAGCCGACGAGGACAACGTCGAAGGCCTGCGTGCGGCACTGCGTGAGCTGGCCGGCCCCTGCGGGGACGCGGCACGCCTGGCTGCCGCCAACGACGCGGAGCTGGCCGCTCTGACGAGCCGGCACCGGCAGGGCGCCATGGTCCTCTCGGCCGTCAAGTCGACGGTCAAGGGGGGCATCGGAAAGCTCCGCGAACGCCCCCAAGGCCGGCACTACAACGACGGGGAGCGCTGGCCCGCACTCGAACGCCCCACCTGGAACGCGCTCATCCGCGCCCTGGTCATCTCCAAGGCGCGGGTCAACATGCACCGCAAGATGGCCAAGCTCGCCGCCCTGATCGGCCTGTACCCCCTGGCCGTGCTCTCGGACTGCGTCGTCTACGCCAGCCACGGCCCGTCACCGCTGGACTTCCTGCCACGCAACGGCGACGGCACCCCGGTGTACGGCACGTTCCGGATCGGCGCAAACCCCGGCTTCTGCAAGCTGGAGGGCGTCCAGGAGATGGCCTGGGCGGTCGACCTGATCGAGCAGGGCTACAACCCCGCCCGCCACATCAAGGGCGGCGGTCACGACGCCGTCATGGACGAGGGCGAGTAAGGCCGTGGCCGATCCCGAGACTGGCGCGTCGCGGCTCGAAGCCGGGGCAGAACGGGAGCGGGCGCTGGACCGGATGGAGGCGCGTATGGAGGCTCTGCAGCTCGCCATCCGAACGCGCCGCGATTCCTCACGCACCGAACTGTGGCGTCACGACCTGCGTGAGACACGCGAGACCTGGTTCCGGCTCGTTGACCCCGATGGCCAGGACCCTACCCCGGAAGGGAGCTGAACCCGTGGCGGGAGAGATCGACGACGCCATCAGGCGCGCCGAGCAGGAAACCTTCACCCAGGAGCCGCCCAAGACCCTCAAGGGCCAGATCGGCTACCTGATGCGGCAGTTGGGCAGCGCGAAGGCCGTCGCGGCCGAGATCGGCGTCACAGCCGACTCCGTGAACCGATACCGACGCGGGGCGCGCAAGCACCCGCCGAAGGACATCGCCGCGAAGATCGACAGCGCGATTCGGCAACGGTGGCAGCCCGGCGTCCGCAAGCGCCGCCGCAGGCATGCTGCGACCACGGGCGGGATCACGGTGGAGACGAGGGCCCGGTTCGGCTACACCGCGCCGGTCGGCACCACCGACGACGGCCGCTTCCGCCGCCTGACCGTCCATCTGCCGGCGACGTACGCGCAGGCCCTGCTCGACGCCCGCGACGCAGGGGCGAGCGACCAGCAGATGCGTGAGATTGTCGCTGAAGGATTTAAAGACGTCTATTTCCAGGACGGCGGAAGCCGTGCTATGGGACTCTCAGATGTCGCACTCAACGATATTGATTACATCGACTTCGACCTGAAATAGGGAAAACATGGCCTCCATCGAATTCCCGGCCATTGACCGGGACAAGAGCCCTTTACTCGCCGCGGACGACGACGCCGAACTCATCGCCGACGCGTTGCGTCACAGCCCGGGCATCCTCGCCGCCGACGGCGTGGCGGGCGGCGACGTCGTCACCTTCACCACCGTGTCCGGCCTCAACGGGAACCTGACCCTCAAGGACGCCGAACCCACCGAGGACGACATCCTGCCGGAGCCTGTGCTCACCGAGGCCCTCGCCGCGGCAATCCTCAACCACCCCGGCTTCTGCGTGGCCACCCCGGACTTCCCGCGCGAGGACACCATCACCATCCAGACCCGGGGCGGCATCCGTCACCTCCTGGTCTTGGGCGTCCAGTCCGGCGTCGGCGACCAGGAGCCATCGACGCCGGCCGCCGACGTCGCCTCCGCTGCCGACCGGGTCCTCATGAGCGACCCGAGCGACTCCGAGCGTGCCGTGGCCGAACTGCTCAACTACGTGGCCGATACCTGGAACAAGCAGGACATCCCGCTGCGCGAGCACGCCCAGGCCGTCGCCCGCTCCCTGACCCGCCAGCCCCGCTAAACCCACGCCAGCCACCGTGACCCGCCAGCCCTGCGCGTCGGCCCGGCTCCGGTCCGGCTGACCGCACCCTGTACGGCTCGGGTCCCCGGCATGTCAGCTGCCGGGGACCCGAGCCGTCAGTGTCCCGCAGTCAACCCCAGCACGCAGACCCACAAAGATCACCAGAACAGGAGTGACAGCATGACCACTGAATCCACAGCCATCGACCAGACCGAGAGCCCGCTGATCGATGCCGACCACGACGTCGTCCGCATCGCCGAAGCACTGCGCCGCAGCCCGCACATCATCGCCGCCGACGCCGAACCCGGTGACACGGTCCGCTTCACCACCGCGGAGGGCCTGCCGTACAAGATCACGCTGACCAGTGCCGCGCCGCTCACCGACGCCCCTCTGGACGGGCCGATTCCGACTGAGGCGGCTGCCGCGGCGATCCTCAACCACCCCGCGTTCGTGGTCGCGCTCCCCGACGATGAGCTCCCCAAGTATCCCGATCTCCCTGCCCCTCTGCCCGAGCCGCTGCCGGTGCAGGGCATCACCATCCAGACCCGGGAAGGCTTCTTCTACTACCTGGCCTTCGAGCTCGACGTCACACGTCCTCGCCCTCGCTCCGGCAGCGCTGAGGAACCGCCCGCCCCGGTCGCCAACATCCTCCGGGCCGTCGGCCAGCTGCGCTCCCGCAACGACAACGACCCGGACAGCGTGGTGTTCGACGCGGCGGCCGACCTCCTTGAACACATCGCCGGCACCTGGGATCAGCAGGACGACCCGACGCGCCAGCGCGCTGTGGCCCTCGCCCTGGCCCTGGTCCTGTAGGGGGTGCCGAGATGCTCGCGACGGTTCCCGCGTCTGCCGGTTTCGGCGTCGCGGAGCTCCAGCTCGACATCGACGACGCGGAGCACGAACGGCGTCAAGCTGCCAGCTTGGGCGTCGCCACCGGTTACGGCTTCGGCGGCCTGGACGTGCTGATGGCGTTGCCCCACGGCCTTCCCGTCCCGTTTGAGTCCCTCACCGATCACCAACGCGCCTACATCCGCCGGGCCCCGGCCGGGATCTGCACCGTCGCCGACGGCCAGGTCGTCCGACACGTCGCGCGTCCGTGCCAGGTGCGGCTGGCCACCGTACGGGCCGCAAGCGCCTCCCAACTGGCCCTGGGTGCGGCAGAGAAGTTCACGACGTTCTGCGCCCGCAAGGTGATCATCACGAGGGCTCCCACCGTGCACTACCCCGAGAAGCTGCTGGAGTTCGGCTACTACGGCATCGGCGTCTGCCTCCAGCACCCCGACGGGCACCTGGAGACGCTGGTGGAGCCGCGACCGTGGCGTACGAAGCGACACTCACCCGAAGCCTGGTGGTTCGCTGAAACCGCCTACGGCCAGTTCCTCGCCCAGCAGTCATCCCCTCACGCCCCCACGCTGTCGCCGGCATCCTGATCGGAGGGATCTGTCCCATGCCCGCATCCGCGGCGACCCGGCGCGCGTACCGTGAGGTGACGACCCGCCGGGAGGACCAGATGAGCGCGCAGCCCGACCACGCACCCGTCACCCCGTACGCCCCCGCGCCCGGAGCTCCGGCCGAACTGCTCGCGCAGCTGCGCGCCGACCGGCGTGCGGACCGGTGGGTGCCGGCCTTCGAGCAGGACTGGACGGCCGCGCTCGAGGAATCCCGCCGGACGTTCTCCCTCGCCGGGCTGTACGAGGTCATCCAGGTGTGGCAGGCCCGCGTCACTTCCGCCCCGGCGGTCGACGCGTTCCTCGACTCTGGCCGGGATGAGACCGGGTTCGTGGACCTGGAGGAGATCCGGAGCAGACACCGGTGACCGGACAGCCGTACGCGGTCCGACTGTCGCCGCCGGCCGCGAAGATGCTCACTGCGTTGCCCGAGCACGCCGAGCAGATGGCCTGGGACGTCCTGGACGCCGCCGCCGGGAACCCGTGGGGCTTCCCGCAGTGGGACGCCGGCGACCCGGAGGGCGAGGACGTGCGCATCGCGTCCGTCGGCCAGCTGTCCGTCATCTACTTCGCCAACCGCGCCCTGCGGCATCTGTCCGTCCTGGACATCGTCTGGCTCGGCTGACTCATCCGCGCACGAGCCAACAGAGGCCCGTCCCCGGCATTTCGAACTGCCGGGGACGGGCCGCTGCGCATGCTATCCGCGCCCGACCATCGTGGTCAGCGGCGGATGTGGACGGTCACGCTGACGATCGTTCCACCAGCGAAGACCGTGCCGCCGAACCACGCCACAGCAGCGATCGGGTCGGTATGTCCGCTGGCGGCCAGCAGGCAAATGGCGATCATCGCCAAGAGCGCGACGACGGCAGGGGTCACCTGGCTGACCTGGGCAAGACGGGACACCGGTCTGGCTGCGGTACTGTTCCGCGATGTAGCTGCAGGATTCATCTCTCGTGATTTCGCTCGGGCGGATGTGATCCCAACGCGACACCGGGGAGTCCTCGGTCGTACCCTCCGCCGTCCAAAGCTCGGGTGCGGCCTTCGGGGCTCCCCTTTTGCGTGCTGGGACCACGATGGTCGGCGGAGAGTACGTGCCCTGGCTGAAGCCGCCACCCCCCGCGAAAAGGTCCACGATGCCGAGCTGCACTGGCAGTTGGTTGACCGCGGACGCTTCGCTGCGCATCCTGCACCCACCGCTGGCGGGAAAGCCAATCCGGCACCCGTAGGAGTCGTCAGAACACCCTTGGGAGTCACACGAAAGTGCCGACGGCCGGGGACTGAGCCCACACCGGACATACCGTGGAGCACGCCGTCCAGTTCGGCCCGGAGAGCGCTGGGGTCCACCCGCGCCGGGACCACCGGTTCCCTGGGGGAGTCAGAGTCCAAACGGCAAGGAGCTCGAAGGCCCTCCCGGGGCGAGGAAGCGGGCGCCCATGTTGTCCATCGGGCTGAAGTAGACCATCGCCGTGAACCAGGCGGCGGCCTTGCGCGGGTGCTTCAACTGCAGCAGGTTCGCATAGGCGTACACCAGGCGGTGAGCGGACCTGTTGTCGATGGGGCCATACGGCAAGACGTCGCGGAAGGGGTAGGGGATCGACTGCTGTAGGACGCAGACCCCGGCGGCAGCCCAGGCCAACGCGGCGTCCAGGTCACCACGGACGAGATCGTCTTCACTCTCCACGTCATTGGGGTCGAACTCCTCGTCCTGGTCAGCAAGGTCGGCGAGCTCGTAGGCGATAGCGGTGTAAGCGTCGAGATCGCGCGGATGCAGTCGACGGCCGCCGATCGTCACACACGCCTTCTCGTAGGCGGCGTCATACGCCTCGTCGGTCTCCTCGTCCGGAGACCACACCCGTTCCATCTCCCATTCCGGGCGGGGTGGCAGCTTCGCGATCTTCCGCTCCAGCCGGGAGCAATGCTCAGGACTTGTGGATCGGCCTCGGGAGGGGTGCCTCGCGGAATGCGGAGGGCGTACCTTCCCGAGTGATCGATTGATGGTCACCGA
>NZ_JBICYB010000055.1:0-24171 GCF_043200575.1 Streptomyces sp. NPDC048392
GTACTGCAGGGGGGACCCTGTGGGAGAGTAGGACGCCGCCGAACAATCATTGCGAGGAAACCCCGCACCGGGAACGGTGCGGGGTTTTCTGCGTTTAGGGTCTCTGTATGCGTTACGAACTGGTTGTCTTCGACAACGACGGTGTTCTCGTCGACAGTGAGCCGATCTCCAATCGGCTGCTCGCCGGCTATCTGACCGAGCTGGGTCACCCCACTTCGTACGACGACTCCCTCCGGGACTACATGGGTGCCGCGATGCACCGCGTGCACGACCTGGTCCTGGAGCGGACCGGGCGGCGGCTGCCCGAAGACTTCGACGACGTGTTTCACGCGCGGGTGTTCGCCGCCTTCGAGCGCGACCTGGAGGCCGTGCCCGGGGCCGTCGGGGTACTGGAGAAGCTCACCGCGAGCGGGGTGGCGTACTGCGTGGCCTCCTCCGGGAGTCATGAGCGGATTCGGGTGGGGCATCGGAAGACCGGGCTCGACCGGTGGTTCGACGACACGCGGATCTTCAGCGCGCAGGACGTGGGGCGGGGGAAGCCGGCGCCGGATCTGTTTCTGCACGCGGCCAGGCGCATGGGAGTGGCGCCGGAGCGGTGCGTCGTGATCGAGGACAGTCCGCTCGGTGTGCGGGCCGCCGGCGCGGCCGGTATGGACGTGTTCGGGTTCACCGCGATGACACCGGCCGCGAAGCTCGCCGGGGCCACCCGGCTCTTCGCGGACATGGGGGAGTTGAACGGCCTGCTCGTGGGCTGACAGCTGCCGGTCGCCGGGCTGACCTGTGTCATGGGTGGGTGCCGCAGCCCTCCCCAGGCCGCCTTGGGAACAACCGTCCGGAACCGGGGCCGGGCTCATGGCCCACACGGTCCGGAGCAGGCGTCGTTCCGGATCGTGTGCCCGAGAGCGTCACCGGTGCCGTCACCGGTTTCGAGAGCTGAGAAGAATTCATCTTTGGCGGTATCTACCCACGGGTAAGCCGTGGCTCTACGCTCGCCGCCATGACTGATGTGCTGCGGCGCGGCAGGGTCTCGCTGGCGTTCGGTTTCTTCGCCCAGGGGGTCGCCTTCGCGCTGTTGGTGACGCGTATCCCCGCCGTCCAGGACCGGTACGGCGTCTCCGACGCGCTGTTGCCCGTCTTCCTCGCCGCCGTGCCGATCCTGGCCGGTGTCGGGAGTGTGGTGAGCGAGCGTCTGGTCAGGCGGTTGCCGCCGAGCCGGCTGCTGCGCTGGTCCCAGCCGGTGGTGCTGCTGGCGCTGCTCGGCGTCGGGGCGGGCGGCCGGGTGGCGGTGCTGGCCGTCTCACTGGCCGTCTTCGGGCTGGCCGTGGGTGCGCTGGACGCGTCGATGAACATGCTCGGGGTGAGCCTGCAGCGGGCGTACGGGCGCAGCATCATGCTGGGATTCCACGCGACGTACAGCCTGGGCGGAATTCTGGGGGCCTCGCTGGCGTGGACGGGGGCGCACTGGGATCTGGCGCTGTGGGTGTCGTATCTGCCGGTGGTCGTGGTGCTGCTGCCGGCCGCGCTGGTGGGGAGCCGGTGGTACGTCGACGGGGACGGCGGGGGTGCGGGGAAAGAGGCCGGCGGGGGTGCGGGCGGGGCCGGTGCCGGTATCGGCTTCAAGGTGCTGTTGCCGCTGTGTCTGGTGATGACCTTCGCGTACATCGGGGACTCGACGGTCTCCAACTGGAGCGCGAAGTACCTGCAGGACGTGCTGGGGAGTTCGGAGCAGCTGGCCACCGTGCCGTACAACGTCTACATGGTGACGACGCTGATCGGGCGGTCCGTCGGGGACGTCGGGGTGCGGCGGTTCGGGGCCGTGGCGGTGGTGCGGAGCGGAGCGGTGGTCGCGGCGGGCGGGTTCGCCGTGGTGGCGTCGGCGCCGGGGGCCTGGGTGGGGATGCTGGGGTTCACTCTGCTGGGGCTGGGACTGTGCGTGCTGGTGCCGCAGACGTTCGCGGCGGCGGGGCGGCTCGCCGCTCAGCGGGACGGCCGCCCCGGCGCCTCCGACGCGGCGGTGGCGCGGCTCAATGTCTTCAACTACGTCGGTTTCCTCATCGGTTCGCCGTTGGTGGGGGCGCTGGGCGATGCCTGGAGCTATCGCGGGGCGATGCTGGTGCCGATGGTGTTGGTGCTGGTGACGGTCGTGTACGCCAGGTCGTTCGAGGCTCAACCGGACCGATACGGTGGCGGGCATGAGCGGCCGCGCACAGCTGATGTGGGACGAGGCAGTAACGGGCTATGACTTCGGGCCGGAGCATCCGATGGATCCGGTCCGGCTCGCCCTGACGCGAAGTCTGGTCGGTGCCCTCGGGCTCGACGGCGAGATGGAGGTCGTCGCGGCGCGGCCGGCCGGGGACTCGACGCTGCGGCTCGTCCACCGGGAGGACTACATCGACGCGGTGAAGGCGGCGTCGGCGGATCCGGACGCGGCGGACGGGTCGTACGGGCTCGGGACGGTCGACGATCCGGCCTTCGCGGGGATGCACGAGGTGTCCGCGCTGATCGCCGGGCAGTCGGTGGGGGCGGCGGAGGCGGTGTGGCGCGGGGACGCGCCGCACGCGGTGAACTTCGCGGGCGGACTGCACCACGCGATGCCGGGCGCGGCGTCCGGGTTCTGCGTGTACAACGACGCGGCGCTGGCGATCGCGCGGCTGCTGGAGCTGGGGGCCGAGCGGGTCGCGTACGTGGATGTGGACGTGCATCACGGGGACGGGGTGCAGGCGGCGTTCTGGGAGGATCCGCGGGTTCTGACGGTGTCGCTGCACGAGCATCCGCGGACCCTGTTTCCGCAGACCGGGTGGCCGGAGGAGACCGGGGCCGACTGTGCGGAGGGCTCTGCGGTGAACGTCGCGCTTCCGGCGGGGACCGGGGACGCGGGGTGGCTGCGGGCGTTCCACGCGGTGGTGCCCGAGCTGCTCGCGGAGTTCCGGCCGCAGGTGCTGGTGACGCAGCACGGCGCCGATACGCACTTCGAGGACCCGTTGGCGCATCTGGCGGTGTCGCTGGACGCGCAGCGGGCGGTGCAGGTGGCGTGTCACGAGCTGGCGCACGAGCACGCCGAGGGCCGGTGGGTGGCGCTCGGCGGGGGTGGATACGCCGTGGTGGAGGTGGTGCCGCGGTCGTGGACGCATCTGGTGGGGATCGCGGCGGGGCGGCCGGTGGAGCCGGAGACGGTGATTCCGGAGGGGTGGCGGCAGGAGGTGTACGCGCGGACGCGGCAACTGGGACCGCAGCGGATGACCGATGGGCGGTGGCCGGTGTCGTGGGCCCCGTGGGAGGCGGGGTACGACCCTGCCGATCGGTTGGACCAGGCGGTGAGGGCGGCTCGGCGGGCGGCGTTTCCGTTGCGGGGCTTGTTGGCGTAGGGGGTTGCTTCATGTTGCCCGTCGTGGTGCCCGCCCCCGTCGTGGTGCCCCGTCTCCGGTGTGGTGCCCGTCCCCGTCGTGGTGCCCCGTCTCCGTCGTGGTGCCCGCCCCCGTCGTGGTGCCCCATCTCCGGTGTGGTGCCCGTCCGCGGGTGTGGTGCCCGTCCCGGTGTGGTGCCCGATCCCGTCGTGGTGCCCGTCCCGGTGTGGTGCCCGTCCCCGGTGGTGCTCGTCCCCGACGTGGTGGCGGGCACGGGGGGGTGGTGCGCGCCCGGCGTCGCGCGGTGCCTCCCGGGCCGTTCAGGCACCGGGGGAGGCACGACTGCCCGCAGCTCGGACGGCTGGGACTGCCCGCAGCTCGCGCGCGGTGTTACGCCGACCGTGCGAGGATTCGCCCGTTTCCTGCCCGGCTCGCGGGGAGACCCGGCAGCATCGGTTCCGTGCTGACCGCTGGAGTTCTTCGGGCTCATCTCCTGGATGTCCGGCTTGCCGGGGTGGTGGCTACCTCTCGGGAGCTGAGCCTGCGGCGTTACCGGTTGTTCGCCGCCCGGGATCCGCGGGTGCTGCTCGGGATCGACCCGGTAGGGGACTGGGGGCAGCGGGACCTGCTCGGGCTGATGGCGGCGAGGTGCGGGGTTTCGGCCGATCCGCGCGACACTTCGGGCCAGGACGTGATCGATCCCGATCGGACGCTCGCGGCCCTGGACGCCTTCGCCGGCCGGCTCGCCGCCGTCGCTCAGCGTCGCGCACCGGTGCTCCTCGGCACCGGGCACCCGCACCGACTGCTCGGCTTCTACGTCGCCTTGGCCGAGGCGCTGTCGGCGGCGGGATGTGCTGTCCTCACCCCGGCGCAGGGTCGCTCTGTCGACATAACGACCCGGTTCGGTCTACGTACGTACCACCTCGACTACGTCCGCGGAGTCGCGTTGGTGCGGGAGCCCGGCGCCGGGCGCGCCGGTGGTGAGCCGGGCGCACACACCCATTCGCCGCTGCCGGTTCGTACCGCGCTGGCCGCCGCGGCCGAGGGGGGCGGGCCGCTGCCCGGGCTGGTGATCGGGGATCACGGGTGGGTCTGCGGAGCAGGTCAGCTGGGGTTCGAGGCGATCGGTCCGGCCGATACGGACGATCCCGCGCTCTTCGTGGGGGAGGCCGAGGGGCTCGTGTCCGTCGTCGTTCCGCTTGACGACGCCGTGCGGTCCGAGTACTACCGGCCGCTTACCCGCTACGTACTCAATCGGGCGTGTCTGTCACGGTAGGGAAGCGATGGGTGCACCTCTTCCCCATTCGCATCACCCGCCCCTACATTGGGGAGTGAGCACGCAGCGACGAAGAGTCACCGGAAGGGGAAGCCGGTGGCCGTCGAGTGCGGAAGGTTCAGGTGTGTCATGGCTGCAGCTGGCGAAAGGCCTCTGAACGAGGTTCAGTTCCTTACCGTGGCGGAGGTCGCCTCGGTGATGCGCGTGTCCAAGATGACCGTGTACCGGTTGGTGCACAGCGGTCATCTGCCCGCGATCCGGGTGGGACGGTCGTTCCGCGTCCCGGAGCAAGCGGTTCACGAGTACCTCCGCGAGAGCTACGTGGGGGTGGAAACGGCCTGACGGCCCTCGATTACGACCTCAGCGCTCGGACCGGTAGGCTGGCCCCTCGTAGGTCGTGTGGGCCCATGGCGCTCACCAACCGAGTGATGAGAAGTGAGCGAGGATAGTCGTGGGCTCTGTTATCAAGAAGCGGCGCAAGCGGATGGCCAAGAAGAAGCACCGCAAGCTGCTCAAGCGCACGCGCGTTCAGCGTCGTAACAAGAAGTAAGCGACGCTGCGCCGTCAGCGTGGTCTGTGGCCCCCCACCGCATCCGGTGGGGGGCCACAGTCGTTCGCCCGCGGTTTTCCGTCACCTGCCGCGTCCGGGGGTCGTCACAGCGCGACACCGACCGGCTAAGTTGGCCCGCGGACGGGGAACGCGGCAGGGTACGAAGCAGGGCTGGTGCATGGCTGTGCAGGGCCGGAGTAGGGCGGAAGGAAGGCGCTGATCTTGGGCAAGGTCGTGCTCGTGACCGGAGTGGCCCGGCAGCTCGGGGGCCGGTTCGTCCGGCGCATCCAGCGTGATCCCGACGTGGAGCGGGTCGTCGGCGTGGACGCCGTCGCGCCGGAGCACCATCTGGGCGGCGCGGACTTCGTCCAGGCGGACATCCGGCAGTCGGCCATCGGGCGGGTGCTCGCCGAGACGCGTGCCGACACGGTCGTCCACCTCGACGTGACGGGCACGCCGCTGGGCAGCGGCAGTCGCACGTCGGTGAAGGAGACCAACGTCATCGGCACGATGCAGCTGCTCGGCGCCTGCCAGAAGTCGCCGACGGTGCAACGGCTGGTGGTGAAGTCCAGTACGAACGTCTACGGGTCCGCGCCGCGCGACCCGGCCGTCTGCACCGAGACCACCGCGCCCAAGTCCCTGCCCAGTGGCGGCTTCGCCAAGGACGCGGTCGAGGTCGAGGGGTATGTGCGGGGCTTCGCGCGCCGTCGGCCGGACGTGGCGGTGTCCGTGCTGCGGTTCGCCAACATCCTCGGTCCGGCCGCGGAGACCCCGCTCGCCTCGTACTTCGGACTGCCGGTGCTGCCGACGGTGTTCGGCTACGACCCGCGGCTGCAGTTCGTGCACGAGGACGACGTGATCGAGGTGCTGCGGGTCTGCTCGCACGATGCCCGCCGTTCCACGCTGAACAGCGGGACGTTCAACATCGCCGGTGACGGTGTCCTGCTGCTCTCCCAGTGCTCGCGCCGGCTGGGCCGCCCCACGGTGCCGTTGCTGCTGCCCGCGGTCACCTGGGTGGGCTCTCTCGTGCGTACGCTGGGGATGACGGATTTCTCCCCCGAGCAGATCCGGCTGCTCACCCACGGGCGGGTGGTGGACACCACGCAGATGCGCGAGACCCTCGGATTCCGGCCGAAGTACTCGACGGCCGGGGCGTTCGCGGACTTCGCGCGCGGCCGCGGTGCCGGTCTGCTGCCGCCCGAGGCCCTCGCGGGGGCCGTCGACCGGATCGCGGAGCTGTCCCTGCGGGACAGCGGTCACCTTCCGACGCAGAGCGCCAACTGAGGAGCGCATCAACGATGGCGGACGCCAAGGTCATTCCGTTCGACGACGACCGGTCGCGGGGGAGCCGCGGCGCGGGGAGCCGGCGCAGGGGCACGGCGGAGCCGCTGCCGACGGGCGAGGTACAGCCGCTGCCCGTACGGGGAGCGGCCGCGAGGGAGGACGTCCCCGCGACGCACGAGTCGCCCAAGGCGCGCGGCCCGCGGCCGACGGCCGGGGGCGGCGGCGACGAGCACGGCGGCGACGGGGGCGGCGGCCTGGAGCGGCGTGTCGCGGGCGGCCTGTCCTTCCTGCGCCGCCGGCTCACCGGGGACTACGAGGTCGACGACTTCGGTTACGACGCCGAGCTGACCGACCAGGTGCTGATGTCCCTGCTGCGCCCGGTGTACGAGAAGTACTTCCGGGTCGAGGTGAAGGGCGTGGAGAACATCCCCGCCGAGGGTGGTGCGCTGATCGTCGCCAACCACTCCGGGACGCTGCCGCTGGACGGGCTGATGATGCAGGTCGCCGTGCACGACCACCATCCGGCCGACCGGCATCTGCGGCTGCTCGCGGCGGACCTGGTCTTCGTGCTGCCGGTGGTCAACGAGCTGGCGCGCAAGCTCGGTCACACGCTGGCCTGCGCGGAGGACGCCGAACGGCTGCTCGGTCAGGGCGAGCTGGTCGGCGTGATGCCGGAGGGCTTCAAGGGCATCGGCAAGCCGTTCGGTGAGCGCTACAAGCTCCAGCGCTTCGGGCGTGGCGGCTTCGTGTCCACGGCTCTGCGGCAGGGGGCGCCGATCGTTCCGTGTTCGATCGTCGGGGCGGAGGAGATCTACCCGATGATCGGCAACTCCAAGACCCTGGCGCGGCTGCTGGGATTCCCGTACTTCCCGCTCACGCCGACCTTCCCGTGGCTGGGCCCGCTGGGCGCGGTGCCGTTGCCGACGAAGTGGACGATCCAGTTCGGTGAGCCGATCCCGACGGACGGCCACGCGCCGGAGGCGGCCGAGGACCCGGTGCTGATGTTCAACCTGACCGACCAGGTGAGGGAGCAGATCCAGCACACGCTCTACAAGCTGCTGGTGCAGCGGCGCTCGGTGTTCATCTGACGTACGAGGCTGGCGTACGAGGCTGGAATACAGGGACGGACGTGACGGTCTGACGTCAGGGTCTGGTGTACGGCTTTCCACCGGTCCGACGCGCGCGTACGACGGCGGGGGCGCCCCCGGCTCCGGGACTCCCCCACCGCCGTACGTCGGTTCAGTCCGCGTCCTCCGCCTCGATGCCCAGTCCGGGCAGGAGGCCCGGCAGGAGGGGCGGGAGGGTGACGTCCGGCTCCGCGGGCGGGGTGTTGCCGCCCGCCGACGGGGAGGCGGTGCCGCGGTCGTCCTTCGGCGGGTCGAGCAGGCCGCCGGTGTTGCCGCCGAGCAGGCCGTCGTTCTCGTGGCCGGAGCCGGCGGACTCGCTGGGCCGGTGGGAATGGGAGCGCCCGCGGTCGGACGTGCCGCCGTCGCCGGTGCTGGGCGCCGACGGGTGACCTGAGCCGGGGGCGTCGGTCGTCGCCGAGCCGGAACCGCCCGGTCGGCCACCGTCACCGCCGTCGTCGTCCTGGACCGGCGGCTGCGGAAGCCTGGACTCCAGCGGGGCGACGTCGTCGTCTATGGCGTCGAACACCGACGACACCTGCTCACTGACGTCCCCGAGCTGTACGGGCAGCCGCTCGCGCAGTGCTCCCCAGGTCTCCCGGTGGGACTGGGAGAAGGCGGAGAGGGCCTGCATGGGGGCCAGCGAGTCGGGGTCGTGGGCATAGGCGGCGCTGAGCAGGCGGTGGCCCTCGGAGGCGTCGTGCCGCATCCCGGACAGGGCGCGGCGGACCTCGCCGAGCGACTCGTGGTCGAGGGGGCCGCTGCGACCGCGCTCCATCAGCCGGCGTGCTTCGCTGAGCCGGGTCGAGGCGAGGTCCAGGTAGGCGCGGCCCCGCTCGTTGTTCCCGTCGGCCAGGCCGAGGCGGAAGTCCTCTATGCCGCGCTTGAGGCCGTAGAGCGAGTCGCCCGGCAGGGCGTCCGAACTGGCGGCGGCGACTCCGCCGAAGGCTCCGGCGGCCACGCTCACGCTCAGTCCGCCCGCGGTGAGGCCCTTGGCCAGCCGGGACCGGGGCCGGAACCTGCTCAGCGGGGCCGCCCGGTGGGTGCCGTGCGCCCGTCGCTGCTCCGGTACCGGCGTGTCCGCCGCCCCGCCGCTCGCGGTGCCCTCCTGCAGCATGGCCTCGAAGGCGGCCACGAGCTGGGCCCGCTGGACGACCTTGACCTCGGGATCCAGCTCGGGCCGGGGCAGCGTCTCCAGACCATGGGCGAGGGTCGTCAGACGGCCCTGCTCGGTCGGTTCCGCGGTGGCCCCGGCGGTTGCCGGTCCTCCGGACTGCTCGGCCGCCGCCCCGGGATCGGACTGCTCCTCCAGAGCCTGGGCGAAGGCGTTCGCCCGCCGGTGTGCCGATACGTTCGCGATCACTGGCGGCACCTCCTCTCGTCATCACGGTCGACTCCCCAGGGGGTCCTGAGGGTTGCACACCCCGGTCGGAGCCATCCGATCGAGTGACCGGAGTCGGCCGGGGAGTGACCACAGGGAGCCTGCATCCCGCACAACGAGCGGCGCGGCACTTGGGTTACGGACGGTGGATGATCGGACCGCGGACCCAACCGACTTTCACCGGTGGTGACTTGGCGGACGCGGAGAGTTCGGGTGGATTGCGGCGCCCCGGCGGCGCCGGAGGGTCAGCGCGCGTCGTCCGGGAGCAGCCGGGCGAGGGTGCGTACGGCCCGGTACTGGAGCGTCTTGATGGCGCCCTCGTTCTTGCCCATGACCCGGGCGGTCTCGGCGACCGAGAGGCCCTGCAGGAAGCGCAGGGTCACGCACTCCTGCTGCTGCGGGTTGAGCCGTCGTACGGCCTCCAGCAGGGCGGCGTTGGAGAGCGATTCGAGGACGGAGTCCTCGGGGGAGCGCTCGACCTCGTTGGCGTCGAGCATCTCGCCGGTGGTGACCTCGAGGCGGAAGCGGCTGGACTTGAAGTGGTCGGCGACCAGGTTGCGGGCGATGGTCACCAGCCAGGCGCCGAAGTCGCGCCCCTGCCAGGTGAAGGTGCCGATGCGCCTGAGGGCCCGCAGAAAGGTCTCGCTGGTGAGGTCCTCGGCGGTCGCCTTGCCGCCGACGCGGTAGTAGATGTAGCGGTACACGGTGTCGCTGTACTGGTCGTAGAGCCGGCCGAAGGCGTCGGTCTCGCCCGACTGGGCCCGTTCGACCAGGTCCATCATGCGGGCGCTGTCGCTGTCCGCGGCGGGGCGGCGGTGGGTGGTGGCGGCGGCCCCGGACGAGGACGACCGCGCGCGTCTGCCGACGGCGGCGCTTCCTTCGGCCAGTGCGTAGCACGGACCGGCGGGCACGGCGGCCGCGGCGAGGGCGGGGACGGCATACGCGGTGGGGACGAAGCCGCGCAACAGGTCTCGGGCTGATTTGACCGTTGCGCGCAGCGTAGCCAGGCCCGAGGCGTCAACCCCGACGTGTGGGTACACGGGACTCCCAGAGGCAGAGCTTCCATCACGTGCAGTACGGAACCATTCACCCGTCGTAGCGAAGGTGGGGTACCGGAATGCGTCTGAGGAGAATAACGCTTCGTGCAGGCACTGCTACGCCCAGTTGCTCAAATCATCGATTACGTCGCTTCCGTGCCCGATTGGCGCTCGATCGGATGCGACAGAGTGACCACTTGATGACCGGAATGGTTCGAATTCCTTGTGACTACAGAGCGTGTTGTGCTCGATGTGAACAAGGAGGACTGGAGAGGGTGCCCGGCGGGTACGTCACACCGATTGGGTCGACGGCGGATCCGGCTCAACGGCGGCGGCGGTGCAGCGCGATGGCCGCCGCGGTGCCGCCCGCCACCGCACCCACGCCCGCGGCCGCCGGGATGCCGACCTTGGCCGCCTTGCGGCCGGTGCGGTAGTCGCGCAGGCGCCACTCCAGCCGGCGGGCGTGCTTGCGCAGCTTGGAGTCCGGGTTGATGGCGTACGGGTGTCCGACCAGCGACAGCATCGGGATGTCGTTGTGGGAGTCGCTGTAGGCGGCGCAGCGGGAGAGGTCCAGGGCCTCGGCCGTGGCCAGCGCCCGGACCGCCTCGGCCTTCGCGGGGCCGTGCAGCGGTTCGCCGACCAGCTTGCCCGTGTAGACGCCGCCGATGGACTCGGCCACGGTGCCGAGCGCGCCGGTCAGGCCCAGGCGGCGGGCGATCACCTGGGCGATCTCCACCGGGGCCGCCGTGACCAGCCAGACCTTCTGTCCGGCGTCCAGGTGGGCCTGGGCGAGGGCGCGGGTGCCGGGCCAGATCCGCTCGGCCATGTACTCGTCGTAGATCTCCTCGCCGATCGACCTCAGCTCGGAGACGCGGTGGCCCTTGACGATCGAGAGCGCCGAGTCGCGGGCGTCCTGCATGTGCTCCGGGTCCTCGAACCCGGCCAGCCGGAACCAGGCCTGCTGCCAGGCGAACCGGGCGAGGTCGCGGGTCTCGAAGAACTTCCTCTTGTACAGGCCCCGGCCGAAGTGGAAGATCGCGGCGCCCTGCATCACGGTGTTGTCGAGGTCGAAGAAGGCGGCTGCCCTGTCGTCGCCGTGGACCGGGAAGTCCGCTTCGGCGCCGGGTTCCGGAGCGGGCTCCTGCGTGGACCGGGCGGACTTGCGGGCTGCCTCCGCCGAGGCCTCGCCTGCCAACACGCTCCGCGCCGTGGCGGAGCGCCCACGGGGAGTGAGCCATCGAAGAGCGGCCATGCCGGTGAGCATAGCCAGTTTGTTCGGAGGCTTCGGAGCCGAGAGGTTCGCGGGCGGTGAACTCCGGGCGGCCGTTTCGTCGGACGCCCGCCCGCGCGGGTGCGCGGGCGCGACGGCCGGACAGGCGGTCCGTCCGCCGCCGGGGGTTCGGCTCACGCCGCCCGGCGCGCGAGAATGGCCGGCATGAGTCCCCTCTTCCGCCGAAAGCCCACACAGGCTCAGAGGGCCCCGCAGGCTCCGCGGGCCCCGCAGGCCGCGCAGTCCTCTGAGCACCCCGAGAACCATCTCGTCACCCTCATCCGCAAACCCGGCTGTCATCTGTGTGATGACGCACAGCTCGTCGTCGAGAAGGTCTGTGCCGATCTCGGCGTCCCCTGGGAGGGGAAGGACATCACCGAGGACCGCCGGCTCCACGACCAGTACTGGGAGCAGATTCCGGTCGTGCTGGTCGACGGCAGGCAGCACACCTTCTGGCGTGTGAACGAGGAGCGGCTGCGCAGGGCACTGACCGATCAGTACAAGTAGTCCGTATGGTCGCTTAGGATCGATGGTGACTTGGTCTCGGGGGCGTTGATCGTGAGGAGCGTGTGCGGCTTTGCCCTCGATGAGTGAGGAACGAGGGCGCGTATGCGCCGGTTCCCGTGCCGTGCGCCGGGGGCGCGTGACCCCGGTCACGTTGGCCGGGCAAATCGGACACCATCTTTGTGCACGCGTTCACAAAGACATAGCCTGCATTCGACGGGGCGGTCATGTAGGGACGTATGACCGCCTACAGCCCCGCTCTACCCGCAGGAGCACCGTGGCAACTGGCCGAACACACCGACCGGCGACCCGCAGCCGAGGGATTCCCGAGGCCACCGTCGCCAGGCTTCCGCTGTACCTCCGCGCGCTGACCGCGCTCTCCGAGCGCTCGGTGCCCACGGTCTCCTCCGAGGAGCTGGCGGCCGCGGCGGGAGTCAACTCCGCGAAGCTGCGCAAGGACTTCTCCTACCTCGGCTCCTACGGGACCCGGGGCGTGGGCTACGACGTCGAGTATCTCGTCTACCAGATCTCCCGCGAACTGGGGCTCACCCAGGACTGGCCGGTTGTGATCGTCGGTATCGGAAACCTCGGCGCCGCGCTCGCCAACTACGGCGGGTTCGCCTCCCGCGGTTTCCGGGTCGCCGCGCTGATCGACGCCGATCCGGGAATGGCCGGAAAGCCCGTCGCGGGCATCCCGGTGCAGCACACCGACGAGCTGGAGAAGATCATCCAGGACGACGGTGTCTCGATCGGTGTGATCGCCACCCCCGCCGGTGCCGCCCAGCAGGTCTGCGACCGGCTCGTGGCCGCCGGTGTCACCTCCATCCTCAACTTCGCGCCGACCGTGCTGAACGTCCCCGAGGGCGTCGACGTGCGCAAGGTCGACCTCTCCATCGAGCTGCAGATCCTCGCCTTCCACGAGCAGCGCAAGGCGGGCGAGGAGGCCGCGGCCGACGTCGGCGTGGTGCCGCCCGTCGCCGCCCGCAAGCAGCAGCACTCCGCCGACCAGGGACCCGACGGGGACGTGCCCGCCGTGATGCCGGCATGAGTCTCCTCGTCGTCGGGCTGAGCCACCGCAGCGCCCCCGTCAGCGTGCTCGAGCGGGCCTCGCTGAGCGCGGACGCGCAGCTCAAGCTGCTCCAGGACACGGTCGCCGCCGAACCGGCCGCCGAGGCCGCGGTGCTGGCCACCTGCAACCGCATCGAGCTGTACGCCGACGTGGACAAGTTCCACGCCGGTGTCGCCGAGCTGTCCACGCTGCTCGCCCAGCACAGCGGCGTGGGTCTGGAGGAGCTCACTCCCCATCTCTACGTGCACTACGAGGACCGGGCCGTCCACCACCTGTTCTCGGTGGCGTGCGGGCTGGACTCGATGGTGGTCGGCGAGGGGCAGATCCTCGGCCAGATAAAGGACTCCCTGGCCCGCGCCCAGGATCTGCACACCGCCGGACGGCTGCTGAACGACCTGTTCCAGCAGGCCCTCCGCGTCGGCAAGCGCGCCCACTCCGAGACCGGCATCGACCGCGCCGGGCAGTCCCTGGTCACCTTCGGTCTCCAGCAGCTGTCCGCCGGAGCCGACGTGCAGGGGTGGGCCCGGGGCAAAAAGGCCCTGGTCATCGGCGCCGGGTCGATGTCCTCGCTGGCCGCCGCGACGCTGGCCCGCGCCGGGGTCGCCGAGATCGTGGTCGCCAACCGCACCTTCGAGCGCGCCGAGCGGCTCGCGCAGATCCTCGCCGAGGGCGACGACACGGACGTGCTGGCCCGCGCGGTACCGATGGACTCGGTGCCGGGCGAGCTGACACGTGCCGACGTGGCCGTCTCCTGCACGGGTGCGACCGGTCTCGTCCTCACGGCCGACTCCGTGGCGGCGGCGGTGCGGGGCCGCGCCGGCGACCCCGCCGTCGCCGGGGCCCCGGCCGCCGGGACCGTCGGCGCACGGGGTGAACGGCGGACCGCGGAAACGCCACTGCCGTCCGCGGGCGCCGACGAGAACTGCCCGCTGGACCTGTCCTCCGTGCCGTCCGGCTTCTCCGTCATGGGCGAGGCCGCCGTGGCCGGGATGGACGCGGCGACGCTGGAGCAGCACGGGGCCTGGGCCGCGGGCGGTACGGCGGTGGACCGGCCGCGCGAGACGGGCCGGCCCGGACCGGAAGCGGACGCCGAGCTGATCGGCGCGCTCGCCGCGGCGGCGGCGCGCGTCGGCCGCATTCCCGAGCGCCGCCGCCCCGAGCCGGTCGCCGAGGCGCCGCGTCCCGAGCCCGTGCTCTTCCTGCTCGACCTCGCCATGCCGCGCGACATCGACGCCGCCGCGCACCGGCTGGCCGGGGTGCGCCTGGTGGACATCGAGTCGCTCGCCGACGCGTCGGCCGACGCGCCGATGGCCGCCGACGTCGACCTGGTCCGCCGGATCGTCGCCGACGAGGTCGCGGCCTTCGGCGCCGCCCAGCGGGCCGCGCACATCACGCCCACCGTGGTCGCACTGCGCAGCATGGCCGCGGAGGTCGTGGCCGGTGAGATCGCCCGGCTCGACGGGCGGCTGCCGGGGCTCGACGACAAGCACCGCGCCGAGATCACCCAGACCGTCAAGCGTGTGGTCGACAAGCTGCTGCACGCGCCGACGGTGCGGGTCAAGCAGCTCGCCGCCGAACCCGGCGGTGCCGGGTACGCGGACGCGCTGCGCACCCTGTTCGACCTCGACCAGGAGACGGTGGCCTCCGTCTCCCGCGCCGAGAACAGCACTGAGAAGAACCGAGGGCCGGCATGACTGAGAAGGCACTGAGGCTGGGAACCAGGCGAAGCAAGCTCGCCATGGCCCAGTCCGGCCAGGTGGCGGACGCCGTGAGCCAGGTGACCGGTCGGCCCGTTGAGCTGGTCGAGATCACCACGTACGGCGACACGTCGCGGGAGCACCTGGCGCAGATCGGCGGCACGGGCGTGTTCGTCGCCGCGCTGCGCGACGCACTGCTGCGGGGAGAGGTGGACTTCGCGGTTCACTCGCTCAAGGACCTCCCCACCGCGCAGCACGAGGACCTGGTGGTGGCCGCCGTACCCGAGCGGGAGGACCCGCGGGACGTGGTCGTCGCCCGGGACGCGCGCAAGCTGACCGACCTGCCGCGCGGAGCGCGCATAGGTACGGGCGCGCCGCGTCGGATGGCGCAGCTGAACGCGTACGCCCGCACCCACGGGATGGAGATCGAGACGGTCCCGATCCGGGGCAACGTCGACACCCGCATCGGATACGTCCGCAGCGGTGAGCTGGACGCGGTCGTACTGGCCGCCGCCGGGCTGAACCGCGTGGGGCGCATCGACGAGGTGACCGACTTCCTGTCGGTCGACACGGTTCTGCCGGCCCCCGGCCAGGGGGCACTGGCGATCGAGTGCAGGGCGGGGCACACCGCCCAGGACGCCGCGCTGATCGCCGCGCTCGCCGAGCTCGACGACCCGTTCACGCGGGTCGCCGTAACGGCCGAGCGGTCACTGCTCGCCGCCCTGGAGGCCGGCTGCAGCGCCCCTGTGGGAGCGTTGGCCGACCTTCTGGCCGACGGGCAGACTGTCAAGGAGATGCGCCTGCGCGGCGTCGTCGGCACGACCGACGGCTCGACGCTGGTGCAGCTGTCCACCACCGGTCCCGTGCCCGGGACGCACGAGGGTGCGCTGGCACTCGGTCGCGAACTCGCCACCGAGATGCTCGCCCAGGGCGCGGCCGGTCTGATGGGGGAGCGAGCACTGTGAGCCCCACCGCTTTTCCCGCCGGTCCGGAACACGGGCACGTCACCTTCCTCGGTGCCGGACCCGGAGATCCGGGACTGCTGACTCTGCGCGCCGTGGAGGCGCTGGCGCACGCGGACGTCCTCGTCGCCGAGCACGAGGTGCTCGACGTCGTACGCACGCACGCGCGACAGGGCGTGTCCGAAGTGCACACGGATGCCGACGCGTCGGATCCGGGCACAGGCGCGCCCCAGCTGACGGTGGTTGACGGTGCGTCAACGGCCGTCGGTGCCCCCGCCGTGCGGGATGCCGCACATCTTGTCATGGAGGCCGCGCGGGGCGGCAGGCGGGTCGTGCGTGCGGTGGCCGGGGACCCCGGCCTCGACACGTACGCCGCCGAGGAGATGCTGGCGTGCGCCGCGGCCGGGGTGACCTTCGAGGTCGTCCCCGGTATCGCGAACGCCGTGGGCGTGCCCGCGTACGCCGGTGTTCCGCTGCGGGACGCCGAGGGCGCGGACGTGCGGTTCGTGGACGCCCGTACGGCGTCGGACCGCTGCTGGACCGAGGTGGGCGCCTCCGACGGCACGGTCGTGGTGTCGACGACGCTGGACTCGGTGGCCGCGGCCGCCGGTGAGCTGGTGTCGGCCGGCCGCAAGCCCGACACCCCGCTGACGGTGACGATCGCCGGTACGACGACCCGGCAGCGCACCTGGACCGCCACGCTCGGCACGGTCGCGCAGACCCTGAAGCAGGCGAAGGTGCTGCCGTCCCCGGACGGCGGCCGTCAGGTGATAGCCGTGGTCGGCGAGCGTTCCGCCTCCGCCCGGCGCGACCAGCTCTCGTGGTTCGAGTCCAAGCCGCTGTTCGGCTGGAAGGTCCTCGTGCCGCGTACGAAGGAGCAGGCGGCGTCGCTCTCCGACCAGCTCAGGTCCTACGGCGCCGTGCCGCACGAGGTCCCGACCATCGCGGTGGAGCCACCGCGCACCCCGCAGCAGATGGAGCGGGCGGTCAAGGGCCTGGTCACGGGCCGCTACGAGTGGATCGCCTTCACGTCGGTCAACGCGGTGAAGGCGGTACGGGAGAAGTTCGAGGAGTACGGCCTCGACGCCCGCGCCTTCGCCGGGATCAAGGTCGCCGCGGTGGGCGAGCAGACGGCGAAGGCCCTCATCGCCTTCGGTGTGAAGCCGGACCTCGTCCCGAGCGGCGAGCAGTCGGCGGCGGGTCTGCTGGAGGACTGGCCGCCCTACGACCCGGTCTTCGACCCGATCGACCGGGTCTTCCTCCCCCGGGCCGACATCGCGACCGAGACCCTGGTCGCCGGGCTGATCGAGCTGGGCTGGGAGGTCGACGACGTCACGGCCTACCGCACGGTGCGCGCTTCGCCGCCGCCGGCCACGACCCGGGAGGCGATCAAGGGCGGCGGCTTCGACGCGGTGCTCTTCACGTCGTCGTCCACGGTCCGCAACCTGGTCGGCATCGCGGGCAAGCCGCACAACGTCACGGTGATCGCGTGCATCGGCCCGGCGACGGCCAAGACGGCCGAGGAACACGGGCTGCGCGTCGACGTGATGTCCCCCGAGCCGTCCGTCACCAAGCTGGCGGAGGCCCTGGCCGACTTCGGCCTGCGGCGCCGGGCGGCGGCCCTGGAGGCGGGAGACCCGGTGACGCGGCCGAGCGAGCGGCGGCCGGGGGCACGGAGGCGGCGGTCTTCGACCTGAGGTGAGAGGGGGCGCTCCTTGCGGGGCGCCTCGCTCTTTCGGGCCGTTCCAAGCGCGTTGAGCCGGAGCGCTTCAAGGCGTTCACGTACGAGGAACTGATCGCCCGCGACCAGGCCAACCTCGGCATCACCCGGCTCCGCGACCCCAGCCCCGACGACGCGGACAACCTGCCCGCGCCCGAGGTACCGGCCGCCGGGATCGCCGGGACCTTCAGGCCGCGCTGGAGGAGTTCGCCGCGATCGCGGAGACGTCGCAGCAGGCCCGCGGCGGGGACGCGGAGCCCAAGGTGACTCCGGCCGTCGACTGAAATGCGGGTAGCGGCCCGCACCGCACGAACTCGGGTGCGGGCCGAAAAGGTACGTCTCGTCAGTTCCCGGAGGCGTACGGCAGGAAGGTAGCCCAGGCGCCTGCGGTGAGGTCGAGGCGGGGGCCTGCGGGGTTCTTGGAGTCGCGGACGAGGACGTGACTTCCGTCCGGGGTGGCCACCTCGACGCAGTCGGGGCCCTCGTCCGTGCTGTAGCTGCTCTTTATCCACGCGAACGTGGGCTCGGCACTGAAGTAGGGCTTGAGGGTCATGTCTCTCCAAGCACAGTCTCGATGAGGGCCGTTGACTCCCGTGTACTGAGAGCCTGTGCCCGGATGTTCCCATAACGCATTTCGAGGAGCTGTACTTCCTTCGGGTCCGCGATGACCCGGCTGATGTGCTGCGCTTCGACGTGTCCGACCGTCGTGCCGTCCTTCAGCCTGAGCAATCTGAACGACCCGGCGAGACCCGGGTTCTCCTCGTGCCCCAGCGGAAGAACCTGAAGGTCGACGTTGGGGTACTTGGCGGCCTCCAGCAGTCGCTCCAACTGCCTCCGCATGACCGCTCGGCCTCCCATGGGGCGACGGAGTGTTGACTCGCACTGGACGAAGGTGAAAAGGGGGCGCGCCGCCCCTTCGCCAACGACCTCCTGTCGGGCCACTCTGGCCGACAGCCGCTGTTCGAGTTCGTCCACGGTGAAGGGCGGTCGACGCGCGCTGAAAACCGCCCGTGCGTACTCCTGCGTCTGCAACAACCCGTGAACGACCGAGTTGTTGTACGCCCCCAGCTCAACTGCCTCGCCCTCCAGCCTCTTCAGATCCCGTACTTTCTTCGGGTACCGGACCTCCGCCACGTCCTGCTTCAGTGCCGCGATCTTCCCGCCCGCGTCCAACACCTCGTCCGCCGCGTCCAGGTACTCCGGCCGAGGAATCCGCCGCCCCCGCTCCACCGACGAGACCAGTTCCTCCCCGTACCCGATGGCCGTGCCGAACTCCGCCTGGGTGAGGCCGGCCGACTCACGCCACAGCTTCAGCTGCCGTACGACCGTGCGCATCACCGCCCCGGCCTCTTCGTCGTCCAGCCCCGCTTCCCACTCGGTCATGTCGCCGCCCTCCCGCCGCGCGCCCTTCCCCGGACCAACCTCCGGCCGTCGCGACCGGTCACCCCGGGCAGCCCGGACGGAACCGGACGCGCCACGGACAGCCACCGACCGCACGGGCCGCCTGGCTTCACAGCGTATGCGCGCGTGAACACGCTGGGTGACATGAATCAGGGAATCTCCACCCACCGCGTTCCGCTGCGCCAGTTCTCGGTGCCTCTGTCGGCCACGCGGCGTGGTGCGCGACTTGCCCGGTTGCTTGCCGCCGAGAAACTGCTCGCGTGGGAGCTGCCGTTGGACCCGGCCCGGCTGGTCGTGGCCGAACTCGCGACGAACGCCGCCCTGCACGGGCACGTCCCCGGACGTGGCTTTCGCCTCGTCCTCTCCGTCGTACCTCCGCGCACGCTCCGTATCGAGCTGACCGACACTCGTGGTGACCGGCTGCCGGTCAGTCCCCGGGCGACCGCCGACGGGCATGCGGAGTCGGGGTATGGGCTGCTCCTCGTTGAGGAGTTGACCGACCGCTGGGGCGTGCGGTGCGGGCCGGTGCCGTCCAAGACCGTATGGGCGGAACTGGACCTTGGGGCTGAGGCGAAAGGTGCCACGGGACCGTAGCAGCGGGCGGTGGCCTCGCAGCGGAGCCCGGGAATGCGGGCCCCGGTGGGTGGGCCGTCGGGGCGGCGGGCGGTAAAAGACCAAAGAACCCTGGGTAAATACCTACCCAACCGACCAAACCCGGCCTCGATCACACGGGCGGGTGAAAAGCGGCCGAATGGGTGGCGTGAGGGGTGCTGCGGCGTGCAGGCTCTGCTGCGAGGCGCGTTGATGCCTCTGGAATATCCCAGACGACATGAGTCGGCCCCCGTGGGACTGCAATCCCAATGCGGGGGCCTGACCAACAAGGAAGCAAGGACCTTCCTCATGGCTGAGAAGAAGACTAACGCCGCCACGCGTCCGAGTCAGGGCGTTCGCCGGTCCACCACCCACTCCGGTGTCATCCACGTACGCACGCACCAGTCGGGGCAGTACGTCGTCATCGGCAATCACCTCGCCCAGCACCGTCAGCTGTCGCTGACCGCGATCGGGCTGGCCACGCACGTCCTCTCGCTGCCGGAGAGCGCCCTCGTCGACATCCGGACCCTTGCCGAGCGCTTCCCGGAGGGGCGTGAGCGGATCGCTGCCGGATTGCGGGAGTTGGAGGAACACGGCTATCTGGAACGGGTGCGTGAGCGCTCGGAGACCGGGCGGCTGGTCACCCGGACGTATGCCCATCACACGCCCGAGCGAGCGGTCGCGCCCGTCGTACGTCGACGTGCCGTGGCGGTGGTGCGGGAGGGCGGGCAGGTGGCTCCTCGGCCGCCAGAAGGAGCGCAGGAAGACTCCGTGAAGGAGGGTGACCAAGCGCAGGATGCGCGTGCTGTCGTGCTTCGGCGCAGTGATCCGGTGGCCGTTCGGGTGCCGTCCGCCGGCACCCGGAGGACTGCCGAAGTCGCCGAGGCCGCAGTTCCATCCGTGTCGGGGGCTGGCCGCCACCACGACAGAGCCGTCGCTCTCCTGGCAGGACTGCGTCGTACCGACGAACGCCTCACCCTCTCCTCCCAAGACGTGAACACGTTGGCCCCGAGTGTCATCCGTTGGTTCGAGAGGGGTGCCACGACCGGCCTCGTCCACCATGTGCTGACCTCGGACCTGCCCGTGGACATGCGACGCGCGGCCGGTGTGCTGGCGTACCGGCTCGGTGAACTGCTGCCCCCGCCCCTTCCGGCGGTTCCGGCGCCATCACCAGGCCCGGTCCGTGTCGCGAGTCGGCCCGAGCCCTTCCAGACCTGTGACGGCTGCGAACGGGCCTTCCGGGCCCCGCATCCCGGCCGTTGTCGTGACTGTCGGTCCGATCGGCCGGCGGACGCCCACACACTGCTGGCGGCCTGAGCCGCCAGACCCGAGCGGGGCTACGGGCGCCCCGCCGGCCGGTGCAGTCCCGACAGGTCCATCGGCGGTGCCGGGGGGAGTGGGCCGGGCCGGGACGGAGGGTGGGCCTGGAAGGACTGGAAGAGGTAGGTGAGGAGGCGGCGGGCGGCGGGGAGGGCGGTTTCGGGGGGTTGGCCCGCCAGGCCGCTCACCGCCAGGAGGAGCAGGGTGATGTCGGCCGGGTCGAAGTCCTCGCGGAGTCGGCCGGCCGCGCGGGCGCGCTGGATCAGATGGGACAGGGCCTCCTCGGCGCAGGCGCGTTCCCGGTCGTAGTCCAGCGCCTCGGGGAAGTCGGCCAGGAACACCGTCTCGAAGCCGCGGTCGGTGATCAGGGTGACGCACACCCTTTCCAGCAGTCCGTACAGGCCGTGTCCCGGGTCCGGGTCGGCCAGGGCCTCCTCCAGGGCGGTCGCGCACTCGGCGAGCTGGTCTTCGAAGGCGGCGGTGACGAGCGCGGAGCGGGTGGGGAAGCGGCGGTAGAGGGTGGCCACGCCGACGCCGGCCCGGCGGGCGACCGCGCTTATCGGGGCGTCCACGCCCTGGGCCGCGAAGACCTCGCGCGCGGCCTCCAGGACGCGTTCGCGGTTGCGGCGGGCGTCGGCGCGCAGCTCCGCCGGGGATTCTGCTGCCGGACCGGACGGCTTGTGAGAGGTCTGATCAGGCATGTTTCTCACTTCCGGGTAAGTGGAGGGCGGAGTCCACTTATGTCTCTAGCGTGAGCTTAGCAGCGGACGCGGGCCTCGCCTCCGCGGTTCTCGAACGCGATGTGGGATTGGCATGAACAAGAGCTTGAGTGAGATGAACGCCGTGCTTTTCGACCGTTACGGACCTCCCGAGGTGCTCTACGTCGGGCGGCGGCCGGTGCCCGCCATCGGCCCCGACGAGGTGCTGGTGCGGGTGCGTGCCGCCGGGGTCAACGGCGGTGACCTGCACGACCGGACCGGCAAGGTGCGCCTGGTGGCCGGGCGGGCCTTTCCCAAAGCGTGCGGCATCGACTTCGCCGGGGAGGTGGCCGAAGTCGGTACGTCCGTCACCGGGGTGCGGGTGGGGGAGCTGGTGTGGGGGGTGCTGGGACGCCGTACCGGGAGCATGGCCGAGTACGTCGCCGTCAGCCCGCGGCGGATCGCGTCCGCCCCCGAGAACCTCACCCCGGAGGAGGCGGTCTCGCTGCTCGCGGGTGGGGTTACGGCGGTGACCGCGCTGCGCGACAAGGCCGCCCTGCAACCCGGTGAGCGGCTCCTCGTGCGGGGTGGGAGCGGGGGTGTGGGCAGCGTCGCCGTGCAGGTCGGCAGGCTGCTCGGGGCTCATGTCGTCGCGCTCGCGGGCGGGAAGAACCTCGACTTCGTGCGGGGGCTGGGCGCCGAGGACGTGCTGGACCACCGGAGGACTCCGCTGTCCACCCTCGGCCGCTTCGACGTCGTACTCGACACCGTCGGCACCGAGCAGGCCCGTGTGCGGCGGCTGCTGGCGCCGGGCGGGCGCATGGTCGCCGTCACCGTCGACTTCGACCGGCCGCTCACGGGGATCGGCACCGTGCTCGGCTCCGTCGTGCACGGGAAGGGGCGCATTCGCGCCTTCAGCGGCAATCCCGACAGCGCGCTGCTCGCCGAGGTCGCCCGGCTCGCCGAGCGCGGCGACATCGTCCCCGTCGTCGACACCGTGCACCCGCTCGACCGGGTCGCCGACGCCCAACGGGCCCTGGAGGCCGGGGGCGTGCGGGGCAAACACGTCGTGCGGGTCGCGTAGGCGGGCAGGAGGAGGCGGCTGCCTTCGGGCTGCGTCGACAGTCCGGCGGGTCGGTGCGTGTAATGAGAGTGGTGCCGCGTGGCGCCGGCCAAAGAGCAGTGGGCCGGCCGGCGATCGGGCGAGCGCCCTTCCATCAAGGGGTACGTGATGCGTTCACACTCCGCGCCCTGATGACTTCGACGCAGCGCTTCAGCCCTTCGTCGTTCCCCGTTCTTCGCGGCTCCGGCTCGCGGCATGCGCCGCTGCCGTGGCCTGCCGTCCTGGAGACACAGAACCGTATGCCCACGTCGTTCCATCAGTCCGTCATCGACGAGTTCCGCGCCAACGAGGGGAAGGTCGGCGGCCCCTTCGAAGGCGGCGACCTGCTTCTGCTGACCACCACCGGCGCCACATCGGGCGCCTCGCGCACCACCCCGCTCGGTTACGTCCGCCACGGGGATTCCCTTCTCGTCGTCGGGTCCAACCTCGGTGGCCCGCGGCACCCCGGCTGGTACCACAACCTGCTCGCCCGTCCCGTGGTCCGGGTGGAGGTGGGCACGGCGAGCTTCGAGGCGCTCGCGGTGCCCGCCGAGGGGGCCCGGCGCGATGAGCTGTTCGCGCACGTCGTGCGGGCGGCGCCCGGTTAGGGCGACTACCAGGCCCGCACCAGCAGGCCGCTGCCGGTCGTGGTGCTGGAGCGGGCCGAGCCCGAGGAGTGGGAGGGGCGGCCCCGGGAGGTGCGTACGCTCGCCGACAAGCTGCTGGAGGTGCACACCTGGCTGCGCGGGCAGGTGCGGCAGGTGCGGGCCGAGGCCGAGGCCCACTTCGCTTCCCCGGGGACGGCCGGTGCGCCGCCGAGCCTCGGGCTGCAGATCAGGCAGCGCTGCCTGGCGTTCTGCCAGGCGCTGGAGTTCCATCACGTGAGCGAGGACGGGCACCTGTTCCCCGGGATCGCCCGTCACCATCCCCACCTGACCGACGTCTTCGACCGGCTCGCCGACGAGCACCGCACGGTCGCCCGTGTCCAGGGTGAGCTGGCCGCCCTGCTGGACGGTGTCGCCATCGCCGATCCGGCGCGCTTGCGGACCGAGATGGAGGAGATGTCCGCACAGCTCAACGCGCATCTCGACTACGAGGAGGAGGTGCTGCTCCCGTTGCCGGCCGACGTGCCGTGGCCGCCGGTCGGGCCTCCGGCCACGTCTTAGGCGGACTCCAGCAGTTCCTTGAGCCGGGCCAGGTCGGCGAAGACCATGTCGGCGTCGCGCTCGAAGTCGGCGTCGGTCGTTCCCGGCCGCCGACGGAGGGTGAACACCACCTCGCTTCCGCTGTCGTCGGCGATGACGCGGACCGGGTTGTACACGGTCTCCCCGGAGGGGAGCGTGACGTAGTGGTCGAGTACGCCCAGGTCGTTGCGCGGGGCGAAGACGACCGTCACCCGGCCCATGGGGGAGGAGTCCGCGATCCATTCGTCCGCGATCTTCTCGATGGATCCGCCGAGGCCTTGGGCCCACGCGGGCAGGTTGGCCGGGTCCGAGACATAGGCGTAGACGTCGTTGACCGTGCGGGCGATGTGGATGCCGAGGTGGCGTGACTCCTGGCCGGTGCTGTTCATGCCGGTGACGGTAGCGGGCCGCCGCCGCCGTGCTCTTGAACGGATCGGACAGCGCGTGGGCGGCGGACGACAGGGCCTAGCTAGTGCTCTGACCGCATAGGTTCGCCGGGTTGGTGGTCGTGGCGGTTTGATGTGCGGTGATGTCCGATCCGATTACTGGGGGCGCGATGGCCGAGCCTGTCCGTGTGCGCAGACTGACCGACCAGGAGGGGCAGAAGCTGCAGCAGATCGTGCGCCGCGGCAGCACCAGCACGGTGCGCTGCCGGCG
>NZ_JBICYB010000056.1:0-14800 GCF_043200575.1 Streptomyces sp. NPDC048392
AGCAGGCACCGATCGCCTACGAACAGCAGTCAGCTCCCCTGACATTTGCCGCATAACGAAACGAACAGGTGTCCACTCATCGGGGACAAGACCCAACAACGGGGCTCCGAACAAGGCCGCGCTGGAGATCATCAAGCACCGCCGGGACATGGCACCGCTGTTCAGCAGGGACTCCTTCCTGGTCAGTGACAAGGAGGCGTACAGCACCTCGTCGCTGACGCCGTTCGACGCGACCACCGAGATCGATCCGCGCCACGCCTGGTACATCCGCTACGACGGCCAGAACGCAGCTGCCCCGAGCACGTACGCATGGAAGGTCGAGACGGTGATGCCCGATCTGAGCGTGAAGGACGGCTCGGGCGCGACGAACCAGGCAAAGGTCGTCTGGCTGTGCCGGGACACGAAGAGCGGCGAGGTGCTCGCCTGGGCGAGCGCGCGCTACGTGCGCAACGGCACGGCGGGGGCCTTCGACCACTTGGCGCTCGTGGTGACTGCCGCTGGGGCTCAGTACGAGAACCCCGCGATCAAGATGCCGGCCGGGTCCGGGGTCCCTGAATTCAGCGGCACGGGCACACAGAAGAAGGGCGGGAAGCCATGACGGAGCAGGCGGCAGCACCCACGCGGCGGGGATTCTTCCGGCGCAACCTCTCGGTCCTGGTGACGGCAGCGGTCCTCGCGGTCGTCGCGACGGCTGCCGGTGTGACCTGGAGCAGCCAGCACGCGTCCCTGGCTGAGCAGGAGGCCCAGATCAACGACGTCGAGGAACGTCTGACAGGCATCCGGAAGAAGAACGCCGAGCAGGTGAACGCGGACGTTATGGCGGCCCTGGGTGTCAGCCGGAACCGGCTGAGCGCCGACAGTGAGTGCATCAAGTCGCTGCTCTCGATGGCCTTCACGTGGGACTCCGGACAGAGCTACGAGGCGGCGCGCGAGAGCCTGAAGAGCCGGTTCGGCCTCACCGAGAACGAGACGTTCCTGAAGTCGTTCATGCCTCCGTCGAGGTTCAACGAGGACTCCCAGGGGCGGCGTTACTACTACATCGACACGGTCGGACTGAACTCGGCCCTCGGCGAGGATCCGGACATCGAGGTCGTCGACGTCAAGGCGGGCGTCTACACCTACGCCGCCCTGGCCGACGTCGAGGTCACCTCCGACGCCGTGTCCCAGAACAAGGCGAGCAAAGCCAGTGTCACGGCGCACCGGCGCACGCTGCTCTTCGTCACGGTCGACGCCCAGGGCAAGGCCTCGAATCTCTCCGGCGTTCCGGCGAGTGGCGAGACTCGCTATTCCGGATGACTCACGCCACCTTTCGACTCACCTCATTGATAGAGTTGTCCTGGCATTCGAGCGGTATGGCAAGTTGAGGTCCAATGGCATCGACACAGACCGATGAGTCGGGTGGGGGCGCAGTGCGCAAGACGCGCTTCGTCGCGACGTCCGTGTCCTCGCAGGAGAGCGCGGGCACTCCTGAGCAGACGGAGCCCGCGAGCGGCCTGCGCAAGCGCACCCTCGTGGCCGGCGTGAGCATGGGTGTGGGCGCACTGCTGTGCTTCGTACTCTCCGCGGGGTTCTCCGGCGGTCAGAGCGCGGTGAGCGATCCGGCTGCGCCGGAGATTTCCTCTCTACAGGAGCAGATCAGGATCACCGAGGCGAAGACGGCGGCGCTGCCGAAGGCCGACGACGCCGAGCGTGGTCTGACCGCGGCCCTGACGGCGGCTGATCAGGTCACGAAGCTGCAGAACGACTACCGCTACCTGACGCCCAGCGTGGCGGCAGACGGCGGCACGCTCGACACGGCGACGTCTCAGTCGACGCTGCGCAACCTCATCCCCTACTTCGCCCCCTCGGTGCACCAGGCGGACCTGGGGCCGTGGTACCTGCTCGCCAGTGACAAGGACGTGGCGGCCGGCGTCGGGATCCCGATGAGCTTCAACTCCGGCTTTGAGTGGGTCGTCCAGGTGCCCTACCTGGTCAACGACGACAGCACCATCACGGTGACCTGGCTGGCGATGGAGACCAGGACGGGTGTGGGTGAGAGGCCGGCGGTGCTGGCCTGGGCCCACGCCGATTACGGCCTGGTCCGCAAGGCGTTCGTGAACATCCAGACCGGCACGACGGCCACCGGCGAGGCCTTGAAGCAGGAGGTGAAGGCACCGTGAACGAGGAGATCAAGGACAGGCTGCGCCCGCACGCCGGGAAGATCCTGCTCGGCGGTACCGGGGCGCTGCTCGCGCTCTCGGTGGTCACGCTCGGAGCCAGCCTGCTCAGCGACGGCCCGGCCGCGTCGGACACCCAGGCCGATGCGGTTGTTCACAAGCTCGAAGGCGACCTCGGCGACGCCCAGGCCAAGCTCGCAGCACAGCACACGGCGCTGCTGGCGCAGCTGCCGGGCATGGACGTCGAGCGGGTGAACCGTGACAGGGCGACGGGCCGGTCCCTCCTGCTCAGCCTCACCGACAGCTCGGCGTCGACCCGGACCGTCAAGAAGCAGCAGGTACTGCTCGACGCGCGCTACGGCTTCCTCGACCACAAGTCCCGGGTGCTCACCGAGTTCGTGCCGGACTGGATGACGGCGAGCGGAGCCACGAAGGGCGCTGGGATGACGTACACGCTCGCTGATCTGGACATCGATGTGAGCCGGGTGCAGGGCCTGAACTACTCCTACACGGGGGTGGCCCGACTCGATCCGGTCCGCGTCGGACCGGATCAGAACAGCGCTGCCAAGAGCGAGTTCGTGGTCTTCACCTACGCCACCTCTCAGGACGGCACGGTGACGTCGCTGGACACCTATCGGGCCTCCAGCCAGACCCGCGACGCCCTCGCTGCCGCCAGCGGGGAACAGCCCTCCCCCAAGCCGACCGGGTGAGCGAAGCGCCCACGCTTCAGCACGCACCCCAGAAGACCCCGACGAGACGTAAGGACACGAACATGTCGACCCAGGCCCTGGAGAAGACCGGAACGAACGCCCCGACGAGCACGGCCGCGACGGCGAAGAAGACCACGGCGAAGCCCGTGAAGGAACAGAAGGACTCGAAGCTGCGCACCGGATGGCGGCGTCTGGCCCCGAAGAAGGAGACCGGCAGGTTCTCCGTCGTGGTGTGGGCGGGGTTCTTCCGGGCCATCGTCCTTCTCGCCGACTGCCTGCTGGCGTTCATCACGGCCATGGTCGTCATCCCGCTGCTGGGCGCATGGCTGCACCAGCAGTCGGGCGCATCCCAGGGTGCGCTCAGTGCGGACGGAACCATCGCCATGTGGCTGATGCCGCTCCTCTTCCTGGTCGCGCTGCTCGCCGCGGGCGAGATCGTCGTGATACGCGGCATGTGGCGCTGGGCAACGCGGATGATCGCGAAGATCCGGGACGCCCGGGGCGAGGCGGCCGGGGCCGACGTCACACCGAAGTCCACGACCAGGACCACCAACCAGAGCAAGACCAACCGCACGAGGAGCAAGTGATGCGCACCGCAGGGCTGACGATGAACGACGTATGGGCCCACCGTGTCCTGCGTGAACGGGGAGTGGAGACGTACCGGCTGGAGGGGGTGACCGCCGAGCTTGGCGTCATGGTCGCATCGCTCGACCTCAAGCACCGGGGCAAGGAGGAGAACTACCGCCCGTATCTGCATATGACGGGCGAGCTGCGCTCGATCACCCCGGCCAGGGCCCTGCCGTTCGGCATCTCCCAGGTGACCTACTCCCCCGGCCAGGGCGAGAAGGTAGACGCCTTCTACGAGTTCGACGACCAGCAGCTGGTCGTGCTCGCCAGCAAGGGCTACTTCACGAGCGGCTTCGCCGTGCCCGAGCAGGTCACCGGGATCGAGTGGGAGCTGTCGGCCACGGCGGACATGCTTGTCCTCGCTCCGTCTGGGGCGCAGACCGAAGGTGATGCGCCCGTGGTCTTCACCCAGATCCACGACATCGGGGGCCTGGAGATCGATCTCGAGTCCAGCGGCTACGACCTCGCGGGCTACTTCGCCGACCACTCCAAGGACGGCGTCCCGCGGGCTGAGGCTGTGGTCGATGCGCGCGGGATGAAGGCACGTTCGGACGCGATCAACTCGCTGTTCGCCGAGGACGAGCTGGGCCTGGACACCGAGGTCAAGCCGGTCGTCAGAGCGCCCGTGCCTGAGGCCGCGCCGGTCGCTGACGGCATGAGCGCTCGCCTGCAGCAGATCGAGGCGGAGATCGCCGCCGAACGGGAGCAGTACCAGACCGAGCGCGCGGGCACCGAGGGCACCACGGAGAACCTCTACCGGGAGCGCGTGGCGGCAGCGTTGCAGACGGTCAAGGAGCAGGAGGAGCCGATCGCTCCCCCGGTTCCAGCCCGTGAGGCGCAGCGCGACCTGAACCTGGATCTCGACCCGGAGCTGGAGGAGCAGGAGCAGGAGTCCCGGCGACGTGAGGTCAAGCTCGCTCCGAGTCTGGGCGAGCGCAAGCGCCAGGTGGCCCAGCGTGCGGCCGATCTGGACTTCGGCGAGGACGGCGAGCAGAGCCTGGGGTCTTGAGGACGGATCAGGCATGACGAGCGCGGCCCCGGTTGCTGGCGAGCAGCAGCCGGGGCCGTAGTGCATCGGTACCGAGACAGGAAGGAGAGCGACGATGGGCCTGAAGCAGGACATCATCGTGGTCAACGAGTTCAGTGTGCCGCTGCCCGGCGGCAAGGGATCACGCGGTGCGACGCCGGGCGACTACGTCACCCGGTACATGGCCCGCGAGCAGGCGACCGAGTCGCTGGCTCCGATCCAGCGCCTGCGCACCGACGACTTCATCATGCGCTACATGGCGCGGGAGTCCGCCGTCGAGCGCGCCGGTATCTCGCGGGGCGCGGCGAAGCATGAGATGCACCAGGCCCAGGGTGACGGCGGCGTGGCCTTCGGCTACGGCTCGGTCTCACTCTCCGACGAGCAGCTCAAGGCGGCCGGCAAGGACATCCAGCAGCACTTCGAGAACGGCAAGACCGTGCTCAAGACGGTGCTGTCCTTCGACGAGGAGTACCTGAGGAAGCACAAGATCGTCGACGAGGACTTCCACTGCGCGGCACGCGGCGACTACCGCGGCCACATCGACCAGATGAAGCTGCGCATGGCAATCATGCACGGCCTGGAGCGGATGAGCTCGGGCACCAGCGGCTTCGACGACCTGCGCTACGTCGGGGTCATCCAGGTCGACACCGAGCACGTGCACTGCCACCTGGCAATGGTCGACGGCGGCCGGGGCCAGGTGACGAAGAACGGTACGCAGCGCGGCAAGCTCCTGGACCGGCACAAGTCCAGGCTCCGCCGCGGCGTCGATGCCTGGCTCGATGAGAAGCAGGCGGTGGCTCATCTCTCCAGCGCCGTCGGCTACGAGCGGCGCAACGTCACCACCTTCATCAAGCGGTGGGCGCACGAGCGGATCCGCGCCGAGTCCCTGCCGCAGTTCCTGCTCGCCTGCCTTCCGGCAGACCGAACGTTGTGGCGCGCCGGCTCGCATGACGCCCGCATGCGCAAGGCGAACCAACTGGTGACCGAGCTCGTGAAGGAGCAACTCAATCGTGCCGGGTCCCCGATGCCGGAGGCCATGGAACGCATCGTCGACTACGCCAACGAGCGCCGCGCGAAGGAGTCTCTGAGCACGGAGGAATGGCAGAAGCTGGTCGAGCAGGGACGTACGCAGATCATGGAGCGCGCTGTCAACGGCATCTACCAGATGCTGCGGGCCATGCCGGAGTCGGAGCTGCGGGTGCGCACGCCGATGCTCGAAGTCATGGGGATGGACTACCAGCAGATGGCGGTGCTCGCCGCGGACCGGCAGGGCGAAGACGAGAATGCTGAGGCCGACTTGGTCTCCTTCGGCTTCCGACTGCGCAGCTACGCCTCACGCCTGCAGCATCACCGGGAGAAGGTCGGGGTCTACCGCGACCTCGCGCACCAGTGGGAACAGGCCGAGAAGGCCGGCGTCGCCGCCGAGGACTCGCGCCCGCTCTACGACTTCTACTGCTTCGAGGAGAACTACCACCGGCGGCTGATGAGCAAGTACCGGCACTTCCTGCCCTTCCTCGGGGAAGCCGGCCAGTGGTACGAGCGGCAGCAGGACGTGGCGACCTACGGCCAGCGGCTGCTCTCGCTCATGGCGCTGCGCGCGGATGCCTCCCTGCAGCGGATGAAAGATTGCGAGGAGGCCGAGAACCTGGGCCGGACGATCTACGATCAGCCCGGTGGCCGGCTCCTGACCGAGGGCAAGCGCGGCCGGGCGGTGCTGGACGCGCGCATCCGGACGATGAAGCAGTCCTATGATCAGAAGCTGGACGGCCTGCGGGCTGATCTCGCTTCCTCCGGCCTGGTGCTGCGCGTGGGGTCGAGCGCCGAGGATCAGGCGGGTACGGAGACCGACGCGGTCAGCACGGACTTCAAGATCGTCGCCGGTGCCGCGTATGCCTTCGACGAGGTCAAGGCCCTGGACCTGCACCACCTGGGATACGACTTCGTCACCGACGTCGAGATCGGGCCGCACGCACACCAGACCTTCGTCGAGACGACCAGGGACCGCCGGCGGCTGCTGCTGGCGGCGATGGACTACCTGGACCAGTCCGGGCAGGCCGAGGCAATTCCCGATCTGCCGGTGGACGATGTCGCGGCGATGACACGGGTCTCCCGGGAGCTGACGCCTCAGCAGACGGACGAGGAATCCAGCAGCCTCGTGTTGCGCTCCCGGATCGCGGAGCTGCGCGCCGAGCGCGAGCAGGCCGAGCGGATGCGGCGGTCCAAGGCTTCGTCGCTGGACGCCGGCCTCGTCGTGCGGGTCCAGGCCCAGGTCGATCAGGCTGTGACCACAGCGGGCGCCGGAATGGCATTCGACTCGCAGTCACCTCCCATCTCGACTGACTTTGAGCGCGAACAGAAAGACTAGTTGCCAGCCTTGTCGAATGCTCTATGAGAGTATTAGCGTGAAGAGCGTTCGGCGGGACTCAATACCTTGTCCGGACGATATGACTGATCGCGGCCGACTTGTCAGAGGGCAGTCGGAACAAGCGGAAGGAAGAGATCATGGCACTTCTCAAGGGCAAGGGCGCGATGACCGGAATCAACCTCATCGCGAAGGTCTACAAGAACGGCGTCACCAAGGACGGCAAGTCCCAGTACGCCGACGTCCAGGTCGACGCTCGAGATCCGCGCGGTCCGGAGCAGACGAACCTGCATCTGAAGTCCGATCGGGTTCAGGGTGAGGACGGCAAGGTCCGCTACAGCAACGGCGCTCCGTACTCCACCGGCCAGATGGAGGAGATCGTCAAGGCCGCGGGTCCGAACACCGAGCCGATCCTGAACAAGGACGGCAACGAGGTCGGCACCATCTACGGCTTCAAGGGCAACGTGATGCCCGCGACGCGCGGCACTGGCCTGGTGGTCAACACCAAGTCCGTCGAGGCCTCCGAGTTCAAGGTCGACGACAAGACGCTGGACAACCAGTTCGCGTCCATGCGCGCCGCCAGCCAGGCACGGGCGGCGGCCAAAGAGTCGCAGGCTCAGGCCCCGGCGCCCGAGGCAAAGCAGGAGCAGGCAGCCGAAGTCGAGGTCGACGAGCCGGCGGTCGGCTGAGACCGAGACCGAGTCAATCCTGATTCACAAGGCGTCTGGTCGTCATTGGGGCGAACTCGCCCTCATCGCAAACGGAATGCTCACTGTCGGTCTCGCTGCCGTGGGTGCTTCGACGTACTCGCGGCGCCGCTCCCGTCAGGGCGATCAGCCGGCTTCGCACGGTTGATCCACAGATCCCCAGCGGCCCCCGCACCTCGACGAACACTTCCAACCGAAGGGTTCTTCTCATGCGATCCGCCATCCGCAATGCCGTCATGACGACGGCTGCCTCTGCTCTCCTGTTCGGCGGTGTTGCCGCCGTGGCCTCGCCCGCGTCCGCGGTCGGGCCCAGCGCGTGCACCCGCAACGACCGCAACCACTCCGTGTGGGGCCCCAACCTGGAGTGGCCCAACATCCGTACCGGCCCCGGCGTGGCCTACAAATCCAAGGGCCGCCTCGGCTCCGCCGGCGAGTTCTGGGTGGAGTGCTCCGCCAAGAACCGCTACGGCAACCGGTGGTACTACGGCGAATCCCTCTCCAGCGGCTCGTACGGCATGAAGGGCTGGGTCGCCGCCAGCTGGTTCTAGCACCATCGCGCGTTTCCTCCATGCCGCGAACTCTCCGGCCTGTGGGGCGCCGTCGCCCCCTGACGGCGCCCCACCCTTACCCATTTTCAGGCCACTGCGCTTGTCCGAACCTCCGGCAATCGCTCAGGTCGCCGCCTTCCGTGCCTTCTGGAGCACCCGTGCCCACCACAGACCTGCCTGCTGCAAGACCAACCGCCCAGGAGCCTGCCCCTACTCCTGCCACGCAGCCCGGACGGGTTTTCGTCGTCTGGGTCCTGGTAATCGGAGCCACCCTTGTCCGCGCGGCCGGCTTCGCATATCCATTTCTCTCCTACCGCTTGAGCGAGCTCGCTCTCTCGACCAACGGCATCAGCACGATCCTCGCGGCCTTCGGCGTTGGCTGGCTCGTCGGCCAGATCGTTCTGGGACGACTGGCGGACATCGTGGGCCGGCGGGCCGCTCTCGTGGGCTCCATGCTGCTCGCGGTGGTCACGCTGCCCCTGCTGGGCGGGCTGTCCCACCCCATCGCCGTCGCCTTGGCCGCGGTCGTGGTCGGTGCCGTCTACGACGCACCGCGGCCCGTCATCACCGCCGTGGTGGCAGACACCGTCTCCGACGATGCGGCCCGTGCCTCCATCAACGGCTGGAGGCACTTCGGAATCAACGTCGGCGCCGCCACCACGGGAGCCGCCGGCGGCCTGCTGTCGGACACCACCGGCCTGACCGCGCTGTACTGGATCAACGCTGTTGCCTGCGCCGCTTTTGCGCTGATCGCTCTGGCCTGCATGCCGCAGGACCGCCCCACGCACCGTGGTGCGGCATCCGTCGGCGGCCGTGCCGCCTACCGCACGGCCGTGACGGATGCCCGGCTGTGGCTGCTGTGGCTGGTCAGTCTCGGCGCGCTCATCCCCGTGGCCGGCCTCTTCTCCATCCTGCCCCTGCTGATGGACGACGCCGGACTGCCCGCATCGGCCTACGGCTGGACGCAGGTAGCCAGTGCCTGCACGGTGCTCGTCCTGTCCGTTCCCCTCAACCGGTGGCTGGCCCGCAGAGCCTCACGCGGAGCGTCCATGGTCCCGCTCCTGGCCATGAGCTCCCTGGTCCTGGGAGCCGGTCTCGGCTCCGCGGGCCTCGCCGACTCGACACCGCAGTACGTCATCGCCGCGTGCATTGGCATTCCCGGCGAGATCGTGGTCTTCGTCGCCGCAACCGCGCTCCTCGACCAGGTCACCCCGCCGCAGGCCCGGGGGCTCTACGCGGGGATCTGGGGCTCCACGCTGGCGGCCGCCGTGATCTGCGCCCCCGCCCTCGCAGGCTGGTCCCTCGCCCAGGGCGGCCCCCAGCTCGTCGCGGTCACCACCACCTTGTGCGGCTTCATCGGCGCCGCGGCCTGTCTACCGCTCGCCGTCCTGATGCGCCACCCGTGCCCCCACCAAGCCTTGCCCGTCAAGTAATCAGCACCCGAGAGGTCCTCATGCGCACCACCCGCGTCTTCACCCACCTGCTGCCCACCGCCGCCCTCGGCGCAGTCGCCGCGCTGGCCCTGAGCACAACCCCGGCAGCCGCCAACAGCGGCTGGTGGTACTCCAGCCTCAACAAGAGCAAGGGCTACTTCACCTCGTACGGGGACAAGACCACCGCCTGCGACATCAACACCGACGGCTACAAGGCCCTCGTCCAGATCCTGACCATCAACGACAGCCTGTTCTACCGCGTCGTCGACAACTACAACGACGGCAAGTGCACCTCCAAGGACGCCAGCTACTTCAACCTCCAGGAAGGCGCGACCTACCAGATCGAGGTGTGCGTGGTGAAGAACGGCGGCCGCCCCCTGGACTGCCGCGCTCACCGGTTCACGGCCTGACCATGCCGGCCGCCTTCCCTTCGTTCGGGCCCCCCTTCATCGCCTGGGGGGTCCGGCGGCCGACCCCGGCCCCCCGCAGCGTCACCTCCTCACGAGCAACCGCCCACTCCATGGAGACCTCCGTGCCTGCACCCTTCCTGCTCCTGCTCGGGGCGGGCGGCCACGACGGCGCCCCCTACCGGGAGTTCGTCCTCGCCCGGATCGCGACCGCGCACCGCGTCGTCCTGGTCGATGCCTCGGCGCCCGACTGGGCGCGCCCCTACCTGGCCGCTCACATCGAGGCCGACCTGACCGACGTCCACCACACATCGGCCGCCGTGACGGCCTTCGCCGCAGACCATGACGTCTCCGGGGTCATGACGTACATGGAGCACCACGTCGTCACCAGCGCCGTGCTCGCGCAGCAACTGGGGCTGCAAGCGGGCAGTCCGGAGTCCATGGCCGCGTGCCGGGACAAGGTCGTGACCCGGCGGCTGCTCGACCGCGACCACGTTCCCTCGGCCCGCGCCCTGGAGGCCGGTGACGCCGCCGAGGCCGTGGCCCATGCCGAAGCGATCGGCTTCCCGGTCGTGGTCAAGCCGCGCTCGATGGCCGGGAGCGCGGGCGTCGTCCGCGCCAACATCGTCTCCGAAGTCCTCGACGCCTTCGAGCGGGCCAGCCACGAGACCGTGCTGGGCCTGGATCAGTACGGGCCGGCGGGCGTCCTGGTGGAGGAATTTCTCGACGGCTCGGAGATCAGCGTCGAGACCGCGGTCCTCGCATCCGGCGAGGCCCGCATCCTGGCCGTCACCCGCAAACTCCCTGCGCCGGCCGGTACCACGCAGGAGTACGGGCACGTCGTTGCCGCAGAGGATTCTCTGCTGGCCGACGACGCGCTGGCCCGTGTCATCCAAGGCGCCGTGCGCGCACTGGGGCTAACCTGCGCCGTGCTGTGCATCGAGGTGATGCTCACTCGATCGGGGCCGCGCATCGTCGAAGTCAACGCGCGGCTTGGCGGGGACCTGCTGCCCCTGCTGGTGCACCACGCCCTCGGAATCGACCTCGCCCAGGTCGCTGCCGCACTCGCCACCGGGACACCTCCGCAGCTGGAGCCCGTCAGGAGGGCCGCCGCCGGAATTCGCTTCGCCTACCCCGAGACGACCGGCGTCCTGGAACACATCGCCTTCCCCCGCGGCATCGGCGCCCTGCCGTTCGTCGAACGCGCGGTCATCAGCCATACGCCGGGCGGCCAGGTGTCCGCTCCGCCGCACGCCACGCTCTCCGACCGCCTCGCGCACTGGGTCGTGACCGCCGAGTCGGCGGCCACCTGCCGAGACCTCCTCGACGAGGTGGCTGGCCACCTGGACATCACGATCACCAGCGCCGCGCACACCACCGGCTGCACGCGCTGACACCCCGCCACTTCCCCCCGGAGCTCCGCCCCATGGCCATATCGTCCGCCGCGCTCGTGCTCGCGCGGCCGCGCGCCGCCACCCGTACCGCCGCGGTGGTAGCCCCACTTCCCGGCTGCCCGTACGCCGGAGCCCTCGCCCGCCGGGGCGTACGGCCCATCGCCGTCACCCTGGCACCGCGAATCCGCCCGCTGGGCCTGCACGGCGACACCGATAGCCCGTACCCAGAATCCGTGGAGCACCGCGGGTCAACACGGCTCACGGTCAAAGCCCTGCGAGCGCTGGGTGTCACCGCCGTTCTGCCCGGCAGCGCCGTCGGCGTCGAGCTGGCCGAGCGCATTGCCTGGCACCTCGGCCTGCGGGCCGGGGACCCCGCCTCCTCAGCACTGCGCTACGACCGCGGCGCCCAGTGCTCGGCCCTCGAACGGGCAGGCGTCCCAGCCGCCCGCGCAGCCCGCGTCACCAGCCTCGGCCAGGCCCTCAAGTGGGCCGACGCCGAGAATCTGGACGGCTACGTACTGGCGCCCGCGACGGCCGGGCCCCCGGCCTCAGCCGTGGCCTGCACCACCGATCTGGACATCGCCGCCGCCTGGCCCGCCATGCGGCGAGCGGCAGCCCGGTACTCCGGCAGCACACACCTGGTCCTCGCCGAACGGCTCTCACCTCGCGAGTACACGATCAACAGCGTGACCGGCCCCGGGCCCGACGGACTCCCGGAGCACTGCATCACCGACGTCTGGGGCGAGTCCCGCAGCGCGGACGGAGCGCTGGACCGGACCGACCTGCTGGACCGCCGCCAACTGCTCACCCGCGCCCTGTCGATGTACGTACTGCGGGTCCTGGATGCTCTCGGAGTGGTCTGCGGCCCGGCGACGTGCCGTGTCGCCTACAGCGAGGGACGTGGGCCCCTGCTGCTCTCGGCCCTTGCGGCGCCGCCCTCCGCGTCCCTCGCCGACGAGGCCGTGCGCACGGCCACCGGAGAGGACCGCGTCGCGCGGGCACTGGAGGCCTGGCTGCCGGCACCCGTCCCGCCCCCGGTTCCGGCGCCCGCCTTCCGCCAGGTCGTCCGTGTCCACCTCCGCGCACGCGGAGAAGACCGCGTGAACCCCTGGCTGGGACGGATCGTGCGTCAGCTGCCCACCGTGAGAGCGGTCAGCGACGTCCTGCGGGCAGACAGCCCACTCCCCCCCACCGCCGAGCGTTCAGAGATCGTGCTCAGCAGCAGGGACCCCGAGGCCGTCGAGACGGACTACCGCGTCATCAGAGCACTGGAACGCGAAGGCCTCTACCAAGCGGCCCGTTCGTGACACGGCGCCGCCCCTGCTGCCCGCCCTTCCATCCGCCGCCCGAGAGGCCGCCCATGCTCACCTCCACCCCACCATCCTGGCCCGCCTACAAGCTCGACCAGGTCCTGAAGCAGAGCAGGCTCCAGCACCGCGCCGCCCTCGGTCTCTACCTCCCCGTCGGCTACCCCAGCCGCTCCGCGAACCTGGACGCCCTGCACGCCATGGCGCAGCACAGCGACGTGCTGGAACTCGGCGTGCCCACCGAGGACGCTCATCTCGACGGCGCGACCATCCAGCACGCGGCCGCCCAGGCGCTGGACGGCGGCTTCCGCATGCCCGATCTCTTCACCACTACAGCCGACCTCGCCTCGTCACCGGTCGCGCTGGTGGCCATGACGTACTGGGCCCCGGTAGAGGCCTACGGGCCCCGGCTCTTCGCCGAACGGTTCGCCGCCGCCGGCGGAGCGGGAGTCCTCATCCCCGACCTGCCCGACCGCGCGGCCACCGACTGGCAGCACGCCACCGAAGCGGCGGGCCTGCACTGCATCCCCCTCATCCCGGCCCATGCCTCAGCAGCCCGCCTCCACGCGATCGGCCGCAGCAGCAGCGGAATGGCCTACGCCCCCGCCACCCCCGGCCTGACCGGATCGGCCGGCCCCCTCAGCCCCTACCTGCCCCGCCTCGTCCGCCGTCTGCGCGAGGCCACCCGACTGCCCGTGGCCGTCGGAATCGGCATCAGCACCCCGGCCCTTGCCGCGGAGGCCTCCGCCTATGCCGACGCCGTGGTGGTGGGCTCCGCCGTCATCCGCCGCATACAGGCCGACGCCGGAAGCCCCGCCGCCGCGGCGGCAGCCGCCCGCGACTTCGCCGCAGGCGTACGCGGCGCCCCCAGACCAGCGGCCTGACCGACAGACGGTCCCTGCCCATCACCGTTCCAGGAGGAACACCCATGTCCCGATCGACCAGCCACCCCCCGCGACGCCTGCACCGCCACACGGTCCTGGCCATCAGCGTGACCAGCGCCCTAGCCCTCACCGCCTGCACAGCGGACACGGACGGCCGTGCCACCGACGCGTCCGCCTCCACGCCCAGTGCCAGCGCCACCCCGCGCGGGCTCCTGACGAAGAAGGAGGCCGCGGCGGCGCTCGACGCGTACGAAAGGGACAACAACAAAGCCAACGCCACGCAGGACGCACGGCTCCTGGGCACCGTGGAAGCAGGTCAGGTCTATGAGGCGTCCAAGGCCGACTACAAGCAGTGGGACACCATGTCCAAGAAGGACCAGAAGTTCTACGAGTCCCCCTTCTACTACCGGGACCGCGAATACCTCATCCCGGCCGCCAGTAGCGGCGCCACCTGGTTCGCCGTCAAGGCACGCCCCAGCTCAGATTCCAAAGCATCGAGCGCACTGGTGATCCTCGACAAGGTCGGCGGCTCCTACAAGGTGATGACCACGGTCTACTCAGAAGAACCGCTACCGAAGATCGCTGTCGACAAGCACGGCTACGTCCTCCCCGCTGATCCCGCGCAGAAGGTAGAGACGCTCGCTCCAGACCAGATCAGCGAGACTTACGAGGACTTCTTCGAGACCGGCGGCAAGACGGCCAGCAAGATCTTTGCTTCCACCGATTCTTCGAAGGAGTCCACCAAGGTCCACACGGACGGCGTCGACAAGGAGCTCCAGGGCTACGCCACCGAGCGGTTCTTCGCCAAGAAGCCGACGCACCCGACGGTGTACGCGCTGAAGCTCGAAAACGGCGGTGTTCTCGCGCTCTTCCCGACCGCGCACACCTCCGAGATGATGCTCAAGCCGCAGTACATGAGTGGCTTCGACATCACCCCCGGCCCCAAAGAAGCGGTGTACGACGCCCGGAAGCGCGACATCATCACGGACAAATTCGAAGGCGAAGGCATCGTGGTCCTGCATCCGAAGGCCAAGCCGCGGGTGACCGGAATCGAGTACGCGCTGGTCGACTCCCGATGACGACCCCACCCCCAGCGGCCCACACCGGAAGACGGCAGGGTGACTGACGGCCTGTCCGCCCGTACAGCGGTGGGCGCCCAGACGCACACGGCGGCCCCCCCCCGGTCCAACCCCCCTGGCCCGGAGTTAACCGGGGCAGAGGCTTCCCGCCAGTGACCA
>NZ_JBICYB010000056.1:14810-23135 GCF_043200575.1 Streptomyces sp. NPDC048392
AGCCCCCCCCCCCCCCCGCCGCCCCCCCCCGTCCGCGGGGGGGGGGCCGGCGGCCCGGCCCCCCCGCCCGGGGGGGCCCCCCCCCCCGCCCGCGCCCCCCACCGCCGTGTCATCGCCCTTGGCCGCGTATTTACCTGGCCAAGAGGATTCCAGCGAGTCACCATCGTCGAAGACAACCCCGTGCTCGCCCACGCTCACGGGGACATCGACCCATCGGGACTCGCCGTCGACGGTCGATGCGTACTGGCAGCTTCGAACACTCCCAGACGCCGGAGGGCACCGAGTTCGAATACGGCGGGCGAGCGACCCGCGACCAGCACATGGAACGGAAGGCCCTGGAGTGGACTCCGGGGCCTTTCACATTCTCCATTCAAAGCCCTATCAAATGCGACTAGTGATAGGATTTCGACTGGTTTTATAGTTGCACCTTCAGTCCAGTCGAGAGGCCTTGCGCGGCATGTTCCATGAGGCACAGCTCAACGAGCGCTACCCACTCCTGTCCAAGCTCTCGGAGCCACTGAAGAAGGCCGAGCGCGACATCGTCGGCCGTGAGCACGAGACGATGCAGCTGCTGGCCTCGATGAGCCGCCCTGAGCTGTGCAATGCGCTTCTACTGGCCGAGGCCGGAACGGGAAAGACCGCATTGGTCCAGGCCACGATGCTCGTGGATCCGGCCCGCCTCTACCTGGAGGTGGACTCGGCGCGCGTGATCTCCGAGGCGGGCAACGCCGAGAACATGGCCGCGAAGCTCAAGGCCTTCTTCGATGAGGCCGAGGACTTCGTCAAGGACGAGACGCACGAACTGGTGCTCTTCATCGACGAGTTCCACCAGATCATCCAGCTCTCCGACGCTGCCGCCGAGGCGATCAAGCCGGTCCTCGCGGCTTCGGGAACCCGAGGCATCAGGATCATCGCCGCGACGACCTACGAGGAGTTCCACAAGCACATCTCGCCGAACCAGCCGCTCGTCGAGCGCCTGCAGCGCATCAACCTCAACCCGCCGGACCAGGCGACGACCATCAAGATCCTGCAGGGCATGGCCGAACGGTACGGGGTGGCCGACGAGTTCTACGACGACCACGTCTTCCGGCAGATCTACGAGTACACCCAGCGCTACATGCCGGCCAGCGCCCAGCCGCGCAAGTCGATCCTGGTACTCGACTCCATGGTCGGCTGGCATCGCCTGACACACCGGCCGATGGACCGGGACCTGCTCTCGGACGTGCTCATGGAGTCCTTAAACGTGAACGTTGCATTCCGGGTCGACGGCGCGAAGATCAAGCAGCAGCTGGACGCCAAGGTGTTCAGCCAGGACTGGGCGACCAGCGCGGTGGCGCGTCGTCTGCAGTTGTCAGTGGCGGACCTCAATGACAAGGGAAAGCCGATGGCGAGCCTGCTGTTCACGGGATCGACGGGAACGGGGAAATTCTGCATCGACTCGACGCAGGTTCCTGTCTACTCGAGCGACGGCGAGACCGCCTGGAAACTGCACGGCGACCTGGTCCCCGGCGACAGAGTATTCGGTCGCCAAGGTCGCCCGGTCGAGGTGCTCGGACACTTCCCGCAGGGCATGCAGGACGTCTACCGGGTCACGCTCTGGGACGGCCGGACTCTTGACGTTGGAGGACCGCACTTGTGGACGGTCTACACAGCCAAGCAGCGGTCGAAGAAGCATGCGGGCAAGGACGTCGCGCCGATGGTCCTGAGCACGCAGAAAATGGTCGAGCGTGGCGTCGTGCGGACCTACCCCGGCGACTCTCGGGAGCATCTGAAGTTCTTCATCCCGGCGAACGGACCGGTGCACTGGCCGGAGCAGGACTTCGACGTCGACCCGTACGTCTTGGGCGTCCTTATCGGCAATGGGTGCCTCACTGAGACGCAGCTGACGCTCTCGTCTGACGGGGACGACGCCGACCACACCGTGTGGACAGTGGGCGAATGGCTGGGATCGGCACCGAAGTCGTACGGACACAGCTACAGCTGGGTCTTCCCTGTCGGCGTTGGCCCGGTGGAGGACCGCCGCGATTCGCTGTACCAGACGAAGGACGTGCTTGCCTCGGTTCCCGATCTGATCGGTGCACGCTCGGCGGAGCGCCGTATCCCGGAGAGGTACAAACACGGATCGATACAGCAGCGGTGGGCTCTGGTGCGGGGCCTTTTCGACACCGACGGATCGATCGGCGGCTCGAACGACCGCTTCAACGTCTCGTACTCGACGTTCTCCAAGGGGCTCGCGGAGGACCTCAGGGAGGTGCTGTTCTCGCTCGGCGTCTCGAACACGGTCAAATTGTGGACACGCACGAAGGAGGGCGGGCGCGAACTGGCCGAGTACGGCGTGCACGTGAAGGTCGGCAACGAGGATAAGGCCCGGTTCTTCTCCCTCCCCCGCAAGCACGAGATCGCACGGCGGGCGGTCATCGAGACCTCGGGTCGTCAGCGCGTGAAGAAGTTCGACATGGTCGGCATCGCGTCGATCGAGAAGCTGCCGCAGCAGCAGAGCTCGTCGTGTATCTACGTCAACGACGAAGAGCACCTCTACCAGGCTGGTCAGTTCGTGGTCACGCACAACACGGAGCTCACGAAGCAGCTGGCGCGACTGCTGTTCGGCGATGACCAGCGGCATCTGATCCGGTTCGACATGACGGAGTACGCCGAGGACTCGTCGTTCGCGGCGTTCCGTTCTGAGCTCACCAAGCGCGTGTGGGACCTCTCCCACGCGGTGCTGCTTTTCGACGAGGTCGAGAAGGCTTCGGCGATGGTGACACGCGTGCTGCTGCAGGTGCTCGACGATGGCCGGCTCAACGATGACAACAACCGCGAGGTGAGCTTCCTCAGCACCTACATCGTGCTGACGACGAACGCGGGCTCGGAGATCTACAAGGACATCGCGCAGTACGCGGCGGACGACACCGGGTCGGGCAAGCAGCTGCTGGAGTACGAGAAGCTCATCCGCCGCTCGATCTCCTCGACGACGGGCGACAACCGGTTTCCGCCCGAGCTGCTGGGCCGTATCGACGCGATCGTGCCTTTCCAGCCGCTGTCGCTGCTGACGCAGCAAAAGATCGTGCGGAAGAAGCTGCGCCAGATGGTGCAGGAGGTGTTCGTCAAGCACAACGTGCGGGTCGACGTCGATGCGAGGGTCCTGCAGTACCTCATCGAGGACAAGGGTGAAACCGACTCTGATGCCGGCGGTGCGCGTGCGGCTGTGGCGAAGCTGACCGACGAGGTCACCACCGCGGTGGCGACCTTCCTCAATGAGCACCCCTCGGAACGACGGATCCGCATCGACGTCGTCGGCGACCTGGTCAGCGACGACAAGAACCTGCTGAGTTCCGACGCCTACGTCGAGGTCAGCGCGGTGCGATGAGCCGGTCGAGGAGGGCGGGAACGAGTCGACTCATGAGACGATAGCCCATTCATAACCTATGATTGCCTACCGCGATAGGCGGCGATAAGGTACTCATAAACCAGTTGAACTGTGTTTTATTAGCGGAGGGATCGCGCATCAATGGGCATTTCGGGTACAGCAACGGGAAGCCAGAGGAAGGAGCGGAAGAAGAAGCCCGACGAGCTTCTGGCCTCCGTGGTGAGAGAGACGGCGATCCCGGCGGCGGTCGAGCTGCTGCGGTCAAACACGCAGTTCGTCTTTCCCAGCGGTACGGCCTGGGTGATGCTCGTGCTCGCATCCGACTCGATCGGTGGCTTGAGCAAGCGGCACGGCCGGGACGAGGCGAAGGGCTCGATCATCGAGCTCATCAGCTCCGACCAGATCCGCACGGTGGCCACGGCGGAGATGCTCGAAGAGGAGGTCTTCGGCATCATCCCCACCGACGAGACTCTCGCGCGCATGGAGGAGTACTCGCTGCTCACCGGTGCCACCTACGCCTGGGCCGTCGTGTGGCAGAAGCCCAGCGGCGATCTGCTCGTCGATCTGGTGAACGATGCGACCTTCGCGCAGGCGCGCTCTGTCGCTGCAGGTACCACGAGCCTCGAAGAAGCCGTGGGCAAGAAGGCGTGGGAAGAGCACAGCGGCCTGGTCGCCGAGGCTGGGGCCACTGGCCCTGTCCCCGTGGCCCTCGGGGAGGATGAGGGGGATGCGATCTTCGACGGGATCCCCGGTGTCGAGGGGGCTGACGAGGGCCTGGACGACGAGCCGCTCTTCAGCGACGTCGTCGACGACGATGAAGGGGCGGACGCACCCATATTCGACGAGGACGACGCGGGCACCGCTCCGGTTGATTCGGAGCCGGACCACGACGGCGACGAGGTGGCCGGCTACGAAGGTTTCGACGAGACCGACGCCGGCTACGGCATCGAGGGCGACTACCAGGAGGCCGGCGACACTGTGCTGCTGGCCGGGCAGGCCCAGGTGCGCGACGTCATCGCCCGCCGGTTCCTCTCCGAGGAGCTGGACCTGGACGTCCGGCTCGATGAGTTCAACGCGACCTTCGCCATCGGCGCGCCGGTCGTGCAGATCGCTGTGCCCGAGGGCGCGACGGAGTGGCTCGGGGACCAGGCCGCCCAGCTCAACCGGCAGGCCAACGCCGACCTGATGCAGCTCCGTTCCGCGCACGAGGATGAGCTGCGTGCGCTCTACGTCAACCTCATGTCGGCGCACGCCGAGCAGGTCATCCGCGATGTGGCCACCGACCGCGCGGGCTCCCGGTACAAGCTGCTGAAGGACGCCGCCGAGGCTGAGCACCAGCAGCGGCAGACGGAGAAGGATGAGAAGATCCGGGCCCGCCGAGCGGAGATCGCCAAGGACTACGAGTCGCAGGCCTCCAAGGTGGCCCAGCAGGCGGCGCTCTCGGCGGAACTGCAGTACAAGGAGCGCAACCGCTCGAAGATGGAGCGCGAGCAGATCGACTCCGCCGCCGGGATCGAGCGGGACATCGAGGATACCCACGCGCATAACCAGCAGGAGATCCTGCGGGTCCGGCGTTCGGACGCGACGCTGAAGATGCAGACCGGGCAGACGCGGATCTTCGAGGTGCTGGCCGAGCGGCAGTCGGAGTACCTGGCGGCCGAGGAAGAGCGCCTGAACCAGTGGAAGTCCGAGATCCAGCGGATCGTCGACGACAACCGCAAGGCCGACATCGCCCAGTCCGAGGCACTGGCCGAGCACCTGCGGACCACGGACGAGATCGGCGTCCTGCGCCGGGAGCAGCAGGACCTCCTGGAGTCGGTGCGCTCTGAGCACGCCGACCGGATCCGCCGGATGGAGGACGAGCTTGAACGCAACCGCAAGGACGCCATCACACAGATGACGGCTCGGGACGCCGAGTGGCAGCACAACCTCGACCTGGAGAAGGAGAAGACCAACTCCCAAGTGGCGCGGGTCACCGACCTGCTCCAGCAGCTGTCGACGGTCGAGGATTCAGTGACCAAGCGGTATGAGGCGCGCCTGGGGGAGATGCAGGCCGACAAGGAGTCCTACGCCAACGAGCTGGCGCGAGCCTCCGAGATGCAGAGCCGCTCGAACAAGATCCTCGTCGTCATGATCGTCACGCTCTCGCTCCTGATGGGCGTGGCCGGCTTCATCGTCGGGGTGGTCTTGACCCGTTGAGCGGACCGGTCATGACCGACGGGGCGATCTGACGGCGCATGGGGCGCGTCCCCATGCGCCGTCGTCGTCTGCGCAAGCAGGCGCACTGGACAGCAGAACGAGCAAGGCTCGAGAGTAAGGGATCACGATGGCCACGAACAGGCGGAGGGCGGCACGGCCGAAGGCGAGCAGCTGGGACAAGATCTCGGCACGGACGCCGGGCGAGACGCTGACGAACCGAGACGTCTACGACAACCAGCAGCTGGACCGCAGCAAGTTGCTTACCCTGAGGTCGACCAGACCGGGCATCGTCGTCGCGGTGATTCCTGGCGTGCTGGTGACGATCGTCGCCTGGGTTTTCTACTCGCTCATCGCCGCGGCGGTGCTCTCGGTGGGCGTGTCCGTGGGTTCGGGCGTGCCCGGCAGCGGCAGCAGCACCGGCAAGCCGAGCGCGTACTACGTCCAGGACACCACGACGGGTGCGGGCGGCTCGGTCGTGAAGTGTTACCGACCCCTGACCAGGGACGGCAACCCAGATGTGAAGGCGAAGTGCTACCCCAGCGCTGAGGCGGTTCCGGTCCCCAGCTGGTACACCGCGGCGAAGGACGGCAAGCCCAGCGCCGAGAAGCCGGCTGAGCCCAAGAAGAGCACGACGACGGTCGGCGAGCATCTGGCCGACGTCTCGGGATTCAAGCTCTTCATCACGCTCGGCTCGGGTCTGATGGTCGCCCTCATCATCGGTACATGGTTCTCGCGGAAGGTCGCCGCGGCGAACCTGATGAACACCACGAGCGACATCAACCAGTACCAGAACGACCAGCACATCGCCCTGCCGGAAGAGATCCAGCAGAACTACGACTGGTTCCCCGACGCCGGCGCTCACTCCAGCGTGCAGGTCAGCTCGATGCTCAGCCACATGATGCTCAAGAAGAAGGGCCTGGGCACCGTCGAGGTCGCCCAGCGCGCCAAAAAGGACGTCATCGATGAGGAGGGGAACCTCGTCTACTACGTCGGCGAGGTCATGGACGACGACGAGGGCAACCCGCTGACGCAGACCCTGCCGATCATCGACGAAGACTTCGGCGACAAGCTGTTCGAGGCATCCGGGCTCCCCGATGACAAGACCCTGCGGCAGAAGTACGACACCACGCTGATCCCGTACAACCCTGACGGCAAGAACCGGGACAAGCTCGGCTTCGGGTCGGACACGTACAAGACCGTCGCTGCCCTGATCAAGGAGGACTGGACGTTCCCGGCGTACGAGGTCCAGCGCCCGGCCGGGGCGTACGTGGTTGATACCGCGCCGGTGAACACCATGGTGCTGGCCACCACCCGAGCCGGTAAGGGCCAGACCTACATCGAGCCGATCATCGACATGTGGTCGCGGGAGAAAAGGCCTTCGAACATGGTCATCAACGACCCCAAGGGCGAGTTGCTGGTGAAGAACTACGTGCCCCTAGTCACACGCGGGTTCGAGCCGGTGCAGTTCAACCTGATCAACTCCATGAAGACCGACATCTACAACCCCCTGGGGCTGGCTGCCGACGCGGCGCGTGAGGGTAACTTCACCAAGTGCGCGCTGTATGTGGAGAACATCGCCGGGATCTTCTTTCCGCTCGACGGCGGCGAGGACCCGGTGTGGCCCAACGCCGCCAACAACGCCTTCAAGCGCGCGGCCTACGGACTCATCGACTTCTATCTGGAGGAGGAGCGGGAGCTGCGCAGCGCCGCAGCCGTGCTGAATATGGACCCGGCGCTGCTGGAGCAGAAGCTCGATGACCTCTGGGGCAAGGCCACGCTCTACAACTGCTACCAGCTCTTCGTGCAGATGAGCTCGAAGAAGATCAAGAACCCTGAGGCCGAACTGGACAAGCGGGTCAAGGCCGGCGAATTCGAGAACAACGAGGACGCCCTGGCCGAGGAGCAGGAGAAAGCGGCGGCCCAGGCCTTCATGTGGGAGGGCAAGGCCGATCAGGACATGCTCAGCTTGTACTTCAACGCGAGCGAGGAGCTGCCCCGCAACAACATGCGCACGCTGGTGGGCAACGCCCACAACGCGCTGCGCTCGATGGCCGGCGCGGAGAAGATGCTGGCCTCGGTGTACGGCATCGCAATCACCGCCATGTCGTTCTTCACTGACCCCACGATCTCGACGCTGACCTCGGGCAAGCCCTCGCAGAACACCGACCTGGCCGGCCTGAGCTTCCCGCGTCGCCTCGGCGTGCGCTTCGCGCCGAACTACGTCAAGCGCGACCACCTCGTCGGTCAGCAGGCCGTGTGGTCGGCCTACGCGGACCCGATGTTCACCGAGAACCTGGGTGAGGACTTCGAGCACGAGGAGATCGTCGGCCGCGAGGGCTGGGCCCGGTACAACTTCAAGGGCAAGTTCCCCGGCGACGAGGCCTGGCTCAAGCTGGAGCTGGTCAACCCGCAGACGAAGATGCTGGTGCGCACCTTCTACTTCAACTTCACGAAGAACTACCAGGTCTCGCTCAACGGCCGCCACTACGTGGTCGAGCCGGTGACGGGCAAGAAGATCGTGAAGAACGGCGTGATGCGTGAGCTCAAGCCGGTGCGTGAGGGCGGCACCCGGGACGGGAAGATCCTGTCCTTCCAGCCCGGGGACACGCTCTACCCGGACACGCGACTCGACTTCTCCGGCGGCGGCAACCCGGAGAAGGTCTCAGAAGCCGTATCTCAACCGAACGTGATCTCTTGATTTCTGCTGGTCAGGCATGGTTTCGCTCGGCGTGAGGGAGGCATGCCGACGTCTTGTGTCT
>NZ_JBICYB010000057.1:0-22645 GCF_043200575.1 Streptomyces sp. NPDC048392
CGAGGTCCTTGCGAAGGTCCGCCTCGTCCAGACCAACATGAAGAAGCTCGTCAGGAACAACTCAAAGTGACATAAACGGAATCACGAGACACTAGGGCATGATCTGGTTACCGACCTCAACTTGCCCTACAGGAAGGTTATTTGATGACCGGCTCGACGATGGCCCGCGCAGGCAAGCGCGCCATGATCATTGGCACGGCGGCGGCAGCGGCGGCTGTCGGCGCTCTCGCGGTGTCCGCTCAGGCGTCATCCTGGTCCAGCTACCTCAGCAATGCCGGTAATGACTTCGAGTCACGTCGTTGGACCGACAACGGCGGCTCCACGACGATCAAGTTCACCAGCTGCAGCAGAGGTTCCAGCCCGAAGGCTGTGAGCGTGATGCTGCGCAAGGACACCTTCGGGCCTGACCCGAAGTACACGAACGCGAGCTTCACCAACTGCTTCAACTCCGGTGCCACATCGAGTGGCACGTGGGACGGCCACGGCAGTGGCGACTACTACTTCGTGGTCGACTACGGGTCCAACGTCTATGCTCCCGTGTCGGTCAAGTCGCTGACCGTCTACTACTGATCGGTACTTCGCCGGGCCCCGCCGCACACCGTGCGGCGGGGCCCGGCGCCCAGAAAGGCCCTTCATGACTCTCACCTTCCGCGAGTGCACCTTCCGCTACCGGGGAGGTGATGACGTCATCCAGAGCCTCGATCTGGCTTTCACTTCCGGATCCACCGTTCTCCTCGGACCCAACGGAGCAGGCAAGAGCACACTGCTGTCGCTTGGGGCGAGTGCATTGCGCCCACGGTCCGGAGACGTGACATTCGACGGCCTGAGCGCGTGGAACCGCAAACAGTCCGCGGCCTACCGCGCATCAGTGGCGTGGCTCCCGCAGAAGCCGTCATTCCTCCCGGGGATGACCTGCCGTCAGCACGTCACCTACGCGGGATGGCTCAAGGGCATGGCGCAGCGCGACGCGTCGAGCGCGTCCGGCGAGGCACTGGAACGTGTGGGCCTTGCTAGGCAAGCGGACCGGAAGGTCAGCGAACTGTCCGGCGGACAGCAGCAGCGGGTCGCAATCGCTCAGGCCCTCGTCCACCGCGCCAAGGTCCTGCTTCTGGACGAGCCCACCGTAGGACTCGACCCGAAGCAGCGAAGATCTTTCCTTCAGCTCATCGCATCGCTGAGGAACGAGACACACGTAATCGTCTCCACCCATGACATCGCCGACATCAGCGAAGCCTTCAGTGATGTTGTGGTACTTCATGGGGGGAAGGTCCTGTTCAGCGGGCCTGTTCCTGCTTTTCTCGCCCTCTCGGGCACCTCGATCCACTCGGAACGTGCCGCGGAAGATGCCTACACCGCTGTCCTCGAAGGGGAATCCCGGTGATCATCTGGCAGCAGCTGCGGCGTTCTGCGGCACCATGGATCATCCTGCCGGCCGCCCTGTTCGTGTACTTGTACATGCAAAGTGCGGTTTCCACCGTTCCGTCACACTACGGAATCGAGTCGGGCGAGAGCACCATCTACGCTCTGGCCACGATCGCCCCGGCCGTCGCCGCATGTGCCGCATGGGACTCGGGGCGCATGCGGCACATACGTCACATGTTGACTACGTCCGCACGGTCGCGATGGTCGCTCATCCTGTTCAACGGTGCTCCCGCCGTCGCACTGGTCGCCGCACTTCTCGTTTTCGCCGTCGTACTGGCACGGTTCAATACCGGAGTACTTCCTTCCAGGGCCGGGTGGACCGCACTGGCACACGTGATCATCGTCTCTGCCGAGTGGGCTGTGATCGGCTGGTACGTCGGCGGGCGTCTCCCCAAAAGCATCGCCGCACCAGTGGCAGCTGCCCTGTGCTGGGCCTGGCTGACGATGCCACATGCCATGTCTAACGCATGGCTGAGGCACCTTGGCGGGTTCATCGACGGAACGTCCACCATCACTGATGTCCACCAGGCAAAAATCTACTTCGTGCCATGGCTCTTCACCGGCTGTCTTATGGCTGTCGCGTGGCTCATGACCCGCACCAGCTCCCTCCGTACCCTCCTCCCCGCCGGCGCAGGTGTCGCCGCAGCAGCACTCCTCGTCGGACACGCAGCAGTCAGCGGATGGGGCTTCGGCAACCCGACAACCGTTCGTGCCGTTGATTCCGTATGTTCCGGAACCGCCCCGCAGGTCTGCGTCCCACCGGAGTACCGGTCCTACATCCCGCAGATCCGCAACAGCACCCGAGACCCTCTCAGCGCCCTGGTCGCCGCCGGCGTCACACAGCCGAAGCGTATGGAAATTCTCTCGCCGTCAGTGGAGCCCGCACCGGGCGTATGGCGACTGCACTGGTCACTCCCTGCTGTTCACCAGCAAGCCGCCTACCACACGGCCGCTGATGTCATGGCAATATCGGCTGTCGAGGGAACCGCGGCCCAGTACGGAAAGCAGGCATGCGGAGGCCCGTCCGCTCCAGAGCTCGTATGGGCCACCGCCGTTGCAGGCAACAAGGACGAGGTACGCCAGGGAACCGATCCGCAATTGTGGGCCCTGGTGGGTCCTGTCCTCGACAAGCCGGTGAAGCAGCAGTCCGACTGGTTCAGGCAGCAGATTCTCAACCATGCCTGCACAGCGCAGGGGGCGCAGTGAGACTGTATGTGACAGCCGTGCGGAAGTGGTGGACGGCAGCTGGAGCAATTCTCCTAATGGCAGTGATATGCCAGCTTTCGGGAACGAGCAGTATCGAGCTGCCCGCCCTCAACGGCAGCGGTGTCGCGCCCTTGGCCTACTTCACTCCCCTGCTGGTGTCTTCCTCGGTCCTGTACTGTCTCAGCCGACGCGCCGATCACATCGAACGGACCGCTGTAGTTGCTGTCGCCGCGATCGATGCAGTATTCGTAGCGTCCGTATTCGCCCTGTGCCTGGCAGCCGGTTACGTCACAGGCTTCGACACCGCCCGCAATGTAATACTGCTGACCTGCGTTGGCCTCCTGATCGCCAAGGTGGGCAACACCGCGTCAGGTATCGCCGCAGGCATGATGCTGCTGATCGCCAGCATCGTCGCCGGACGTGGCCCGGCAGGAAGCCACGCCTGGTGGGCCGTGGTCCTGTATCCGTCGAGCAGCATCCCGGCGTGGTCCCTGACGGCGGTACTGCTGGCAGCCGCAGGCATCCGTTCTGTCAAAGCCTCCGGGAAGCCGTAGCCTCCCTTCCGGGTCAATCGGAGCCGTAAGGGGCCCAGGGCTCCGTCGTTTGCCCCGCTCTCGTGCGAACTTGGGGGCGGAGCAGCGGGGCACCTGCACGGCCGACCATTATCCGCTTCTGGAGTTTCAGGTCGGTGATGTGGCCTTCGTTGACGCCAGCGTTGAACGGGGTGGTGATGCCAATGCACGGATGCGGGCTGGTTTTCGCGGATGGCGTTGGCATGCTGGCCAGGCTCGGGAGGCTGGCGTCGGGCGTGGCGGCGAACTGACGCACCAGGTTGTGGGTTCGTGCCAGCTCCGGGCAATGGTCGAGCAGCCGCCGTAGGGCTTCGGTGGTGTGGAGGTCGTGTCGGGGCGGTGCGGTGATGATTCAGCGGGTGACCTGGCGGGGTGCTGACGGTCGCTCGTGTGGGATGTCGATCGGAAGGCTGCAGTGTGGTCATGCCAACGGCCTCTTGTGGCGCCCCGCTGGCGGCCTTGAGACATCCCCGCTGGTGGACGGCATGATCGCCCCGCCCGCGGCCAGATAATCTCCCCGCCTTCGGTTCGGTGTGGATCAGCTGAAGGGCTTCACTCCCTTCCCGGTGGTGGCCTCGGTCAGCCGGAATGAGTCACCCTGAGTGACGACGACATGAGCGTGGTGAAGCAGGCGATCGACAGTCGCTGTGGCCAAGGTCTTGGGCATGATCTCGTCGAATCCTGAGGGGTGGAGGTTGCTCGAAACCGCGATCGAGCGCCGTTCATATGCCGCATCCACCAAGCGGTAGAAGCCCTCGGCGGCGTCCTCGGAGACGGGTAGGAGCCCGATGTCGTCGACGATGATCAGGTCCGAGCGGATGATCCTCGCGAGGGCCCGGGCGATCGAGTCGTCCGCGCGGTGGCGGCGGACCAGCGAGCCGAGGTCCTCGATCGTGAACCAGGAGACGGCCAGGCCGGCCTCGACCGCGGTCTGCCCGAGTGCCTCGGTGAAGTGGCTCTTGCCCGTGCCCGAGGGTCCACAAATACAAAAGGACTCCCGGCGGCCGATCCACTCCAGTGTCTTGAGGGCGTCCTGGGTGGCCCTGGGGATCGAGGACTCGGTCTCGCGCCAGTCACCGAAGGTCTTGCCGGTGGGGAAGCCGGCTCGCTTGCGGCGGGTGTGGAGGTTGGCGCGGCCGCGTCCGGCGGCCTCTTCCGAGAGAAGAACGCGGACGACCTCGGCCGGGTCCCACCTCTGGGCCTTCGCGGTGGGAATGATGTCGGTCAACGACCGGCGGATGTGCGGGAGTTTGAGTCGCCGGGTGAGCTCGATGGCCTCGGCCAGCGGGTCGCCGTTGGTGCCGGGAACGGTGCGGATAGGGGTGGCCATCAGGCGAGATCGCTTTCGTCGTACTCGGACGTGTCCGAGGTGGTGGTGGACTGGCCGAACGTGGACCAGGCGCCGGTGCCGGGCTGCAGGGAGTGGTCCTCGCTGCGGCGGTGCAGCTCAGCCGGGCCGTGGACGGCCTGGTAGTCGAGGATGGACAGCAGGTCCTTGTCGGCGAACCGGCCGGTGACGGCGGCGGTGCCGAGCGCGCGGTCGACTTCCGCTGCGGAGTGCAGTTTTGCCAGGGCGACGGCCTCGGCCATCTTCGCCTTGATGCGGCGGACGCCCGCCGCGGCGGCTTCGATCAGCCAAGATGCCGCCCCGGGGCCCAGGGCGAGGAACGCTGCCTCCTCCGCGCTCGTGGCCCTGGGGGTGCGGTCGCCCTCCTTGCGCTCGCGGGGCGGGTAGTGGCCGTCGTCCAGGACCGGAGATCCCGGCTCACCGCGGCGGTGACGATCAGCTCGTCGCCGTGGAAGCGGGCCCAGACCCGGGTGTCGATCAGCTCGTGCGGGACCGAGTAGCGCACCGCCTCGACCGAGATCGTCGCGTCCCAGCAGACCCGCCGGGTCGTGCCGAACGCCGTGGTGAACGGACTCTTCGGCAGCGGGTGCAGCCGCTGTTGCTCCTCGGCGAGCCGCTCGATCGGCTTGCGCCGGGTCGCCTTGTGAATACGGGAGTTGACCTCCTCACAGAACTGCCGGCAGGCCGCTTCGAGGTCGCCGAAGCTCTGGTACTGCTCGCGCAGATTCACGTCCTTCGGCACGAGATCGGCCTTCGCGATCTTCACCGTGGACTCCGAGCCGCCCTTCGTCTCCGGGTCCGCGGGCAGACACGTACGTATGGTCGTGCCGTAGTGCCTGGCGACCTCGACGATCTTCGGGTTGCGGACCGCGATCCCAGCGACGTGATCGGTGGTGACCGTCTTCTCGTTGTCGGTGAGCACGTAGGCCGGAATGCCGCCGATCCTTCGGAAGGTGGCGTCCAGACACGCGGTGACCGTCGGGAGCGTCTTGTCCCAGATCGGGATGACGACGCGGAACCTGGACCAGGCCAACCAGGCGCAGAACAGCGTCGTCTTGCGTCCGCCGATGACCGGGCCATCGCCGAAATCGTATTGGAGCCAGAGTCCCGGCTCCGTCACCCACGGCCGGTAAACTCGCCGCCGACCTGCCCTGAACTGGGCTTTCGCCTCGGCAACGGTGCGGCGGGTGGTGCGTTCCCCGCCGGTGAAGCCCATCGCAGTGATCCTCTTGTGGACCACGTCCGCGCGGATCTTGCCCTGCGAGCGGACCACCAGTTCCTCGATCTTCGGCAGATAGTCGTCGATCTGCCTCGCCCGGTGCCGGCGCTTGTCGGGCTGCTGGCCAGCCGCCCGCATCTTCACATATCGGGCAACCGTGTGGTGGTCGCACCCGGCCAGCTCGGCCGCCGCGCGGTAACTCCCCGTGAGGTCGTATGCCTCCAGGATCTCCATGATCTCCCTGCTGTTCTTCACCCGCTCCAGCTTCGCCGAGCGGGATTACTCGGAGCGAGCGGGGAGAAATCTGGCCGCACCCGGGGGACCCCATGCCGTACCTGGGGAAACCCGTGGCCATAGATTGCGCCGTAAATGGCCGCCATCGGGGAGCGTACGGAGACCGCCGTCACAGCCGGATGCCCTTGCGGGCCTCGCGTAGCTCGGCCGACTCACCCGACACTGGTGCGGGCATGGAGCCGCTCTCGTCGGTGTCGGCGCGGCGCAGCCACTTCGACAGCGTGATCGGGTGGACGCCGAAGTCGGCGGCGATCTGTTCCAGCGTGACGCCGGGCTCGCGGTTGCGCGCGACCCGCACGACGTCCTCGCGGAACTCCTTCGGATACGGCTTGGGCACTGCAACATCCTTCCAGGCCGCCTCTCAGCAAGCCAGGTCAGGTGTCACCTGTCCGTGCAGCAGTCCCCTACTCGGCACCAGCAGCTCATGCGGCCGCGAGATGCTCGGCGTGGTCCGCTCCGCAGGGATGGCCGGTCAGGATGTGCAGGGAGAACTGGAGGTCCCGCATCCCGGCCAGCGAATTGAAGTCGCGCGACATGTGCCTCTCCAGCGCGCGCAAGTGCGAACGCACTGTGACGTCGGACAGGCCCAGCATGCGAGCCGCAGATTCGATGTGTGCTTCGTGGGCGAGCCAGGAGGCCGCGGTGGCAAGCAGGTCACGCCGATCCGTCCGAGCAGTACACAGTAACGTTTCTGCCCAGGATTTGAGTTGGGGTGCGTTCAGTAGGGAACACAGGGTCGGCTGCCGTGCGGTGGAGGGAACCGCTGTTGTTCCGTGGTCTTCCCGCTGGGTGATGACCTCAAGAGCGAGGCCCACCGCGATGCGATTCGTCACCGTACCCAGATCGATACCCAACAACCCTGCTGCGCGGGCGACGTGTCGCATGACGGTGTTGCGGTGCAGGTCCAGGCGCCGCGCGGCAGCGGTGTAAGGATAGGCGAGAGCGGTCGGCAGAGTCTGGCGCATCTGCTTCCAATGGGCTGTGGACTCCATGAGCGGCCGGAGCAGGGACCGAGCCCAGCGCTGCGCGTCGGGCATCGGCAGCAGGTTGACGAAGCTGGCGTGCTGCGCGGACAAGGTGACGCAGTCTGGTTGGAGGGCCGCTAGGCGCTGAGCCCTGTGTGCGTCGTCGATCGCATCCGCCACCAGGGACATCGAATACACGCCGCTGCCGCCCAGCGAGGCACCCGGCGTCGCGGTCACCAGACGGGCCAGTTGGCCAGCGACGCCGCTGTCGGCTTCCTCGCCGGGGGTTATCGGGCTGATGATCAGTATGCGGCTGTCGCTACGTGGATCGGTGACCACTAGGACATTCCCGACCGAGGCGGCCTCACATCGCCGTACGACCGAGTCCCGCACCTGCTCCGGGGTCTGGATGACGTAGGCGCGAGTGGCGTCCCGGTCGAGGAGACCGGGAGCGAGGGAGGCCATGACCCTGCGGGCCTTGTCCAGTTCGCCGTCCAGCAGTAGCTCTGCGGCGGCGGTGCGGGCGGCTTGGGGAGCGTCCGAGGTCACGCCGTAGTTGCGGCGCGCCTGATCCACCAAGCCCAGCAGCCTGGCGACGGGGCGCAGCAAGCGCACGTCGGTCTTGTCGAGGACGGTGCGAGAAGCGACGGCCAGGACGGTTCCCGCGCCGATCTTCGGAGTCAGCGAAACGAGCTGGACGTCCGGCGCCGAGAGCCCCTCGTAGTCGGCGCCTTCCACGGACTTGCGAATGACGGCGTGAGCGAGATACTCGGCAGCAGTGTCCGGGGAGGCGGCCAGCACCCGTTCTGGTTCGCTTATCAGTACCTGCGCGTCGAGCGTCTCGGCCAGCCAATCCGCGATGCGCTGCATGGCCTTCGGGTCGGTGAGATGTACGGGCAGCTGCTGCAACAGCGTGTTGAGTTGGTTTGCACGGCGCTCGGCATGGGCCAAGCGATGGCTTTGGATGCCGTCATAAGCATCGAGCCAGCACTCCGATGACGCGGTACTCAACAAGAGGGGAAGACCGAGTTCGTCGGACAAATCCCGCAGCGCCTGTGGAAAGGGCTGATTTGCGTCGCGCGAGGCGGTGACGACCAGGCCGACGCAGCCGCTGGTCGCCATGTCCCGCATGAGCTCTTCCATGGCGGCAGCGGCCCGGCCACGGATGCGGAAAGGGAGATCACCGGTGATCAGTACCAGGGCACCAGCCTGGGGGTACTCCGGCCTGGTGCCCTTCAGTAACTGGGTGAGGGACAGCGTCGCCAGCCCGGTCACCGAAGCTTCCCGGCATCTCGAGGGATTCCAAGGCCATATGAATGTCAGTTCGAGCTCAGGCTTGTCTGCCAGCAACGAGCCGAGTGCGGGCATGTGCTCTCCTCGTTAAAACCTGTGGTGGAGGACGGGACGGGGCGCCAAGGCCCTGGCCAAGTGCACCCGGGGCGTCCGGGGAGTTTGCGAGGTGCGACGCGCGTAGAGACACGTCCACTCGGACGGGGCGTCGACGGTCGGAGGCAGGAGAGGCTGACGGCGTACGGCGGTTCGCACGTGCACCTCCGAAGGCTGCGGGACATTACGTTCTTCACGGATCGTCGGCCCGCGCAGTGGCGTGCAAGCGCTCGGGCTACACCGGGTAGCGATCTTGCAACTCGTAGCAACTGATGTCAATGGCTGAGTACTGTTTCGGACATGCGCGGAACGGGATCGCCCGGAGTCACTCTTGCCCCGTAACTCTCGTCTCGGGTCCTGCGATGGCGCTTCTGGCTCCGGGCCCGCCAGGACTGTGTCCTCCTGCAGAGGGGATGACCGTGCCGTTGCGTTAGTGGTATTGCCAGCGGCGGTTCAGGTGACGACGGCTGGAGAGCGGTGGTGGCCGGCGGGTTCTCCGGGTGCCTTGCTGCAGTAGCCGGCTATGCACGAGCGGGTTTTGCGGAGGCAGTCGCGGTCGCGGCGGGGGAACAGGCTGTGTCCGAACTCGGCGAGTCCGGCGCCAGTCACCTCTGCGGGTGGAGGGGGGAAGCCGCCCGGTGAGATCGCCGTGCGGCGGACGACGTGCAGGGACCGGGTGAAGGAGGCCCCCTCTGCCGTGCTGCGGTGCAGGCGGCGGCTTCGTCCAGCAGGACCCGGGTGGCAAGGTACACGATCAGGTGCGCGTAAATTTTCTGCCGCACCCCGTCCAGGGTTCGCGATCTCAGGACGGGTCGGCCGCGCTGGCGGGTCTTTGATCTCATCGCGGACCAGCTCGATCCCCCAGCGTCGAGTGTAGAGCTCGGCAAGTTCGGCGGCGTCCGGGTACTTCTCGTGGCCGGTCAGGCTGGTGCTCAGGCGGACGTGCCGGCCTGACCATTGACGCGGTACTCGATCAACCGGGCCAGGCAACTGTCGTCGGGGAGCACGCCCTGGGCCCGGCGCCCCTCGCGCCGCTCGATCCGCCACAGCAGGTGAGTGCCCTGGTCCCGCAGCTGGCGCCGACGGGTCAGGTCCACAGTTCTCAGTCGCCCAGCAACAACGTCCCGCATCCGACTTGAGCGTGCAGGGCATCAGAGACGATCCGCTCGGACTCCTTGAACCCGCCGACCAAGGCGTCGAGTGCCGCGTGAGCGGAACACTCGGCCACCGCGGGCCTTCGGATACCTCATGGGACTGCACTGTGATCCCTACTTGCAGAAGACGTCGTTGTTCGCCGCCGAGTCCGGCAGGACCTGCAGCGTCCCGGCCAGGGCCAGCGCCCGCACCCAGCGGAAGAGTTTGTCCTCACTGCCCAGTGGCCGGGCCTCAGCCCGGAACGTCCCCGCGTCACCATCGAGCCCAGCCGCTGCCGAGCTCCGGTGAGTGAGGACCTGTTCCACCGCCCCACGGCCGCAGGCCCGCGTCGCCAGTCTTCAGTAGATGCCGGACCTCCAGGTGGTCGGCCTGAGGGAACAAGTGCATCGGCAGCAGGAAGTACACCGTGAACCGCGCGGACAGCAGGCGCCGATGCTTCTCCGCGCGGCCGTCGTTACCGACCACCCGTTTCACCAGTTCGGGCGGGCACGACCGGGTCATGACTACCAGCCCCGACCGTTCCGGACGCTCGACCGGCCGACAGCCTCAAAGCAACGGCATTGCCATGCCTTCATCAGGGGGCGAACAGCCATCCCGGGCCCGGGGGGTCAGGCCCGCAGCGGAGGCGCTGGTCGGCGGAGTGGGCGTGAAGGTGGCCAGTGCACCTTGCTGTGACGCTGTCGGCCGAGACTGTGCGTTTCAAGGAACCGAACAGACGTACTGGTGCACAACCAGAAGTCAGCGCGGATCAGTTGGTGCATACACGCGATGGTGGCACGTTCATCTAGTACCTAATGTGACGTGCGTCGGCGTACGCCAGATACGCCCACTCCGTTCCACCAACGGAATCCTTCAAGAGAGGAAATAATTATGGCCCGTGTCGTCGCTGTTGTCTCGGGCGGCCTGGACTCCGTTGTCCTGGCCTATCATCTGCACCAGGAGGGTCATGACCTCCAACTTCTTTCCATCAACTACGGTCAACGCCATCGGAAAGAACACGATTTCGCGTCCCTGGCCGCCCGAAGAATTGGCGCGCCCCACGACGAACTCGATCTCAGCAATCTGTCTGCAGCACTGCCGGGATACTCTCTCACCGACCCGTCCGTGGAAGTGCCCGATCAGCACTACACACAACCGGGAAGCGTCAATGTGGTACCCAACCGCAATGTGATTCTGTTTTCCGTTGCTTTCGGACATGCCGCCGCACTCAGGGCTGACCAAGTCGCTGTCGGTGCAATCGCCGGCGACGACGCCACCGCACCAGACTGCTCGGCCGAATTCATCGCATCGTTCAACGCGATGGAGGAGATTGCCACCGCAGGATATGCTCCATCTCATCTGCGGGTGGCCGCCCCCTTCATCAGAATGACTAAGGGGGACGTTATTCTGCGGGGCCAGGAGCTGGGCGTAGATTTCAGTGAGACCTGGAGCTGCTTCAAGGGCCAGGAAGTCCAATGCGGAGTCTGTGCCGCTTGCGAAGACCGGCGGCTGGCTTTCAGCGCAGCCGGAGTGGTCGACCCCACCCTTTACAAGGAAGGTTCCTAGCGTGTTCAAAATCACCAAAGAATTCCACTTCTCGGCCAGCCACCGATTGGGTCACCTGCCGGACGACCATCAGTGCGCTCGGCTGCACGGCCACAACTACATCATCGTGATCGAGCTCTCGGCACCAACAGATGAGCTCACCGAGGCCGGATTCGTGCGAGACTACGGAGATCTGAGCGCATTCAAGAAGTGGATAGACGCGACTCTCGACCACCGTCATCTGAACGAAGTCATGCCCGATATCAACGCATCGGCTGAAAACATGGCGATGTGGGTTTACGAAACCTGGTCGGATCAGATTCCTGAGCTGACTGCGGTCAGCGTCTCGGAAACCCCCAAAACCTGGGCCGAGTATCGACCCAGCGGGCGTCCGCAGCCCGCGCAAGGGGCGTAGAAGATGCCGCGACTCGTCGTGAACGAGATTTTCGGACCGACGGTCCAGGGCGAGGGGCCGTCATCCGGACGCCGCTGTGGATTCCTTCGCCTCGGTGGCTGCAACCTGTCCTGTCAATGGTGCGATACGCCGTACACCTGGGACTGGAAAGGGGTCAGCAACCTGGGTAAGGCATTCGATCCACGCGTGGAGCTGGTTCCCAGGGACGCCGACGAGGTGGCCGAAGAACTGATCGACATGGGTGTGGACCTCATTGTCATCTCGGGCGGTGAACCACTCAGTCAGCAGGAACGGCTGCTCCCTGTACTGCGGAAGCTGCGTGCCGCAGGAATACCGATGGAGATCGAGACCAATGGGACCATCGCTCCCACCGACGCGGTCATCTCGACGGGGGTGCGCTTCAATGTTTCTCCGAAACTCTCTCATGCCGGCGACCCTCATGACCGACGCATTGTTACCGATGCGCTGCGTGAACTGAATCAAACAGACGCCGTAGCATTCAAGTTCGTCTGCCGGACGGCCGATGACTTGGACGAAGTGCAGCAACTGGATGATTCACTCAACCTGCGGTCCATCTGGATCATGCCTGAGGGGAACACGGTCCATTCTGTCAACCGGCATCTGATGGACCTGGCCGACGAAATAGTCCGGCGCAAATGGAATATTTCAACGCGCCTCCACGTCCTGGCTTGGGAAGACAAACGAGGGGTTTGACTCATGGGTGACGAGTTCAAAGAACTGACTGACGGGGAAGCTCTTCGGGATCCTCTGGAGACTATGGCCAGGCAGTTGCTGATCGAGATCGGGGAAAATCCGGACCGTGAGGGCCTGGCGGACACGCCCCGCCGCTACGCTCGCTGGTGGAGAGAATTCACTGATTATCAGCCGGGAGTCATAGACACCGTATTCGAGAGCGTTTCGAGCAACCAGACCGTCATGGTGTCAGACATGAACGTCTGGAGTCTCTGCGAGCATCACCTGCTGCCGTTCAACTGCTCGGTGAGCATCGCATATCGCGCTCGCAACAGCATCCTCGGTCTCTCGAAGTTCGCCAGGATCGCGCACAAACACGCCCACAAGCTTCAGCTGCAGGAACGTCTCATCGCCGACATTGCGGACGAGATCGAGAAGGTCACTGGTTCACCTGATGTCGCAGTCGTGGGGCGCGGTGAGCATCTCTGCATGACGATGCGGGGGATCCGGACGAGTTCCCTGATGACCTCGGCCGTCTACCGCGGTGTCTTCGAGAAGGAGGGACCAGAGCGTGGCGAACTGCTGTCGCTCCTTCTGGGGGGCCGGAAGTGACGGATGCGGACGTCGCGGCCCAACCGCCCGCCGCCCCGTCGGTCGGCCGGCGGGGCGGCGGCGCGGCGGCACCCTATAGAAGGGGCTATACGAGCCCCAGGGGGCTACGTGATCAACTGGCCGCGGCGCATCGCACCAAGCTCTGGCGCACCGTGTGCGCGGCTCTGGCCGATCACACCGTGGCCGGCGGCCTCGCACTGCTCGTCGCCTGGCTCTGGGTACGTGCCGCGCCCCTTTGGGGGATGTCCCTCGCGCTTCCTGCCTCCATGGTGATCGCCAGACATCTGCGTGGCCTGGAAAACCTGGTCCATGAGGGTTCCCACTACAACTGGACCCGTCACCACCGGCGGACCAACGACATCCTGGCCTTCAGCATGGCGGCTCTTCCGACGGGACAGCGATTACGGAACTACCGTGACTCGCACCTGCTCCACCACGGCCAGTTCGGAACCGATGCCGACCCGGACCTCCGACGGTACCGGGAGCTGGGCATCGAGGGCATCAGCAGGGAGTCCCTGCTGGGTTTCGCCAGTCAGGTGGCTGTCCTTCTGCTGCGCTATCAGCGTGGTTGGCTGCGGGAACTGCGCATGGACATCGGCGCGATCTCAGCGCCCGTCATATGGTCGATAGTCGCCGTGGGCTGCCCTGCCACCCTGTGGCTGGGGCCCACGGGTGGCGTCGTCGCCGCCGGAGCGTGGCTCACGTCGATGCTGGTCATACTCCCGGTGATCCGCTTCATCGCCGAAGCGGACGAGCACAGTTACTCCGATTCCTCGACTGTCTTCGACGCCACGATCACCAACACGGGATGGGTTCAGCGCTTCTTGTTCCACCCTCACGGGGACGGCTACCACACAGTGCACCACATGTGGCCTGGCATACCGCACCACACCCTGGTGAGGATTCACCGCCTGCTCATGGCCGAGGACGAGAAGTTCGCCTCCCGCATCAGAACCCGCACGCGAGTGCTCTCCGGCCCGCGTCCCCTCCAGGCAGTGACGTGAGGCTGCCTCGGTCTGCCGAAGTTGACTCACCCAGACCTCACCCGACAGGGCAGTTGGCGCCGCTCGGCCGCTGGCCGCGCCTCGTCCCTCCTGACCGATGAAGGAGCCTACGCACATGACTTCCGACCGTCCGGCGGTACTGCTGGTCGATCCCACCCGTAACGGGGCGAGCTACAAGACAGCCGTCCGCGCCGCGGGGTACCGGGTTGTCTCGCTCTACACGTGCGCTTACACGGCGATGGCGGACCAGCACGCAGAGGGTGACGACGTGTCGCTGTACTCCGAGGTCACGGACACCGGTGGTGTCGACGACGCCGGCCATGTCGCCGAGCAGGCAGTCGACGAAGTGCGGCGCGCTGGCCTGTCGATTCGTGCCGTGGTGCCGGCGATGGAAGTGAGCACGCATATCGGCGACAGGATCGCCGCGCTGCTCCGCCTGCCGGGGAACGACGACACTCTGGCCTGGGCGCGGCGTAACAAGGCCGCCATGCGGGAGCGCGCGCACCAAGTCGGTTTGCGCATACCGGAGTTCCGCTTGGTACGCTCCGTCGCGGATATCGCTTCGGCCGCACACGAGATCGGGTTCCCTGCAATCCTCAAGCCCACGCTCAGCGCGGGGTCCAAGGGCGTGACCCTGCTCCAGGACGCTGACGCTGTGCGCGACCTGAGGCACTTGGAGCCCCAGGACGCCTTCGACGAACCGATCGAGGAGTGGCTGGTCGAGCGGTACATCCGCGGCCGTGAAATCTCAGTGAACTTCTACAGTTTCGAAGGCGAGCACCGACTGGTGGACATGTGGGAGTTCCGCCAACCGGACGACCGTGACTACGACTTCCCCATCTGGGACAACGTCCGCATCGACGAGAGCCATCCTTGCTGGGGCCCTGCGGAGCAGTACGTACGTGAGGTCCTCGACGTGTACGGCATCCGGCGCGGCCCCAGTCACACCGAGGTCAAGTGTGCCGAGGACGGTGTGTACCTGATGGAGACAGCCTCACGGCTGCCTGGGGGGCCCATGGTCGGCATGTGGGAGAGGCACAGTGACCTCAGCCCCTTCGCCGAGGGCCTACGGTGTTTCCTGGGCGAGCGGCCAGCGATGTTCGACGCCCCGACAGTCTTCAACGCCAGCTATGGAGCTCTCGCCATCCGCAACGACGAGAAGCCCGGCACGCTCAACGCGATCCGGGGACTCGATACCCTGAACGCGTTGGAAGGCATCGACGAGGTACTCATCGGCTACCAGCCGGGTGACCTGGTTCCGGTCACCAGCAGTGACATGAACATCCCTCTCGGCGTCTACGTGTCGGGGGCCGACGGCGACGCGGTGCTGCACACCCTCGCGAAGATCCGCGAGCAGGTCTCCTTGGATATGGTCCATGGGGCCGTCGAGCATGAAGAGGTGCGATGACCGCGACGACTGACGTCACCGCACGACAGCGGCAGCTGCGCGGCGAGGTGCGTGCCCTGCTCGCCGCACCCGATGCCCAGGAGGAACTCGCCGCGCTCGGTGCCGGCGCCGCCCCCGGGGCGCCCGAGGCCCATCCGTGGCGCCTCTACCGTCGTCTCGGCGCGGGCGGGCTGGTCGCACCGCACTGGCCCGTGCGTTACGGGGGCCGCGGCCTGGGATGGACGGAGGCCGGCATCGTCGCGGAGGAACTGGCGCTGCACGGTGTTCCTGACACCGCGATCGTCAATGGTGTCTACAACTTCGGCCAGGCGGTGCGCGCTGTGGGCACACCCGCCCAGCGCCAGCGCTGGCTGCCCGCAGTGGCCTCCGGTCGGCTGGTGGCCACTGCGCTACTCACCGAGCCGGATGCGGGCTCGGACCTGGCCGGTCTGCGCACCAAGGCGGTACGGACCGTCGACGGCTGGGAGTTGAGTGGCACAAAGATCTGGAATGCCAAGGTTCACTTGGCGGAAGTGGCGATCTGTGTCGCCCGCACGGGTCCCGGCGACGGGTATGCCGGGATCAGCCTCTTCCTCGTACCGCTGCGTGGCCCGGGCGTGCGGAGTACTGCGTTGGACACGACCAACGTGGAGACGTTGTACGAGGTGGTCTTTGACGGACTGGTGGTGGGAGACGACCACCTCCTCGGAGCGGTGGGCGAAGGCTGGCCGCTGCTGGTGGACGTCCTCACGCTGGAGCGGGCGGGGCTGGGCTACCACGGGCGGGCGCGACGGTGGCTCACCGCCCTCACCGAGCACGTCCATCGGCTCGACGGCCCGGCGGGCCCCGAAGCCGCCCGCGAGCTGCCCGCGCTGTGGAGGCGGCTGAAGGCGGGACGCGAACTGGCCTGGCAGGCGGTGCGGGAGCTGGATGCGGCAGGCACCGACGCTGCAGCGGTGCCCGCCGCCGTCGCGAAGTGGTTCAACACCGAACTCGCCTCCGACATCGTCGAACTGGCGCACACCGCCGATGGCGACTTGGCCGGCGGGGCCTCGGCCTCCATGTTGGTTCCGGCCCATCGCGAAGCGGTCGGCCTGACCCTGGCGGCGGGCACATCGGAGATGATGCTTCAGATCACGCAGACGGCTTTGCGGACCCGGTTGAGCGGCTCGGCGGAACTGCGCGAAGTGAGTCACGGAGCGGGCACGCAACGGGATCTTTGGGCCGCCCACGCGTCCGGCGACGAAGGGCGCGCCCCGATCGACCTGGGACGCGCGGTGCTCGCGGGCCTCGGCTGCGAGGGCACGGCCACGGGGGCGGGTGAGGTACTGATCGCAGCGTCCGAGCACGGACACGGGACTCCGCTGCTGCCCGGTCCACTGAAGACACGGCCTCGGCGCGACGGCGGCTGGTCCCTCTCCGGCACCCGCTGGGCGCAGGCGCGGGGCACCGGCACCGGGCCGTTGGAACTGCTGCTGCCGGTGGCGTTGGACGGTGCCGGGCCCACGGTGGTCGTGGTGCCCGACGACCGTGCGGGTGTCGCGGTGGAACCACTCGGCGCCGAGGGGGCGCCGATGCCCTGTCTGGTCCATCTGCACGACGTGGACGTCGATCCTGCTGACTTACCGAGCGCCGCCGATTCTCTCCCCTACTCGGTCGCTGTGGCACGGGCCCGCCTACTCGCCGCCGGCCATCTGCTCGGCGGCTGCCGCCGCATGCTGCGCTCGGCGTGGGAACGGGCCGAGTCCCGCCACCAGTTCGGCCGCCCCCTGGCGGCCAACCAGTCCGTCGGCCACTCCGTCGCCGCGGCGTGGGCGCGTACCCAGGGGGCGTGGGCGCTGGCACAGCGCGTGGCGGCCGACTTCGACACGGGCGCGGGAGCACCGGAGGCTGACCGTGCCGACGGGGCCACCGCCATCGAGGACGCCGCCAGGGAGGCCACAGAGGTCCACGCGCTGGCATGCGACATCACCGCCGACGTGACCCGCCTGACCACACGAGTGTGCGGAGCGAGCGGCCTGCTGCGCGCCGGCCTAGTGCAGGACTTCGCCCGACTCGCGAAGTACCCGGCCGCGGCGCTCGGTGCCCGCGCGGCTGTCCGAGCCGAGGCGGCCATCGATGTACGGCCGCCGCGGGACGAGGCTGGCATACCGCGGCTTTCGCGCCAGGACGGTCCGCCTTCCACCACCCTCATAACTGACATCAGGCTGTTCGAGGAGCAGGCCGCACAGACCCCGGACGCGGTCGCACTGGTCTGCCCGACCGAGCGGGTCACTTACCAGGAGCTGAACTCTCAGGCCAATCGCATCGCTCGCGTGCTGCGCCGCTGGGACGTGGGCCCGGACATCCCGGTCGCCGTGTGCTTGGAGAGATCGGTTGGGCTGGTGGCCGCCGTGCTCGGTGTCCTGAAGGCGGGCGGAGCCTACGTACCGCTCGACACCGCCTACCCACCGCAGCGTCTGGCCGGAGTGATCGAAGACTCCGACCCCGCGGTCGTCGTCACCGAGGACTGGATGCGCGAGTGGATCCCTGCGGACCGGCCGCTGCTCTGTCTGGACACGGACGCGTCCCTGGCGGATGAACCGGACACGGACCTGCCGGAGAAGCCGCACCTCGACGACCTGATGTACATCATGTACACCTCCGGTTCCACGGGCCGTCCGAAGGGTGTGATGGTCCCGCACAGGGGCATCGCCAACCGCATGGCGTGGGACCGGACGCGCTTCCCGCTGACGGCCGCCGACGCGGTCCTGCAACTGACCTCGATCAGTTTCGACCCGTCCGTCTGGGAACTGTTCGCGGCGCTGACCAGCGGCGCGCGACTGGTCATCCTGCCACCCCGGGCACACCTTGATCCCCGAGCCGTCCTGGACACGGTCGCGCGTGAACGCGTGACCGCCCTGACCCTTACCCCGGCCCAACTGGCGCTGTTGACCGAGCAGGAGGCCGGTCTGCAGGATTGCTCGTCGCTCAGGTACGTGTTCTGTGGAGGCGATGTGCTGCCGCCGCCGCTCGCGGCTCGCTTCACCGGACAGAAGCCCGAGCTGTTCAACATGTACGGTCCGACAGAGATATCCATCGACGCGACGGCCTGGCGGTACTCTCCGGCCACGCCACAGGCCGGGGACCGCGTTCCGATCGGCTCCCCCATCTCCGGAGTCTCCGCCTGGGTACGAGACGGCGAGAGACGAGAAACACCGGACGGAGATGTCGGTGACCTCTGGATCTCAGGCGCAGGTCTGGCCCGGGGGTACCTGGGACGGCCCGCCGAGACGGCCGACGCGTTCCGGCCCGCGCCGGCGGGAGCGCCACCGGGCTCCCGGGTGTATCGCACGGGAGACCGGGCCCGGCGCAATCCCGACGGCACCTTGGAGTTCCACGGCCGTACGGACCGCCAGGTGAAGGTACGCGGGCACCGCGTCGAGCCGGCTGAGGTCGAGGCCGCGCTACTGGATCTGCCCGAAGTCCAGCGGGCCGTCGTACTCGTTGTGTCCGGTCGCCTGGTCGCGTTCGTCGTCGCTCCCGGCACCGTGGCGGACACACTCCGCCGAAGCCTGCAGCGCCGGGTGCCCGACCATCTCGTTCCGACCCGCTGGCTGCCTGTGGACGACATACCGTACGGGCCGTCGGGAAAGGTCGACCACTTCCTGCTGCGACAGCAGGCGGCGGCCCAGGAGGAGGCGCAGTTGACCGGCTCCCTAGACACACGCCCTCAAGCCGACATGGAAGCGGCCTTCACCCGGCTCGTCGCCGAGGTACTCGGTCTCGGCCATGTCGACCTCGATGAGGAATTCTTCGCGCTGGGAGGCGACTCCCTCAGCGCCGCCCTGCTGGTCACCCGCGCGGCTCGGCGCTTGAAACTGGAACTCACTATCGACAATCTGCTGGACGGCCTGCCCCTACGCGACCTTCTGGCCACCGCCCGGAAAGAAGGGGACGGCAGGTGAACACCGGGGCGGAGACGCCGCCGAGACTCGTGTGCTTCCCGCCGGCCGGCGGCTACGCCGCGCCCTACCGGGCCTGGGGCCGGGCCGTGCCTGCCGGGGTCGAAGTGAGTCCTATGGACCTCCCCGAGGGCCACACGGACGTCGATGCCGTCCTCGCAGCGCTGGAACCCGAAGTGGCCGCCCTCGCCGATCGCCCGTTGGTGCTGTTCGGGCACAGCTTCGGCGCGCTTGTCGCCTACGAGCTGGCTCACCGACTCCGCGCCCGGAGTCTGCCTCTTGCGCGACTGGCCGTCTCGGCCTCCGCGGCGCCGCATCTGGCGGGGCCCATCCCGGCCGGTGCGGTGCCCCCGGCGGGCGACGACGCCCGTGTCGCGGCCTGGTACGCGCTGGCAGACGGATACCGACACTCCACCCGCCCCGTGCTGGAGAGCCCCGTATCCGTCTTCGGAGCGCTGAACGACGCGACGGTACGGCGGGATGAGCTGGAGGCCTGGCGGGAGCACACAACCGGCCAGTTCCGGCTGCGGATGCTACCCGGCTCCCACGACTTGCTGCGCGAAGGCAGCACCTATGTAACCAGGGCCCTGGAACACGACCTCATGGACGACATGCCCTGAGCTCAGCCGATGCCCGCCGACCGCAGCTGACCGCCACCCGCATCCGCCAACGAGAGGAAACCGCGCGTGCACCACGCCGACGACCCTGACGACGGCACTTATGCCGTCGTCAATAACGACGAGGAGCAGTACTCGATCTGGCAGGACGACCAGCCCCTTCCGCCGGGGTGGCACAGGACTGGAGAACGGGGCAGCCGCGCTCACTGTCTTGACCACATCGCCAGGGTATGGACCGACATGCGTCCTGCCTCCGCCCGTCGCCACGCGCAGGAGCTGTAACCGCTTGTGAACACGTCTGAGACATCCACCAGCCGTTCGACGCCCGGGTTACTCGGCGCATACCGAACGCTGCTGTCCGCGCCCGGGGGCGGGCGTCTCGCGGCTGCGAGTCTCGTTTCCAAGCTCCCCATCAACATGTTCTCCGTCAGCGCGGTACTCCTGCTGTCCCCCCGCTATTCCTACGCCGCGTCCGGCCTGGCCGTCAGTGTCATGCTGGTCGCGAACGCGGTGAGCAGCCCGATACGAGGCAGGCTCGCCGACCGTCATCGTGTGCCTGTGGTGCTCATCGTGTGCCTACTCGGCTACCTCGCCGGGGCGGTCGGCCTGATGGCTGCCGCGGGGCAACGGTTGTCCTTGTGGATCGTGGTGGCCTCGGTGACGCTGCTCGGTCTGTGCTTTCCACCTGTCAGCATCCTCCTGCGCGGCTACTGGGTGGCTGCCGCGGGCGAGCGGGCGCGCACCTCGGCGAACTCCTTCGAGTCCGCGCTCATGGACATCACCCTCATCACGGGACCGGTCCTGGCAACCTGGCTGTCGACGGCCACGTCGCCCATCGCCCCCTTTATTGCGACCAGTGTGCTGATGGCGGTTGCCGTCGCGCTGATGTGCGCCGTGCGGGAGGTTCCTCGCACGGCACGGCCGGAGGTGACGGACTGGCGAGGGCCGCTGCGATCTGGGCCGTTGCGGCGCGTGCTGGCCGCACTCTTCCTGTTCTGCGCAGCCCTGTCCGTTGTCGAGGTGGTGCTGCCGATCTACGCCCAGCAGCACGATGTCACCGGCTACAGCGGCTGGTTCCTGGCCGGTCTGTCGGTGGGCAGCATCGTCGGTGCCCTCGGGCTAGGCGCGGTCTCGACACCGCCGAGGTGGCTACTGCCCGCACTGCTGGGCGTGTTTGCCGCCGGCGCCCTCCTGCTCGCCTTCGCGATGACGGTCGACCCCATCCTGGTGCTGGTCGTCTGTCCACTCACCGGGGTGACCATCGGCGCTTCCTTCACACATCTCTACACGGCGGTCGGCACTACCGGTCCGGAGGGCAGCGGGCACGAAGCCCAGGGCTGGGCGACCAGTTGCTCGACGGTGGGCTTCGCACTGGGCGCGGCGGGCGGGGCCGGTGTCGCGGGCACTATGGGCGCGGCGGCGTTCGTACTGATGACACCGATCACGGCGCTCGCCGCAGGATTGCTCATGCTCGGTGCTGCCCGGTCGGCTCAGCACACCGGACGCGAGCACAAGGAGCCGGTCGGCGATCAACTCTGATCGGACGATGGAGAGCCTCGGCCGCGCCTCGGGTGCCCATCACCGCTCACAAGGCCCCGTCGGTGCGTCCAGCAGGCGCTCTGCAGGACGCGGAAGTCGCCAGAGCGCGGGTGGCTCCCGTACGCCGACGTGCGGTCCCCGACGCTGCGGGCCGTCCACCCAGCCGTTGCTGGGCCCTGGTCAGTGAGGACTTGATCACCTGGCCCAGGGCCGCGGTTCCCGATCGCCGGCTTTCACCAGGCGCAGGATTGCCAGGTAATCGGCCTGCGGGAACAAGCACATCGCCAACCCGAACACCGGAGGAGGGCCGACCCTATTGCGGGGCCAGCAGAAGGTGATGGGGGGCGATGCCCTGCCTTGAGGCGACGCTGCGCCGTGAGCCTGCCGAGGAGGTGCCGGGTCTGGAGCCCATCGATCGGGTGCCGTTCGCTGTGGAGGAGGCGACGAGTGATGACGGCCTTTCGGCCACGCACTTCAACAAGCCGCGAACAGCCGTGCCGCCACGCTCATCGGCGTGCCCGCGTCCTGTGCGTCATGTAGTGCGGATCTCTGTGGTGAGGGTAGTGAGCCGAGCCGCCGTGGTGGTCATCCAGCGGAGGTCGGCGTCGAGGTGGTTGAGGACGTAGTCGGCCGAGAGCATGGTCGTCAGATCCGCGCCCGGGGCCGTCTTGAGCTCCGTGAGTTCTCCCTTTCGGTCACTGTGGGCAGCGCGCTGGGACCGGAGATAGGCCTCCGCATCGCCGCCGGTGAGGATTGAAGCGACGACCTTGGCGAAGATCTCGTTCGTCACAGAGGGCGAGGGCGGTGCGATCTCGCTCGCCCACCGCGCCAGCTCGCGCCTCCCCTCGTCGGTGGCTCGGTATGCGGTCCGCTCCGGACCGCCGTCGGACGCGGTGCCGTCGACCTCCGCCAAGCCGTCTCGTACCAGGCGCTGCAGGGTCGTGTAGACCTGCCCGTAGGCCAGCGGCCGGGCCTGGGGAAAGCACTGGTCGTGGCGTCGCTTCAGTTCATAGCCATGGCTCGACCTCGAGGCGAGCAAACCCAAGAGGATGTGTCGGACGCTCATGATGGCCAGTATTCACCGAGTACACGAGCTTGCAGGCTGCGCAAGCGTGTTGACGGTAAGTTGGTCACCTTGCTCAGGCTGGCCTGTGGCCCTCAGGCCAGATCCGGCCCCGCGCAAAGCAGACCGCTGAAGTGGCGGGCTGAGCCTCTTCGATGGCGTCCCGCTGTGCAACACCGTTGCGTTAGGTCCTGTCTGAAATTCGGATCATGAGTTCGCGGGAACGCCTGCGCGTGACGCATCACTGCTGGTAGGCAAGTGGCCATGGCGCGAGGCGATC
>NZ_JBICYB010000058.1:0-22260 GCF_043200575.1 Streptomyces sp. NPDC048392
ACACAAGACGTCGGCATGCCTCCCTCACGCCGAGCGAAACCATGCCTGACCAGCAGAAATCAAGAGATCACGTTCGGTTGAGATACGGCTTCTCAGAGTCCAGCCCAGTTGGCGGCGGCGTTGAACCGTGGCGGCAAGGAAGCGGTGTCCGCGGCAGAGGTCGCGATGCGGCACGGGGCGAAGACGCTGGTGGTGCAGGTGCAGCGCAATGCGTCCGGGCGCCCCGGCCCACGGGTGATCACAGGCAAGTACCGAGCGTCGTGGCAGTCCGACGTGCATCGGGCCGGGCCCGTGATCGTCGCCGAAGTCGGGACCAATGCACCGCAGGGCAGGCGGCTGGAGTTCGGGTTCGTCGGCGTCGACAGCCTCGGCCGGCACTACAGCACGCCGCCGTTCCCCCACCTGGGGCCGGCCGTCAACGCCTTCGGCCCGCTCCTTGTCCGGGAGTTGCGCGGTGCGGTGTCGAGGACGCTGTGAGCGATATGGCCAACGGTCTCGAGGACGCTCTTGCGGGCGTGCTCGCAGACCACGAGCGGGGACTACTCGCCCGCGCGGTCGTGGTCGCCGAGGTCCTCGACGAAGACGGCGAGCGGAGCCTATCGATCTTGACCACGCCTGGCGTGATGGAGTGGGACGCACTCGGTCTGTGCCGGTACAGGGTGCTCAGCGTTGAGGGGCCCGCGGCCGCGTACTTCGCCGGAGGTGACCTGTGATCGAGCGCGGCCGTGTGACGGAAGCTCTGCAAGGGATGCTGGCCGCAGCTACTGGCAGGCCGTGCGGTCGTGGCCGCCTACCGCTCCTCGACGGGCGTCCGGCACCGTTGCCGTACACGGTTCTGTACCCGCAGGGCGGCACGGTCGGCGGAGCGCCGCTCTCGGACAGGGCGGAGGATGCAGGTCTCGTCTATCAGGTGACCGTCGTGGCCGCGCGCACCGATCAGGCTGAGTGGCTCGCGGATCGGGTCCGGCGGGCGCTGCTCGGCCGTACGGCGCAAGGCGCGTGGGTACATCCGATTGCGGCTGCCGGTGTGGATGTGTGGGCGCGGGAGCTGCTCGTCGATGACGGCGTGGATCCTGCCGGTGCAGACGATGGTGTCGTGACGGCGGTGCAGCGGTACGAGCTCTCGGCTACGGACTGCGGGGGCGTTACCGCTACCGAGGGGGATCCGGGGCTTGAGGAACATCGGCGTCGGATCATGCGGCAGCCGTAGGTCGGCGCGATGCGGCAGATGGGTCGCCGTGGACCCCTCCGGCGGCAGCCGGGACGTTGCCGGGGTCGTCGGCGGCTACCGTTGATCAGCTTCGACGGCGTGAAGCAGGGCCCGCTAAATCGGTACGTTCGGGCTACCAGGTCCGCGTACCTTGCCGTCATGTCTTCCGATCCATGGGGCGACTTGGCCACCGCCCTTCTCGCGGTGCACGAGCCGTTCGCGCACGACTTCGCTACCCACCACGGCTTCCTCCCCGGCTCCCCCGCAGCCTTGGAGGTAGCAAGCGAGCCGTACACCGACGATTGGGCCGCAAAACCATCGCGCAACGCCAACATCACGGGAGCGCACCTAGCCAACCTGGCCATGGATCATCTAGCGGGCCTGGCCATCCTGCTGCGCACACAGAGCCCTGTCTCCGTCTACGGTCCCTCATCGGTGGCGCGCAGCACGATCGAAATCGCCGCCCGGTGCTACCACCTGCTTGAACCCGGAGTATCGCCTCTCGAACGCATCCGGCGCCAACAGAGCGACCGCCTGGTGGCTCTGTGGGAAAGGAAGCGCCTTGTCGAAATAGTGCGCGGAGAGAGCTCCGCCGAGGCTCAGGAAGCCATCGACCACCTCGATTCCCAGATCAAGAGCGTCGTCGACTCTGCCCGCCGTCACGGCCTGACCCCGCGGAACCTCAAGGACAACAAGCGTGCCCCCTTCATCGCCGGGCCCGAGGCCACAAAGCCGGTAGGTGCAACTGATCTGGTTGAAGCTCTCGTCGGTCAGGGAAACGGCCTAGGCGCCTTCTCGTATCAGACGATGAGCGCCGTCGGCCACGGCCGGGAGCACGGCATAATGCAGTTCTTCACCCATCGCGGCGCACTCCTCGACCACACACACGGCGACGCCTTCGGGACGATCGAAGCCACACCGCAGCAGACGGCCCAGAACCTTGCTGGAGTACCCATAGCTGTGGTTGGGATGCTGAGCCGTCTCTACGCCCATTTCGGGTGGCCGAACGGGAACGCAGGACCTGCCGCCAATCGCTTGCTGCTGGTCTGGGGTCGGGTCGCCGGGATCCCGATCAAGGCTTAGGGGTCCGGGGTGGTTGACGGCGGCTCAGCCCGCGCTACCTCACGCTGGGCGCGCTGCTCCCGGCGATACTCCTCTTCGGCCTCGTCGGCGTGCTGCCACTCCTCGCGCTTCAGCTCCAAGGAGGACCGGGCCTCCTTGAAAGCGAGGCTCGGTTCCGGTAGTCGCTCCTCCCGCTGCCACGCGCCGACGCAGGCCACGGCGTGGCTGATCACGCCGCTCAGCACCCAGGACCGAGACCGCCCATGGTAGGCGTACTCAAGCCCGGACTGCCACGAGTCCATCAACTCCATGGCCTCGTGAAGCAGGGCGCGCAGCTTCTCGTTGCGGATTGCCTCAACGGCGATGCGCGCCGGACCGATGATGTCCTCCAGCTCCTGGTCCCATGCCTGCCGGATGGCTGCGAGTTGTTCCAACTGCTCGCGGTCCAAGCCGCGTTCTCGGGCCTGGGGAACGTCTCGTACGTGTCGCTGGAGCTGACCGAACGTGTCGGCGAGCGCGGCCACGGCGGCGTCCTGCTTGGCCTCCAGGCGGGCCTGCTTGGCGTCCTCCATCGCCTTGGCCTGTGCCTTGTGTGTGCCGAAGTATGAGGCCGCCGCACCGACCAGGGCGCCGACGAGTCCCGAAACGGGTGAGAGCCAGTCCATGGACGCCAGTCTGCTGGATGGTCAACATGCCCGGCCCTCCTATCGCATCAGGGGCGCCATATCTGCGGTAAACGGTCAGCCAGCTCGCCGCGCTGCTACATGTGCACCAGGCGTTACGTAGCGGAAGGCGTGCGCAGCGGCGTGCGGCCAACCTCGATGGCTTCTGCCGCCTCCTCCTCGTCGTAGCTGACGGTTCCTTCGCCGCGGCACTCGTCGCACTTGTCCCAGACGAGCTCGGGTTCATCGTCGTCAGTGCCCCGAATGACTTGCACAGACCCGTCGCCGTCGCATTCGTAGCAGGTGAACACGTACTCGCCGGGTACCAGTTCCATCGCGTTGTCCCTCCCCAGGAGCCTGTGTGAACTGTGATCCTAGCCAGCCGCTGAGGTAGATCGTCACGGAGCGTACAGAAGCGCGATCTGACACCGATGTTCCTCAAGCCCCGATCCTGATTCCGGTCTTTCGGACATACGCCTGCCGTCTGTGCCGGGGAAATTCGCAGGCGAACGCTGGCAGCGCGCGGGATCATGGGGCATGAACCCGGACGACTGGCATCTCACCGAAGACGTCGAGGCGTTTCTCGCTCGAGCGGGAGACTTCCTGCGCTCACGTCCCGCATTACACACCGTCCCCCTCACCGTGACCGAGGCTCTGCGTACCCGCGGAGCAAGCGCGTACGGCACGGAAGCCCCCCTGCTTGGCTGGCTGGCGCGGGCAGGCGAGGTGCGTGCGGCCTTCTTCCGCACCCCACCCCGCCGCTTGAGCATCACCCCTCTGACTCCCGCCGAGGCTGACGCCCTCGCCGCTCGCCTCGCCGGCCTCGGCCATGTCCTTCCTGGCGTCAATGCGGATGACGACACTTCCGACGCGTTCGCCGAGGCGTGGGCGCGGCACACGGGCCTGACGCCGACCCTTCACGAGCGGGAGCGCCTGTACCGCCTCGGCGCACTCACCCCGCCGGATCCGGCTCCCGAAGGCCGAGGCCGAGTCGTGGAAGAGCAGGACCGCGCTCAACTCATGCTGTGGTACCGCGAGTTCGTCGCTGCCATCGGAGGAACTGCCCCTTCAGACGCTCGCGCCTGGGCTGACACTCGTATCGCCGATGGACGTGTCACGTTCTGGGAGACCCCGGACGGCACCCCCGTCTCCATGGCCGGCGCGACGCCGTTGGTCGCAGGACAGATCCGGGTGGCTCCCGTTTACACCCCGGCCCATCTGCGGGGCCGCGGTTATGGGGGTGCCGCGACGGTTGAAGTGAGCCGGGCGGCGCTGGCGGCGGGCGCGGCGGAGGTGCTGCTGTTCGCGGACTTGGCGAATCCCACCAGCAACTCCTTGTACCAGCGGATCGGGTATCGCCCGGTCATCGACTTCACGGTGTACGACTTCCCGGCGGGCGCACGCGATGTCGGTGTCTGAGCGGTGATCGGGTGCTAGTCGTTGGGGTGTTGCAGCCGAAGCCAGTCGAGGAATCCGACCAGGGGCGACGTGTCCAGGGGGTCGGGGTCGAAGTGCATGATGTCGTTTCGGATCTGCCGTACTTCGTCGAGGGCCTTCACGAAGATCTTGCGGTCGGCTTGCCAGCCGAGCCGCTCCCACATCTCCGTGGAGCCCAGGAGCGTCTGGTACTCGCTGATCGTCAGGTCTGCGGCGTTCTCGGCGGGATCGCGTCCCTCGCCTTGAACAGCGGCGCGCAGTTCCTCTTGGGTGAAGGATCCGTCGGCGATCTTTCTGTCGATGATCTTCCGCAAGCGTCGCTCGATCTCTGCGATCAGCAGGAACGGGCGTGTCAGTGTGTCGAATGTTCGGCTCAGGTCGGCCGTCGTGACGACTCCGGTGAGCATGTTCTTGCGGTCGCGGACGAATACGAACCCTGACTCGACGATCTGCGGGATGACGCTGAGCAGGTCATCCTCTGCTTGGACTTCTTTCGCGGGCACGATGGCGTCCCGGAGCGTGGCGTGCGGGTTCGCGAACTGAGCGCGGGCAATGGATCGCCAGCTGACCGCTCCTTCGAGGGCTCTCCCGGCTGTGACGGGACGCTGGTCGAGGTGGGATGCCAGCATCATGGAGCCGGCGGTGGCCAAGGATGCGTCCCGGCTCAGGCTGGGGATTTTCGGTGTCCCGGAGGTGTTGTCCGGGTCTGCGCCTGCTGCCCAGATTTTCGCGGCTTCGAGGCTTCCGATCTTGATGCCGACCGGTTCACCGGGCGGCGCATCTGCCTGTGGGAGTCGCGTGATCTGCACTGATTCCCAGGAGTTTTGGGCATCAAGATCCGGTGTGGTTTGCAGCCCTTCCGCTGCGAGATCAGCCACGATCCTCGCGACGATGCGGTGCCGACGTCGCTTAGCGTTCCAGAACGCGAGCAGGTCGGAGATAGGTATTTCAAGAGGGTTTGGGCTACTTGCCCGCTTTTTGGCTTCGACGAGGAAGTCGTCGTAACTCGAGTCAGCCTCGGCAAGTTCCTCTGCGGGCTCGGCCTGGTCTACCGCTTGCTCTTCGTCGCGCGCCATTTCGTGTGCCCCCTCCGCCGTGTCCTTCGGCATCGTAGGGATCAAGGTGGCGGGCTGCAGCGCCTTCGAGGGGATCAGCAGATCTGCAGCCGACGACAGTAGGGTGATCTACGTGCACCGCTCAACCGTTCTCGTCTGAGCGCGCTCGCACCCTCACCGCGGAGGCCCCGCGCGGACGCCCAACCACCCCGTGGTGTGGGCCGGTTCCCCGACAGTCGTCGAGGGACGGGGCCTCTCGGATGTGTGGCTGCCGTCCCGGAATCGGACAGCAGACCTTGCAGGTAAAGAAGTTCTCCCGGCGCGGAGTGACCCGCGTCCTGTGGCTCAAGACCGTCGCCGACACTGGACACGTCCCCACCCGCGCCGAACTCACGGCCGGCACCGACCTGACCGATGCGATCGCGGCGATCGATGGCTGGACTCTGTCGAACCAGGCCATCGAAACCCCCGACCTCGGCTCGACGTTCGAGTCGAAGATCCCCGGCACCGATCAGGCCGACGACTCCTCCCTCGGCTTCTACGAGGACAAGGTGTCCGACGAGATCGAGCAGCTCCTGAAGAAGGACGACACCGGCTGGGTCGTCTTCCTCCGCAAGGGCGACGTCGCCGGCTCCCGCTCGATGGACGTCTTCCCGGTCCGTATCGGATCACGGTCGCCGAACTACTCGACGGACAACGAGGCCGCCAAGTTCACGGTGAACTTCTCGATCACGGAGAAGCCGACCCAGGACGCCGCTGTCCCGGCCGCCACGGCGCCGAAGATCGAGAAGTGATGCCGGTGGCCACGGAGACCAAGACGGCACCTGCCCCGCCGGCCAAGGCTGTTGCCCGTGACGCGCACTGGGCGGCCAAGCTGGCCCGGCTTCGCGCCCGGCAGCTGCCCGAGTACACGCTGGTGATCTGTGACGACCAGGACGCCAAGCGGCACCTGGACGAGACGCTGCGGGATCTCGCCCGTTGCCGCATGGCGGATGCAGAAAACGGTCGCGAGTACAGCGATGCGACGGCGAAGGCCGAGGCTGAGGTCGAGACCGCGCAGGAGATGTTCGACTGCGTCGCGGTGGAGTTGACGTTCAGGGCGCTGCCGCGTCCGATCTTGGACGGGCTGATCAAGAGGTTCCCTCCGACCGAGGCGCAGGCTGAGGACGGGGACGCGTGGAATCCGGAGACGTTCCCCGCGGCTCTGATCGCCGCCGCGCACATTGAGCGGGACGACGATTACAACGTCGTGGAGGGCATGAGCGAGGAGGATGCGCAGGATCTCCTCGACTCGTGGCCGGTTGCCGAGTCGAACGCACTGTTCGCGGCGGCGTGGCAGGCCCAGCAGATCGTGCGCACCAGCACCGTGGAGCTGGGAAAAGGCTGATCACGGACGTACAGCTCCGTACTGAACTTGAGCTGTGTGACCGCTGGGGCATTCCGCATTCGCAGTTCCTTGGTGCGGGTGATGGCCGCTGGACCGAACTGGACCGGGCGAAGGCGTTGGCGTTCGTGGCGTATCAGCGGACGGTGTGCGATCAGTGTGGAACCCGGCCTGCTGAGTGGGACGAGGAGCTGGGTGGTGACCGGTTCGCGTACGTCACGACGAGCGTGCGCTGTACCGGCTGTGAGCTGATCGCGCACGAGCAGGACCAGGTCCCGGACGGCCCCGACGGGTACGGGGTGCGGATCGGGCTGGTGCCCCGCGACGTGCCGTAGCGGGTGGTTGAGGGTGGGGGCTAGGAGGAAGGGGCGCGGGGAGGTAGGGGCACCGGCAGGTGTCGTCGTACACGCTCAGCGTTCAGGCGCGAGCGGACTTCTCCCGTCTGCTGTCGGAGATCCGGCAGGCCTCCCGCGCCATGCGCGGCCTGGGCCGCGACACCGCCACCCTCAACCGGCAGCTCACTCAGATCGGGGCTGGCGCCCGAGGGTCGTCGACCGGTCTGCGCGCGCTGACCCGTGACTCCGATCGTGCCCGTGCTGGGCTGCGCCGTGTCGGCGCGGACGGGCACGCGTCGATGCGGCAGCTCCGCCATGGGCTGCTCGGCGCCCGGCAAGAAGCGCACCACCTGCGCGGCCTTCTGGTCGGCGGCGGCATCGTCGCCGGTCTCGCGGAGATCGCGAAGGAAGGCAACGAGTACCAGCGGGCCATCAACAAGTGGGGCGCGGTCACCAATGCGTCCGGCTTGGAGATGGTGCAGGCCGCGGCGAAGGCCCGCGAGCTCGGCGCCGACCTCAAGATCCCCGGCACGTCTGCGGCGAAGGCCGCGGACTCGATGCTGGAGCTGGCCAAGGCCGGCCAGACCAGTACGTCGTCCATCGCGAACGCGCGGGCTGCGATGCAGCTCGCCGCGGCCGACAACCTCTCGGCCGCGGACGCCGCCCGGTATCTGGGCGACGTCATGGACCAGTTCGGGCTCAGCTCGAACAACGCCGGTCGTGCCGCCGACGTGCTCGCGGCGTCGGCGAACGCCGCCTCGGGCGGGCTGCAGGACATCTACTACGCGATGTCCTACACGGGCCCGGTCGCCGCCCAGTTGGGCATCTCGATCGAGGACACGTCGGCTGCGGTGGCGATGCTGGCCCGCTCCGGCATCCTCGGCTCCAAAGCAGGAACGTCCCTGCGCGGGATGCTCACCAACCTGTCCCGCCCGACCGCACGGATGAAGCGGGGCCTGGCGGAGCTGGGCATCGAGGCATGGGACACGCAGGGCAACTTCAAGGGCCTGCGCACGGTCATCGAGGGCTTCGAGCAGGCCCAACACCGCATGTCCCAGAAGGACTTTCTGGGTTCCCTCGCCGACGTGGTCGGCAAGCCCGCGCTCGCAGGTGCGTCGGCTCTGGCGCATCAGGGCGTCGAGTCCTTCGACCAGATGCACACGGCGATCGCCCGTACCGGCGCGGCCGGGGAGATCGCCGCCTCGCAGACCGAGGGCCTGGCTGGTGCGGTCAGCCAGCTCAAGACCCAAGCCTCGAACACCGGGCAGGTCTTGTACACGGCGGCCGCACCCGGGCTGGAGAAGGTCACGCGGCTGCTGACCTCCGGGATGGCCGCGGCCACGCCCGGCATGGCGGCCGCCATCGACTACGTGCACGACCTGTACACGCTGGCCCGCCCGTCCGTGTCCAAGGCCGTCTCAGCGGGTTTTGACGAGGTCGCTGGATCGCTCGGAGGTTTGGGCGGGCCGCTGAAGGACCTTGCCTTCGACACCGCGGCCGCGGGGTTCAACGTCCTCATCAACGGCGGCCGTGCCGTCATCGACATCCTGCGCAACGTCGGCTCCGCCGTCTCTCCCGTCGCTGACGCCATCAGCGACGTCGCGGAAGAGGCTGATGCGGGCGGCACCGCACTCGACATCATCGTCACCGCACTGAACCTGGTCTCCGGCGCCGCGGGCACCGTGTCGGGCGCGTTGGTCCCGATCGGGCATGTTGTGGCCGGCCTGGTGCGCGGGTTCGGGGCTCTGCCGGGGCCGGTACAGACGGCGATCATCGCGATGCTCATGGCCCGTCGGGTCGCTCCCATGATGTCGCGGCTCGGCCAGACGGTGTCCGGGCCGGTCGTGGGCGCGTACCGGTCTCTCGGTGACCAGATGCGTCTCCAGCAGCACCTTGCGGCTGCGCAAGGGCAGTCGATTGGCCGGATCGGTCAGGCCCTGGCGGTGGTGCAGACCCGCATTCCGGTGGTGGGGCAGATGGCGTCCGCGTTCCGCAACGCGAACGGGCCGATCACCGGAGTAGCGCGTGCGATCGGTACGGGAGTCGGTGGCGCGGCCCGCGGGCTGATGGGTGCACTCGGCGGGCCGTGGGGTGTGGCGCTTGCCGCCGCGGGGGTCGGGCTGTCGATGCTCGCCTCCCACCAGCAGAAGGCCGCCCAGGCGGCGGCCGAGCACCAGTCGCGGATCAGCAGCCTCACCCAGGCGTTGCGCGAGTCGAACGGTGCCGTGACGGAGAGCGTCCGTACCGCAGCCGCCCAGCAGTTGATGGACACCAAGGTCCTCGACGGCAAGGAGCGCCTGGTCGACGTCATGTCGAAGGCCGGGGTCCCCATCAGGCAGCTCACCGATGCCTACCTCAGCCAGGATGACGGCCTGGCACAGCTCCAGAAGCGCATGGAGGACGTCGCCGCGATCAACTTGGAGCCGGTACGCGGCGGCGGCGTCATGTACAACGACGTGGGCCAGAAGGCTCACGACGCCGCGGAGGCCCTCAGCTCCGTCAAGGGCGAGATGTCGCAGGCGGTGAAAGACGCCCGCGATCTCGCCGACGTGAACGGTGCCGCGGGCCGGTCCGCAGCCGATGCGGTGGGGCCGTTCGGCAAGTTCTCCGACGCGATGCGCCGCCTGTCGGACACGACTGCGGACGCCGACTCCCGTGCCCGCGCCCTGCATGACGCGCTGAACATCCTGGCAGGCGGCTCGGTGAACCTGTCCGCCGCCGAAGCACGGCTGAACCGGTCCGTGTCAGATGCGGCCGAGGCGTTGAAGGGCGGCGTCGATAACGCCCAGGGGTACGGAAAGTCCCTGCTGAACATGGATGGCTCGCTGTCCACGGTTACCCGCAACGGGCAGAAGCTGTACGACCTGCTGCAGGGCCTGTCGACGAACTCCGCCGACGCCGCGCTCGCGGCCTACCAGTACGCCGAGGCGAGCGGGAAGTCCGTTCCGGAGGCGCTGCAGGCCGCGCAGAAGCAGATGGAGACCGCCCGGGATTCGGCGATCTCCACAGCCGAGGGCTTCGGTCTGTCCGCCGAGCAGGCGGCGAAGCTCGCCGACAACGCCGGTCTGGTCCCCTCGCAGGTGTCGATCCTGCTGCAGACGGCCGGTATGGACGAAGCGATGGCTGAACTCATCGCCGTGCAGCAGGCGTTGAAGGCTCAGCCGGACAAGAAGACCATCACGATCTCCACTCTGTCGAACGATGCTCGTGAGGATCTGGAGAAGCTCGGCTTCAAGATCAAGGACTTGAAGGACCGCCGTGTGGAGGTCACCGCCCCCACGGATCTGGCGCGCACGGATCTGGACGCACTGATCTCGAAGATCGCATCGACCCCGGGTGGCAAGCACGTCAATGTCTCCGCCTCGACGCAGGCGACGATCGACAGCTTGGAGGCGGTCAAGCAGAAGATCGCCGGTGTGCCCGGCGGCAAGTCGGTCTCCGTCAGCGCACCCACCGGCGAGGCCCGGAAGCAGCTGGAGGATCTCGGTTTCAAGATCGCTGAGGTGCCGGGCAGTAAGAACGTCACCGTCACCGTGCCCACGAGCGGGGCGACGGACGCGGCCACCCGGATCCAGGGCGCGATCAACGGCATCAGCGGCCGGTCGATCGGCATCGGCGTCTTCATGAAGGCCACCAGTTGGGACCGGGATGCCAACGGTGTCCCGGACGCCATCCAGGCCCCTCAGGCGCGCGGGTCGGTGATCGACTACTACGCCAACGGTGGTGTCCGCGAGAACCACATCGCGCAGATCGCACCGGCCGGATCGTGGCGTGTTTGGGGTGAGCCCGAGACGCACGGGGAGGGCTATGTGCCTTTTCGCCGGTCGAAGCGGCCTCGGTCACGGGCGATCACCGAGGAGATCGTGCGGCGCCTCGGCGGTGACCCGTCCGGCATCGAGTGGTACGCGGACGGCGGCGTGTCGAACTGGTCGTACCAGCCGCTCGGCGGCTCCGGGTTCTCGGTGTCCGACGTCGTCTCCAAGTCGCAGCGCAAGGGCAAGGGCGGCAAGGAGCACTTCGACCTCGGCATGTTCGAGCGGAACCTGCGCAAGTCCGTCCGCACCGCCTCAGCGTGGCGCAACGACCTGGCGACCGTGTCACGGCTGGCCGGCACGGATGTCGCGAAGGCATTGGAGGAGATGGGTGAGGACGGTGTCGCTCTCACCCGCAAGATGGCCCGCGGCTCCAACAAGTACGTCAAGTCGATGGCCGCGCAGCTCACCAAGCTCTCCGGCACCGCGAAGGCCACGCTGGGCGACTACACGGGCCAGCTGCAGAACGCGGTCAAGGACTCCACGACGTTCCAGAACAATCTCGCCAAGCTGGCGTCCAGCGGGTACGGGGCGCTTGCTGCACGGCTGGCGGAGCAGGGCGACGAGAACGCTGAGGCGCTCGCCGCCCAGGCTGTGCGAGACAAGAAGAAGGCGAAGCAGGCCAACAGCGCGGCCCAGTCGGCGGGCAAGACGCTCGACGCGGACCAGCTCAGCGATTTCGTGAAACTCATCGGTGCTCTGGCCAAGGGCCGCGGTATTCACGCAGTGGCCGAGAAGGCAGGGCTCGACGAGGACCGGCTCATCGAGATCGCCAACCGGGGCAAGGCCCAGATCAAGGCCACAGGCAGCAAGGCGGACCGGTTCCTCGCCGACCTGGTGAAGGCGAACGCCGGGAAGGCGTATGCGAACGGCGGTATCTGGGAGCCGGGCGTGTACTCCTCAAGGAACGGGCTGATCAAGTTCGCCGAACCGGAGACTCGCGCCGAGTCGTACATCCCGCACGCGGTCACGAAACGCGGCCGGGCGACCGCTGTGCTGTCCGAGACCGCGGACCGCTTCGGATACGGGCTCACGCCCAAGCGCCTGGTTGACGCCGGGGCAGGACGGTCGCAGGTCGTGGTGGTGCACCAGGCGCCGGCGATCGGCCAGCAGACGATCCAAGTCACCCGCGCCGGAGCAACCGCCAACGACATCGCATCGGCTGTGTCATACCAGATGCGCCGGGCCCGCCGCGGAGGTGTCCTGCGGTGAGCCAGGAACTCAAGGACTTTCAACTGGAGTTCGCCGGAATCCGGATCGGGCACGGCACCAGCATTCCAATCTCTGAGATCGAAGGACTGGCCCGGCCTGGCGTGCGCGGGGAGGCCGTGGAGCGGCCCAACGCTGATGGCGTATGGCTGGCCCCTGACTGGTACGAGGCCCGGACCCTGCGCATCGACTGCGGCGTAAAGACACCGGGCGATCCGGCTGCAGCTGCCCGCATCGTGGCCCAGATCGAGGAGGCCGCTGACGACCCTCGGGTGCGCACGGTCGGCGGGGCAGTGACGTCGCTGCGGATCAAGTGGCCTGGCGCACCGGTGCGCGTCTTGTACGGGCGGCTCCGAAAGGCCGAGGCGTCGTGGGAGAACGCGGCCTTCGGATGGGTGCCACTCGATATCGAGTTCACCGCCCCGGACACCCGCTTCTACGCGGACACCCAGCAGTCCGTGGAGCTCAAGCTCGGCTGGCTGTCCGGCGGCGGGTTCACCGCGCCCGTGCAGGCCCCGATCCGTGTGAGTGACGGTGACTTGTCGGGGCAGAACCGGCCCGGCTGGGTCACCAACAACGGCACGATCGACGCCTTCCCTGTGCTCACGGTGTACGGGCCGTGCACGAACCCGGTGATCACGCATGTGGAGAGCGGCCGGCAGATCGCCCTGGGGATCACGGTGCCCGCGGGTGAGCACGTCACGATCGACACCCGCCCAGGTCAGCGCACCGTCACCCGGCAAGGCGGCGGCACCGTAGCGACGACCTCACCGTTGGGCGACTTCAAGCTGCCCCCTGGAAGGTCAGAGATCCGCTGGATCGCATCCGACCCGACCGCGTCCGCACGCCTGACCGTGGCATGGCGCGACGCCTTCAAGACCCTTGTGAATCCGAAGGAGACCCCCGTCCGATGACGCTCGCCCAGGCCCCGCTGCTCGTGAACGGCGCCACCCATAGTGCTCAAACGTTCCGGCAGATGATCAAGGATCTGTCCCGCGGCTCGGAGGGTGTGACGGAGGCCGCGGACTTGAAGGTGATGCCGCTGCCCGTGCCGGGGGGTGGTGTGCAGGTCAGCGATGGCTCTGCGGTGGTGCGGGGGAAGGCGTCGACGTGGCAGGGGTCGTACACGGCGTACAACATCGGCACCGCCACTGTGGACATTGCGCCCGCTGGTGCGGCGCCGCGCTCGGACTTGATCGTGCTGCGCGTACAAGACCCGGAGTTCGAGGGCGGGTTGGACCCGGCCAAGGACGCGATCAACTTCTTCGACGTCATTCCCAACGTGTCCTCCACGACGTCGTCGCCGCCGAAGGGGGTGACGGGGGTGGCGCTGGCCCGCATTGACCTGCCGGCGAATACCGGCACGGTGACGGCCGGGATGATCCGCGACCTGCGCAGGGTCGCGAACCCGCGCCGTGAGCGCACCCTCTACACCGCCTATCCGACCAAGCTGACGAAAGCCTGGAAGGACGACGACAAGTGGTACAACTGGCCGCCCGAGGCGCGCTGGCAGATACCCGTGCCGGACTGGGCGACCAAGCTCATCCTCACGATCACCCTTGCCGGGCTGCGGATGGACTACGACTCGCTGTACGGCAAGCTGCAGCCGGTTTTCGGCACCATCGAAGGCCAGGACACCGTCGTCGACGACAACCAAGGCAAGGTCGTTCGCCGGTCCACCGCTGTGGTCGCCGACACCATCACCCTGCCCGCCTCGTACCGGGGCACGACGCAGACGCTGTACATGCAGGCGCGGATGGCGAAGGACTGGAAGGGCGACCTCGGCGTCGACGGCGGTACGTCGATCATCGCGGACATCGAGTTCACCGAAGGCCCGGTGTGACCTGCTGTGGCCTACCGGTACCTGACCCAGGACGCCCTCACGGGCCAGTGGCTGTCCCACGACCTCCCGTTGAAGGGAGTGGAGTTCGGGCCCGAACTGAACGGGCCCGGAGAGCTGATCGGCTCCCTGTCACCCCGGCTGGCGTCGTCGCATCCCGAGCTCACCAAGAACCGAGGCAACACCCTGCTGTATGCAGAGCGGAACGGGCTGCTGCGGTGGGGAGGCCTCATCTGGCAGGCCGAGCCCGAAGGCAGCACGATGCGGATCGAGGCCGCGGGCTGGTCTTCCTATCTGCACAAGCGTCATGACCTGGACGGTGAGCTCGGCGGCCGCGGCCCGTACGTGAACACCGACGCGTGCAGGGTGATGCGGGACATCGTGTCGTACGCGCAGTCGATCCCCGACGGCAGTCTGAACATCACTGTGGACGGCACGACGTCGAAGGCGACGGTGGGCACACCGGCAGAGCCGTGGCACTCGAACTGGTGGGAAACCCCGGTCCTCGGTGACCTCTTCGACGATCTGGTGAAGGCACCGGACTCACCGGACTACACCTGCACCACCTGGTGGGACGCGAATCGGCGGCCGGTGCGCCGTATCCAGATCGGCTATCCCCGCCTTGGGGCGCGCCGTACGGACATCGCGTTCTCCACGGACACCAACATCACCACCTCCACTCCGGTCACGTACAGCGCCGACGAGTACGCGCAGGTCGTCATCGCCACCGGCGCCGGCGAGGGCCGAGCTCAGCAGCGCGCCATCGACGCCGTCCGCAACAAGCGGCTGCGACTGGAGCATGTCCTCGAACTACCCGAGGTGCGCGGCAAAGACGTGCTCGCTCAGCGGGCGCGGGCCGAGCGAGCGTGGCGGCAGAACCTCGGGCACGTCGAGGAGATCACGGTCCGCGACCATCCTGCCGCACGGATCGGGTCGTGGCAGATCGGCGACGACGTCCAGGTCACGGTCCGCGATGAGTGGGGCTCGTGGTCCGGCTGGTGCCGCATCACCGGCTACACGATCCGCCCCGACACCGATGCCGGGGAGACCGCCACCCTCCGCCTCGAACCGTCCGGCGCCCACCAGTACGCCACCGCCGTCTGAACAAGGAACACCTTCTTGCCCACTGACATAGGTACCCGGCTTGCCCGCCTGGAGAAGCTGCTGCGCACAGCCATCCGGGCGCCGAAACTCGCGAACGCGAGCCTCGAGAACGGCTCCGTCGACGTGTACGACGAGAACGGTTCCCTGCGCGCGGTCATCGGCCAACAGCCCGACGGCACCAGCGGCGTCATCGCCGTGAACGGGCCCCGCCCTCCCGTCCCGTCCATGCCCGAAGTGGAGCCGGCCCTTGGAGGGCTACGGGTCACCTGGGACGGAGCTTTCGCGGACGTGGATGCCGCGCCCTTGGATCTGTCCCGCGTGCAGGTCCATGTGCTGACGTCGGCGAGCATGCAGGCGGACCCTCGGTGGCCGACCGCGACGATCGAGGCTGCCTCCGGTGCCTCGGTCACCATCTCGGTGAACCACTACGGGCCGCTGTGGGTGCGGCTGATCGCCGTGAACACCTCCGGCATCCCCAGTGCCCCCTCGGATGCTGTCCGAGCGTCGGCGCGGCGCGCGGTCTCGGGTGACCTGGGGCAGCAGGTCATTCAGCAGGGGCACATCGCCGTCGGTGCCATCGCCACCCCGCATCTGGCAGTCGGCTCCGTCACCCCCGACCACATCGCGGTCGGTCAGGGCACGAACCTGGTGCCGGATCCCGGGTTCGAGGGCGCGTCCACGGCGAACACGGTGGCGGCGGGCGGCACGGCGTGGTCGTTCGCTCTCGGTAACCGGACGGGTGTCGGGATCCGTCTCGACTGCACCGCTGCAGCGGAAACGTACTGGACGCTGCCGCTGGCGACGGTGCCTGTCCTCGCCGCGTCTCAGCTGTTCCTCGGTGTCGATGTGCTGGCCTCGGAAGACCTCGCCGCCAAAGCGGTGAAGATCCTCGCGCGCTGGGAGAACAGCACGGGCGAGGTCCTCGGCTACGGCGTCGCGGAGACCACCAGCTATGTGCCGGGGGTGTGGCAGCGCATCACCGGTCAGGTGGCCGCCCCGCAGGGCACGACGCGGGCGGTGCTGTGCCTCGAAGCATCCGCTGCCACGGCGGGCTGGGTGGTGTTCGACAACGCGCAGGCGCACACGATCTTCGGCGACGCCACCGGCGGGGCCCGGGCTGAACTCGGCCCCCAGGGGCTGCGGTTGTACGACGAAGACGGAGAGGAAGTCGTCTCGCTCGTCTCCGGGCAGGCCAACTATCTGACTCTGCGGGACGGGACGACCAGGGTCGCCGCGATCGGCTCGACGGGTGATGCCTCGTTCCAGGACCTGAACGTCGCAGGGAAGGTCACCATCGGAGGCGACGATCTGACTGACCTGTATGACGGGCCGCGCGGCATCGTTGCGATGGACTGGATGGCCGCCGGTGTGAAGACCACCACCGGAACCGAGATGGGTTACGTCGAGTTGGCCTTCGACGCCGAGGAAGGCCGCATGTACCGCGTGGTCTACAGCGGCACCGCGGAATGCTCCCAGACCGGAGGTTCCCTTGTGCTGCGGCTGCGCAGCGGCTATGCCTCCGCTCCTTTGATCAGTTCCCCCCAGCTGCAGGAAGCACGGCATCCGCTGACGGCGACCCGGCGCGAGGCTCGACTGGAGTTGATCAGCCCGTGCGCGCCGAACGACCTGATCCGGCCCGGACGTAACCGGCTGCTGCTGACGTTCACCAGCGACAGCGGCGCCCCCTCGGGCCAGCAGGTCACATTGACTGGGGCGAAAGGCCGCCTGGGGCAGCTGAGCGTGGAGGACGTCGGCGAGCAAGCGCCGGACACCGGTGTCTACAACACGGGCGGCGCCGTCGTTCCCGACCCGCCGGTGAAGGTGCAGCGCGAGTACAAGGCGTCCTGGTCGGGGAGCTACGCGAACCGGTCCGGATACAACTCGTATTACGGCAACCGCATGGTGGCCGGCTACTTCTCGGCGAACAACGGGACCCAGGCCGCGCTGGTGGGATTCGGCGGGAGCCTCGCCAATGACCTTGCTGGCGCGAAACTCGTCAAGGTCGAGGTGTATCTGTACGCCAACCATTGGTACTACGCCTCCGGCGGCACCGCTGTCCTCAAGGTCCACGGCCACGCTTCGCGTCCGAGCAAGTTCTCCGCGGACCAATCCGGCTCGCAGACCGTCACCAAGTGGGCGCGGGCCAGCGGCCGTTGGGTGGACATCACCTCGATCTTCGATTCGACGAAGTTCCGGGGCATTGCGATCGACCCGAACACCACCAATAAGACCTCGTACGGCATGTTCGACGGCATCGGCCAGGGCCATCCGCCGCGGCTGCGCGTCACCTTCATCAAGTAACCAAAGGAGAAGAGCTACTCGTGGCCGCACTGTACGGAGACCTCGTCATCAACGGCACGTTCGCCGACGGCACCACCGGCTGGTGGTCCGGCAATCCGGCCATGGTCACCTTGGCCGCGCCGGGCAGCGGACTGGAGGCCACCGCCACTACGGACGCCGTCAACCTTTGGGATGCACCTTTCGGTCAGGACAACGTCATCCTGCGCTCCGACTGTACGTACACGCTGAGCTTCACCGCGAGCGCCAGCCAGTCCGGAACCGCTCTTCGGGCGCAGGTCGGGCTCGGCGCGGACCCGTGGACCGCCGTCCTGGACAAGACGGTGACGCTGCCCGCGGTCGACACGCACGTCGTGTTCTCCTTCACGTCGACTATCGACACCACAGCCGGGCAGGTGAGCTTCCAGTTCGGTCAGGGAACCGCCGTCACCGTGCGCCTGAACGATGTGCGGCTCACGGCGTCCACTGCCCGCGAGGGCTTCTACGTCGACCCGGACTCCAATGCCGCACGGTGGGCGGCTGTCAACGGGAACGATCCGCGGGCAGCGAAGATCGCTCAGGCCCTGGTGCGACGTCCGGCAGCCAAATGGTTCGGCGACTGGAACAAGGATGTCCGCGCTGATGTCGACGCCTACGTGACGGCCGCCGCTGCCGTGGGTCGGCTGCCCATCCTGACGGCGTACAACATGTTCAACCGCGACAACGGTGGGCAGTCCAGCGGTGGCGCCAAGTCCCCCGAGGAGTATCGGGCATGGGTGGATGCCTTCGCTGCCGGCATCGGTGAACGGCCGGCTCTCGTGATCGTAGAGCCCGACTCGCTCAGCCAGATCGGCAGTCTGCCCACGGAGGCGTCACGCGCTGAACGCACACAGCTGGTCGCCTACGCCGCAGAAGCCTTGGCCTCACGTCCCCTCGTGCGGTCCTACCTGGATGGCGGCAACGCCACGTGGATCCGAGCCGACGAGATGGCCGCCCGACTCGCAGCGGCTGGGGCAGCCCGGACGAAGGGCTTCGCAATCGGGGTGGCGAACTATGACTCCACCGACGTGTCCTGCACGTACGGACATCAAGTCTCTGAGTCGCTCGCAGCACTCGGTGCTCCCGGCGTCCGCTTCGTCATCGACACCTCCCGCAACGGCAACGGTGCCATGGACGGAAACGGGCAGCACGTCGACTACTGCAACCCCGGCGGCCGTCGCCTCGGAGTGCCCTCCTCCATAGGCGTGGGCGGAGCCGAGTACCTGCTGTGGATCAAGGTTCCTGGCGACTCCGACGGCATGTGCGGTACCGCTCCGGATGTTCCCGCGGGTACGTTCTCGCCCTTCCTTGCGGAGAGCCTCATCGACGGGCGATAGATCATCAGCGAGAGGCGCGACGACGCACCCCAAGGTGCTCCAAGAATCAGATCGTCGGGAAGGTGGCGGGTTGCGGGCCTTCGCCTGGGCATTCCACGCCCACACGAAGGTGGGCGTCGGGGGTGTCCGCCAACCGCTGAGTGATCGTGGCGTGAACCCATCGGGCCAGAACGAAACGGTCCGCGCTCGGCCTGGCCTCATGGCCAAGCCGCCCCAGTTCCCGGTACTGGAGGTCACGCTCGAGCTCGGCGACTACCGTCCGCAGGACCATCGCATCGTCGTCGCTGGCGTCGGTCACCTTTGTCGTGAGTTCCACAGTGACGCGGTATTCGTGGCCTCTGTCCGGCGAGCACTCATGACCAGCCGCAGCAGACTGGTGGTACAGGTAGGCGGTGAACGCGTGTCCACTGGTCAGCGAACCCATCCGATGTCCTTCCCGGACGACTCCGCCGTCTGCTCCAGTGCGTGCCGCACGAAGTGGAGTTCGGCCGGATCCACGTAGTCCCCGTTCTTCCGGTACGTAGCCATGCCGGGCAGCACGAACTGTGCCATCGTCACCGCTTCCGCGCAGGTGCGGCACCCGTCCAGGCTCATGAGCGTGAACGCCGGATGCTCGTCCTTGATGTGTTCGTAGAACTCGAATTCCCGCAGCCCGAGTTGGCTCTTTTCATCGGCGATACCGTGGCGCCACCAAGCGTCGGCGATACCCCGGCATCCGCTGCATGTGGTCATCTCTGGAATCAAGGTCACTGACCCACCCTAGGTTTCCGCTGAGAGGGACGGTAGCCGCCGGCCGCGCATGCCGTCCGGCTGTTAAAGGTGCTGGCCTCGATGGGTGCCGACTTGGCTGGATCTTCGACGTTCCTTGGGCCCCGTACGATCAAGACGGGTGCGGGCCCGCCAGGAGGGATCGCGGTGTCCGTGCCACCGAGTGCCGAGCCCACGTTGTGGGAGCTGCACCGTGCCGTCTCGCAGCTGCGTGAGGATCTGCGCGGTGATCTCGCCCAGCTCGCCGCCCGCTTGGACCAGGTGGTCACCGAGGACGTGTACCGGGCTGATCAGCGGGCTGTTGATCAGCGCATCAGTCAGATCGAGGCCGGGCTGGCTGGACTGCGCGGAGAGCACGATCAGACGACGGAGCGCGCCGAGCAGCAGCGCCGGGAGGACCAGGTTCAGGCTATGGCGACGCGACGGCTGGTGTTCAGCTCGTTTGTCTCGCCGGTCCTGCTGATGGCTCTGCAGCTTTGGCTCGCGTCGCGGGGCGCTGTCCCGTAACGGGGCTTGTTTCAAGGGGATTTGAGTCTTGACTCGGGCGCGGGGAGAACAGTGAGCGCCGAGTGGCGACACCTACCAGTGCCGACCGTCTCGTTTCCGCACTTCGCGCCGAGGGCGTGCGTGTGGTGGAGAGGCCGGGATGGAGAACCCACAACAGGAATCACAAGGGTCCGTTCGGTCCGGTGCGCGGGGTGATGATCCATCACACCGTGACCTCCGGGACGAACAACACCGTGGGCATCGTGGAGCGCGGCTACGAGGGTCTGCCGGGGCCTCTGTGCCACGGCATGATCGCCAAGGACGGCACCGTGCATCTGATCGGGCATGGCCGCACCAACCATGCTGGCCGAGGCGACGGCGATGTTCTCCAGGCGGTGATCGCGGAGCGTGCACTGCCGGAGGCGAACGAAGCCGATATGGACGGCAACACGCACTTCTACGGCTTCGAGTGCGAGAACCTCGGCGACGGTCAGGACCCGTGGCCCAAGGCCCAACTCGACGCGATCGAGCGCGCGGCCGCGGCACTGTGCCGGGTGCACAGCTGGAGTGCTGCGAGCGTCATCGGTCACCGGGAGTGGCAGCCCGGGAAGGTCGACCCCAAGGGCTTCACGATGGGGTGGCTGCGCGACCGGGTAGCGGCACGGCTGAAGTCCACGCCGACCGGCGGCTCGGGCGGTTCCTCGGAAGACGGCGCCTCGACCTACGTCGTAAAGAACGGCGACACGCTGTCCAACATCGGTAAGAAGCTCGGCATCCATTGGGAGCGTATCGCTCAGGCCAACAAGATCACGGCCCCGTACGTCATCCAGCCCGGGCAGCGCCTCACGCTCCCCAAGAAGGCACCCGCCGGCGGTTTTGTGCCACCTCCCTTTCCGAACGGTCTTGCTCCGGGCCGCACGTCACCTTCGGCGAAGAGCCTTCAGCAGGCGCTGAAGGACACTGGCTGGCTCGACCGCTCGGTGCCGTCCTCCGACAACTACGGCCCGCAGACCCAGAAGGCCGTGGCCGGCTTCAACCGCAAGCACAACCTGTTCACCTCCGGCCGCCCCAACGATCCTTCGATCGGCCGCCGCGGCTGGGACCTCCTGCACCGACTCGCCTACGGGAACTGATCACCTTGATCGACTTCATTCACGCCCACAGCACCCGCCTCTACGCAATCGCCGCCGCGGCACTGTCTCTGATCGCCTACTACGTGCAGGACCTGCCGACCGGCCTGATCCTTGCCCTGGTCGCCGCGGTCCTCGGCACCGGGGAAGCCATCCAGCGCGTCGAGGACCGCAAGACCCACCGAGCTCTGCTGCTCGAACCTCCGTACGCCAACAAGGACTGAAACCTCAGAACCCGACGCCTCCGTGACGCTCTCGACAAATAGCAGACCTGACCCCGACTACTTGCGATTGCGGGATGCACCTGAACGTGGCCTACGATCCCCCTCATGGCCCAGAAGGTAGTCACAACATATGTGGATGATTTGACCGGCGAGGAATCGTCGGAGATCGCCACGCACAGCATCCTCATCGACGGAGCTGGGGTAGAGATCGACCTCACGGATGAGAACTACGAGAAGCTCCTTGAGATCTTGAACCCCTATCTCCACGCCGACGGTGCTCGCCGGATTCGCGGTGCCGCGAAGAGCAAGGGGAAGTCCAAGGCATCGGCTGCCGGCAAGGACGACTCGTCGGCAATCCGAGCTTGGGCGAAGGACAACGGTTTCGAGGTCAGCGATCGCGGCCGTGTCCCGGCTGCCGTCCGCGAGGCGTACGCAAAGGCTCGCTGATTCGCGCCGAATGCGTGGTGCCCCTGCCGTTGTGGGGTCACCATGCATTCGGCATTTCAATGAAGGCGCCCAGGTCGTCCCCGAAGCCCCGGAGCGGCCCTGTGGTCGATCTTCGTTCCGGAAGGCGCTATCTCTTCGCTCTCCGCCGTACCGGTCGCCGAGCAAGAACAGGCGTTTCCCGAGTGGCGTGGCAGGGCAGTGGTGGCTGTGCTCGGGACATGGCTCGCTGCGCGCACGCGATCACGCATGGCCTGGCCGTCTCGACCCGGCGTGGATCACAGCGGTGATATCACCGGCGAGATGGCACACCGTCGCCCAGCCTGTCAGGTTGATGTCCCGCCATCGGCTGAGAAGCCGTATCTCAACCGATCTTGGAACGTGCAAGTCGAACGGAGTTCCTGGTCGGGTGATCTTGCGGTCGTACGCGCATGAAGGCAGGGCC
>NZ_JBICYB010000059.1:0-21829 GCF_043200575.1 Streptomyces sp. NPDC048392
GCTGGGGGGGGGTTTTGTGGGGGTGGGGGGGGGGGGGGGGGGGGTGGGGGGGGGGGGGGGGGGGGGGGGGGGGGGGGGGGGGGGGCGCGGCCCGCCCCCCCCCCCCACCCCGGGGTCTCAGGCGGCCCTGCGCTCCCTCCCCCGTGCCCGGCCGATGATGTCCGCGTAGTGCCGCCCGCTGCCCTTGACGGTGCGGACCTGCGTCGCGTAGTCGACGTGGACCAGGCCGAAGCGCTTGTCGTAGCCGTACGCCCACTCGAAGTTGTCCAGCAGCGACCAGGCGAAGTAGCCCGCCAGCGGCGCTCCCCTGCGGGCGGCGGAGGCGCAGGCCGCGAGGTGGGCCGTCAGGTACTCCTGGCGCTCCGGGTCGTCGATCGTGCCGTCGGGGCGGAGCACGTCGGGGAAGCACGAGCCGTTCTCGGTGACGTACAGCTTGCGTGCCCCGTACTCGTTGGTCAGGCGCAGTAGCAGGTCCTCGATGCCGCCGGCGTCGATCTCCCAGTCCATGCCGGTGCGCGGGACACCGGCGCGGCGGACGGTGCGCACGTGCGGGGCGGGTCCGGTGGGGTCGGCGGCGACGGTCTGCGGGAAGTAGTAGTTGAGGCCGAGCCAGTCCAGTTCCGCGCCGATGAGTTTCATGTCGCCCGGCTGTTCGGGGAGTTCGACGCCGTAGACCTCGCGCATGTCCTCGGGGAAGCCACGGCCGTGGATCGGGTCAAGCCACCAGCGGTTGGTGTGGCCGTCCATGCGGCGGGCGGCGGCCAGGTCCTCGTCGCGGCCGGTGGCGGCGTGGATGGTGGAGAGGTTGTTGACGATGCCCACCCGGGCGTCCGGGGCCGCCGCGCGGATGGCCTCCATCGCCAGGCCGTGGCCGAGGAGCAGGTGGTAGGAGGCGCGGACGGCCGCCGTAAGGTCGGTCCAGCCGGGGGCCATCTTGCCCTCCAGGTGGCCGATCCAGGCCGAGCACAGCGGCTCGTTGAGGGTGGCCCAGTGGCCGACGCGGTCGCCGAGGCGTTCGGCGACGACGGAGGCGTACGAGGCGAAGTGCTCGGCGGTCGCGCGCTCGGGCCAGCCGCCCCGGTCCTGGAGCACCTGCGGGAGGTCCCAGTGGTAGAGGGTGACGGACGGGGTGATGCCGGCCGCCAGGAGGTCGTCGATCAGCCGGTCGTAGAAGGCCAGGCCCTTCTCGTTGACCGGGCCGTCACCGCCCGGCACGACGCGCGGCCAGGCGACGGAGAGACGGTAGGCGTTGGTGCCCAGCCGCCGCATCAGCTCGATGTCCTCGCGGGTGCGGTGGTAGTGGTCGCAGGCGACATCGCCGTGGTCGTTGTTGTCGATCTTCCCGGGGGTGTGCGAGAAGGTGTCCCAGATCGACGGCGCACGTCCGTCCTCCGCCACGGCTCCCTCGATCTGGTACGCCGATGTGGCCGTGCCCCACAGGAAGTCGTCCGGGAGTGCGGCGAAGTCGATGGTCACGAAAGTCCTTTCGGGTTGGGGGTGATCGTGCTGCGGGCTGCCGGTCACTTGACGGCTCCGGCCGTCAGGCCCGCCACCAGGTAGCGCTGGAGGAGCAGGAATCCCGCGACCACGGGGACGCTCACCACCAGCGAGGCGGCCATGATCTGGTTCCAGTACACGTCGTTCTGCGTGGAGTAGCCCTGGAGCCCGACCGCGAGGGTGCGGGTGGCGTCGTTGGTCATCACCGAGGCGAACAGGACCTCGCCCCAGGCGGTCATGAAGGCGTAGACGGCGACCGCGACGATGCCGGGGACCGCGGCGGGCACGACGACCCTGATCAGGGCACGCAGCGGTCCGCAGCCGTCCACGAGGGCCGCCTCGTCCAGGTCCCGGGGCACCGAGTCGAAGTACCCGATCAGCATCCAGATGGAGAAGGGGAGGGAGAAGGTCAGGTAGGTGAGGATGAGGCCGCCGCGGGACCCGAACAGGGCGATGCCGGTGGCGTTGCCGATGTTCACGTAGATCAGGAACAGGGGCAGCAGGAAGAGGATGCCGGGGAACATCTGCGTCGACAGGACGGTCACCGAGAAGACGCGCTTGCCGCGGAACTCGTAGCGGCTGACCGCGTAGGCGGCGAAGACCGCGATCACGACGGAGCAGACGGTCGCCGCGCCCGCCACGATCAGCGAGTTCATGAAGTACTTCGCCAGCGGGACCGTCGACCAGATGTCGATGTACGGGCGGACGGTCAGGTTGCTCGGCAGCCAGTGGAACTGGCTGGAGACGTCCTCCAGCGGCTTCAGCGAGCTGGAGACCATGACGTACACCGGCAGCAGGACGAAGCCGGTGAGCAGGGTGAGGAAGACGCGGCGGGTCCAGACGAAGGAGCGCGGGGCCGCCATCGTGGACCTAGACATCGGCTGCGGCATCGACTGCCTTCCTTCCTCGGGAGGCCCGGGGTGTCCGGGTGGTCCGGGAGGTCAGGAACAGGTACACGCCCGTCACGACGAGCAGGAAGAGCAGCAGCAGGACCGACATCGCGGAGCCGGCGCCGAAGTTCCAGGTGACGAACGACGACTGGTAGATGTGGATGGAGATCAGGTCGGCGGCCTCCGGTGCGGCCTTGCCGAACAGGACGAACGGCGTGTTGAAGTCGTTGAACGTCCACAGGAACAGCACCAGGACCAGGACCTGGTTGACGGGGCGCAGCGAGGGCAGGGTGATGCGGCGGATCTGCTGCCACACGCCCGCGCCGTCCAGGGCGGCGGCCTCGTACAGCTCCTTGGGGATGTTCTGCAGGCCGGCCATGACGATGAGGAAGGCGAAGGGCCAGCCCTTCCAGACCGACACCACGAGCAGGGCGATGAAGCTGTTGTCGCCGATCAGCCAGAAGGAGGGCTTGTCGGTGAGGCCGAGCTGGTCGTGCAGGACGTGGTTCACCAGGCCGTTGTCGTGCTGGAACATGAACGCCCAGGTGATGACGGCCGCGTAGACCGGCAGGGCGTAGGGCACCAGGAAGATCGCGCGGAGCAGGCCCCGGCCGCGGAAGGCGTCCTGCATGCAGATGGCGGCGGCGGTGCCGATCAGCCAGCACAGGCCGACGGAGAGGATCGTGAAGGCGCAGGTGACGAGGAATGAGTGGAGCAGCGCCTCGCCTACGGGGGCGTCGAAGTCCACCGACATGCCGTAGTTGTCGAGGCCGGTCCACGGGGCGGTGGTCCAGTCGCGGATGTAGAACTGGGTGAGTTCCTTGAAGCTCATCACGATGCCGATGACCATCGGCACCAGGTGGACGAGGAGTTCGAGGAGCAGGGCCGGCAGAAGCAGCAGGTAGGGCAGGCCGATGCGGCGGATCCGCCCGGGACGGCGGCGAGGACCGCGCGCCGTCCCGGGGGAGCTCTTGCCGACCGTCCGCTCGCCGGGCTGCGCCGAGGCGGTCGTGGTGGTCATGGCGAGGTCCGTGTCCGTGTCGGAGTCGGTGGGACTGGGTCCGGGTTCAAGGGGCTCACTTGTTCGGTACGCTCACTTGTCGGGCACGCTCACTTGTTGGGCATCTGCTGCTGTGCCTTGGCGAGCTTCTCCTTGACGGACTCGGTGGTCACCGCCCGGCCGCCCGCCGCGTCGGCGAACAGCTCCTTGACGGCCGTGCCGACCGCGGTCTCGAACTGCGACTCGTCGGGCACCTGGGGCAGCGCGGCGGCACTGGTGGCCAGGGTCTCGCGCAGGACGGCGGTGGCCTGGGTGTTGAACGCCGGGTCGGACTGGGCGGCCTTGACCGGCGGGATGGAGCCGTACGCCTTGTTGAGGAGCTTCTGCTCGGCGTCGCTGGTCATGAACTTCACGAACTCGGTCGCGCCGTCGACGTTGTCGGTGTTCTTGAAGACGGCCATGTTGATGCCGGCGACCATGGAGTTGGTGGCGGTGCCGGCGCCGGGGGCGCCCGACGGGACGGGCGCGGGGGCGACGCCCCACTCGTCGTCCTTCATGCCCATGGTCTCGAAGGTGGCGGAGGCGGTCTGCCACAGCACCATCGCGGTCTTGCCCTTGGCGAAGTCGCTGAGGGACTGGTTCTGCGCGTACTCGGCGTTGCCGGGCGCGACGACCTTGTCCTTGGCCATCAGGTCGACGTACTGCTTGACGGCCGCGACGGCGCCGTCGGAGGTGAAGTCGGGTTTGCCGTCGGCGGTGAAGAAGTCGGCGCCGTGCTGTTTGCCGAGGACGAAGACCTGGTGGATGTTGTTCGACAGGTTGGAGCCCTCGGCGCCGAGGCCCCACTTGCCGTCCTTGGAGATCCTCTTGCCGGTCTCGACCAGCTCGTCCCAGGTGGCCGGGGGCTTGGTGATGCCGGCGTCGGCGAACATCTGCTTGTTGTAGTAGAGCGCGTACGCCATCGAGTACAGGGGGACCGCGGCCGGGTCCTGGCCCTTGACTCCCGTGGAACCGAGCGCGGAGTCCACGAAGCGGTCCTTGCCGCCGATCCTCTCGAAGTTCTTCGCGTCCCAGGGCAGCAGCGCGCCGGTGGCCTGGAGGGAGGCGCTCCAGGTGTTGCCGATGTTCAGGATGTCGGGGCCCTGCCCCGAGGTGGTGGCGGTGAGGATCCGGTTCAGCAGGTCGGACCAGGGCACGACCTCCAGCTTCACCTTGATGCCGGTCTGCTTCTCGAACTTGTCGAGTTCGGGCTGGAGGACCTTCTTGTCGACCTCGACGCTGGCGCCCTGGTTGGACGCCCAGTAGGTGAGTTCCTTCGGCGAGTCGTTGGATCCGCCGCCCGAGGAGGAGCCCCCTCCGCAGGCCGTGGCGGCGAGTGCGAGAGACATGGTGACGGCGCCTACGGCCGCGGCTCGGATGCTGCGCATGGCTCCTGGGTTCCTTCCGGGAGTCGGTCGGGAAGTCCCGACGGCGGCTTCGGCAGTTCCCTTCCGAAGCCCCTCATGGCTTAATTTAGGACGTGAGTTAAACCCCGAGAGAAAGACTCGTCAAGGTCTCGCGCATGTTCGATGGGCGGGCGAGGGTGCGGAGGAAAGGGGCCGGATGGCCAGGCACAGCGGGCGAACCGTCCGTGACCTGCGGCGGGAGAGCCGCACCGCCGTTCTGCAACGGTTGTATTTCGACGGGCCGATGAGCCGGCTCGCACTGGGGTCGGCGACGGGACTGAGTTCGGGTTCCGTCAGCAACGTGGTCGCCGAGCTGATGACCGACGGACTGGTGGAAGAGGCGGGCAGCCTCGGCGCGGACGGCGGACGGCCGCGCACCCTCGTCCGCGTCGCGGCGGACCGGGGACGCCTCATCGGTGTCGACGTCGGCGAGACCCGGGTGCGCGTCGAGCTGTTCGACCTGTCGATGTCCGAACTGGCCCGGACGGAACGGGTGCTGCCGGGTCACGGGTCGCGCTCGTACGACGTCGGCGTCGTCGCCGGGCACATCCTCGACGGCATCGCCGAGGTGCTCGGCGCCGGTGGCCCCGCGCAGGGCCCCGGTGAGCTGCTGGGTGTCGGCATCGGCGTCCCCGGCATCGTCGAGCGCACCGCCGACGGCGCCCTGGTGCACGGCCAGACCATCGGCTGGGACGCGGTCCCGCTGGAGGCCCTGCTGCGCGGCTCGGGCCGACTGCCCGGGCACGTGCCGCTGTTCATCGACAACGGCGCCAAGACGCTGGGGCAGGCCGAGATGTGGTTCGGCGGCGGACGCGGCGCGCACAACGCCGTGGTCGTGCTCTTCGGCTCCGGAGTCGGCGCGTGCGTCGTCACCGACGAGGCGGAGCACGGGCGGGCGGTGGAGTGGGGACACCTGACGGTTCGGGTGCGGGGGCGCCGGTGCCGGTGCGGTGCACGGGGGTGCCTCGAGGCGTACGCCGGTGCGGAGGCGCTGCTCGCGCGCTGGCGGGAGGCGGGCGGGAAGCCGCCGCCCGGCGTCGACGAGGAGGCCGCGCTGACCGCCATGCTGTCCGCCGCCCGCCCGGGGGACGGGGCTGAACCCGACCAGGTGGCGGCGGATGTGCTCGCGGAGACCGCCGAGTACCTGGGCGCGGGGCTGGCCGACCTGATCAACCTCTTCCAGCCCGAGCGTGTCCTGGTGGGCGGCTGGGCCGGGCTCCAACTCGGGCCCGCGTTCCTGGGGTCGGTACGGGCCCACACGCTGGCCCGCGCTCTGCGGCACCCCGCCGGACGGGTGGGCATCGCCCTCGGCCGCCTCGGCCCCGACGCGGTGACGGTGGGCGCCGCGATCCTGCCCCTCGCGGCCTTCTTCGCCCGCGGCGGCCGGCACCTGCCGGTCGCCTCCCCCACACCGGTCCCTGCCTGGCGCGCGGCCCTCGGAGGGAGGCTCGCGGGGCAGGGGACAGCGGGGTGAGATGCGCGGCCCGAGGCCCGGGGGGCGGGGACGGAGGGCGGCACGGGCGGTACGCGGATACGCGGATACGCGGATACGCCGGATACGCGGATACGCGGATACGCGGATACGCGGATACGCGGTGGTAGGCGGGTACGCCGTGGATCGGCAGGGCGGGGCGGGAGGGCCGCTGCCCGGCGTGGTGGGTCGCGCTGAGCCGGGGTGGCAGCAGGGCCGACCTGGCGGCGTGCCGGGCAGACGCGACATGGCGGCGTGCCCGGCAGGCCCGGCAGGCCCGGCAGGCCCGTCAGGCCCGGCGTGGCGGCGTGCCCGGCGAGCGGCAGCACCGCTGAGCCCGGATGGCGGAGTACCACTGCCCGGCATGGCGGAGCGCCCGGCAGACGCGACATGGCGGCGTGCCCGGCAGGCCCGTCAGGCCCGTCAGGCCCGTCAGGCCCGGCGTGACGGCGTGCCCGGCAGGCCCGGCATGGCGGAGCGCCCGGCAAGCCCGGCGAATGCCGAGGCCCCCCGCGTGGGCGGAGGCGGGGAGCGCTTCGCCCACGGCTGGACGGCAGCCCGGCTCGGACTGCCCGGCGGGCCCCGCACCCGGCACGGCGGTCATGCCGCCACCCGGTGCAGTGGGTGCCGCCGAACCCGGCGCTCGGCTACGCCGAGTCCCGGACCACCAGTTCCGGGTCGAAGATCACCGAGGTCGGGGCCGTGCGCGTACCCTTGATGTGGTCGTCCAGGAGGCGTGCCATCGTGGCCGCCATCTCCTCCACCGGCTGCCTGACGGTGGTCAGCCGGGGCCGGCAGGTGACGGCCACGCTGGAGTCGTCGAAGCCGACGACCGCGACGTCCTGCGGCACCCGGCGGCCGTGGTCGCGCAGCACCTGGACGGCGCCCTGGGCCATCAGGTCGTTGGCGGTGAACACGCCGTCGGTGTCGGGGTGTTCGGCGAGCAGGGACGTCATCGCGGCCATGCCGCTGTCCACCGTGAAGCCGCCCTCGGCCACCGGCACGCAGGGGTGCCCGTGCCGGGCCAGGGTGTCGCGGAAACCGGCCAGGCGCTCCTGGCTGGCCGCGACCGCCAGCGGACCCGCGACGGTGGCTGTCCGGCGGCACCCCCGCTCCAGCAGGTGCTCGGCGGCGAGCCGGCCCCCGTCGCGGTGCGCGAGGTCGACGTAGCTGAGCGGCACCGGGCGTCCCGGACGGGCGAACAGCACCGCCGGCAGCCCAGCACCGGCGAGCAGCGCGGGCAGCGGGTCGTCGGGGTGTGTGGACACCACCAGCGCGCCGTCCGCGCCGCCCTGTCTGAGGTACGCCACGACCTCCTGCCTGGCCTCGGACGTCTCGGCGAACATCAGCACCGGGTGCATCCTGCGCGGCCGCAGATGCCCGACCACGCCGCCGACGACGCGGCCGAAGAACGGGTCGGCGAACACCCGCGTGGCGAAGGCGTTCTGTTCCGTGTCCGAGGCGTCGCCCGCGCCCGACACGACCAGGGCGACGGCCGTGGTGCGCCGGGTGACGAGCTGTCTGGCGGCCTGGTTGGGCGCGTACCCGGTCCGTTCGATGGCCCGGCGGACCAGGTCCTGGATGGCCGGGTCCACGTTGCGGACGCCGTTGACCACCCGCGAGACGGTGGCCCGGGAGACGCCGGCCTCCCGGGCCACGTCCTCCAGGGTCGGGGCCTGTCTGCTCATGCCCGCACCCTAACCGGCCGGGTCCGGCGCGTGGTAGAGCGCTCTCCCTCACCTCACGAGGGAGACGGGCGGGCCACCTCCAGGTCCGCGACCAGCGGCACGTCCCCCGCCGACCGCCCCGCCAGAACCCGGCAGCGCCCGGTCTCCGTGCGCCAGGCGTGCTCCGCCACAGACCAGTGGCACAGGGACCGCGCCGGGACGCGTACCGTCGCGGTCACCGTCTTCCCCGGGCTCGCCCGCACGGCCGCGTACCCGGCGAGCCACCGCGCGGGACGGTCGAGCACCGACGCGGGCCGGGCCAGGTACACCTGCACCACCTCGCGCCCCGCACGCGCACCGGTGTTGCGCACCCGCACGCGTACGGTGAGGTCCTCCCCCGCCCGGGTCACCGGCGGCACGGTCAGCTCCTCGTAGGCCCAGGTGGTGTAGCCGAGCCCGTGGCCGAACCAGTAGGCGGGCGTGCGCTGGTGGCGCAGCCAGCCCCGGTAGCCGATGTGCAGGCCCTCGTCGTAGTCGAGGCGGCCTGCGGCCGGGCGGGTGCGGGTGACCGGGGCGTCGGCGAGGACGGCCGGCCAGGTGGTGGGCAGCCGCCCGCCCGGCTCGGCGCGGCCGAGGAGCACGTCGGCGAGGCCACCGCCGCCCTCCTGTCCGGGAAACCAGGCCAGTAGCACCGCTCCCGTCTCGTCGCGCCAGGGCAGTTCCACCGGGCCGCCGCTGTTGACGACGGCGACGGTGCGCGGGTTGGCGGCCGTGACGGCGCGGACCAGGGCGTCCTGGGTGCCGCCGAGCGTCAGAGTCGTACGGTCGTAGCCCTCCGACTCCCCGTGCTCGGTGGTGCCGACGACCACGATCGCCGCGTCCGCCGCATCCGCCGCGCGGGCGGCCTCGGCCAGCGACGCGGCGACGTCCGGGGCCGGTGGGGCCGCGACGACGACGGTCGCCCGGCCCGTGCCGGGTGCCAGTTCCCGGCGCGCCACCAGCAGGGCGTCCTGGCCGACGGCGAGGTCCGCGGTGGCGTACTGGGCGGGCGGGTTGACGTGCACCACCGCCGGGTCGTCGGTGGGCGGCGGGAAGCCGCCCTCCAGCAGGGTGCGTCCGTCCAGCGTCAGGCTCATCCGGCCGAAGCCGGCCACGCCCAGTGTCCAGCGGCCCGCGGTGCGGGGGCGCAGCCGGGCGCCGATCTCGACGGTGTGCGCGCCCGGCACCAGACGGGGCTCCAGCAGGCGCCCGCCGCGGCGGCGTTCGGCGTACAGCTCGCGGCCGTCCGCGTCGAGCATCCTCAGCAGGACGCCGGGCAGGCCGGAGCGCGGGTCGGTGCAGGTGTCCTGGTCCAGTGGGGGTGCGGGGCCGTCCGGCGGGGGGCCCGGAACGTGGACGACGCGGGCCCGGCCGCGCAGGGCGGCCCGGACGCCGTCCAGGACGGACACCTCGTCCTGCGGGAAGACGCCCGCGCTGCCGCCGCCCTGGGTACGGGTCCGCGCGGCGTGCGCTCCGATCACCGCGACCGTCCCGAGGCGCTCGGGGTCGAGCGGCAGGACGTCCCTGTTCGCCAGCAGGACGGTGCCGGCGGCGACCGCGCGGCGGGCCAGGGCCCGCACGTCACGGGGGCGTGCCGGGGCCGGGGCCGTCGGGCGTCCCGCACCGGACGCCGAGGCCGGGACCGGGACCGGGGGACCTACCGCACCAGACGACGCAACCGAAGCCGACGAACCCACCACACCGGACTCCGAAACCGGAACCGACGGACCTACCGCACCGAACGACACAACCGAAGCCGAGGGGCATTCCGCACCGGTCACCGGCGGCCCGGGCGAGTCGCGTCCGCCCAGCGCCCCCAGCCACGCCGCCAGCCGCAGCAAGCGCCGCACCTTGTCGTCGACGGCCGCCTCGGGCACATCGCCGTGGGCCACCGCCCGTGCCAGCGTCTCGCCCCAGGGGCCGTCGGGTCCGGGCATGGCGAGGTCGAGACCGGCGCGGGCGGTGTCCACGGTGGCGCGCACCGCGCCCCAGTCGGAGACGACGACGCCGTCGAAGCCCCACTCGCTCTTCAGCGGGTCGGCGAGGAGGGCGTTCGCGGTCATGGTGGTGCCGTTGACCGCGTTGTACCCGGCCATGACGAGCCGGACCCCTGCGGCCACCGCCGCTTCGAAGGGCGCGAGGTAGACCTCCCGCAGCGCCCGCTCCCCCACCCGCACGTCGACGGTGAGGCGGTCGGTCTCGGAGTCGTTGGCGACGTAGTGCTTGGCGGTGGCGGCCACGCCGCGGGCCTGGACACCGCGGACGAGCGCGGCGCCGATGCGGCCGGTCAGCTCGGGGTCCTCGGAGAGGCACTCGAAGTGCCGGCCGCCCAGCGGGCTGCGGTGGAGGTTGAGGGTCGGCGCGAGGAGGACGTCCACACCCTTGCGCCGGGCCTCGGCGGCGAGGAGGCCGCCGAGACGTTCGACCAGTGCCTCGTCCCAGGTGGCGGCGAGCGCCGAGGCCGAGGGCAGCAGGACGGAGGTGTCCCGTTCGTCCCAGGCCTCGCCCCGTACCCCCGCCGGACCGTCCGACATCACCAACTCCCGCAGGTCCGCAGCGGGTTCCGCTCTGGTGCGCCAGGTCGTGGCGCCGCTGAGCAGCAGTGCGCGGGCGCGCGGTGTCAGTTTGCCGAGCAGCCGGTCGATCTCTTCGTCACTGGTCCCCACCCGGTTCTCCCCTCCCCTGTGTCGTGCCTGCCGTACGTGGAGCGGCGTGCGGCGTGCGGCGTGCGGCGTGCGGCGTGCGGCGTGCGGCGTGCGGCGTGCGGGGTCAGCTGTAGACGCCGAACTCGTACAGCGAGTATCCGTAACCCGTGCCGCGGGCCGTACCGTTGACGCGTACGTAGCGGCCGGTCCCGGTCGCGTCGAGGGTGTCGACCCCGCCGTTGCCGTCGGTCACCGTGGACACGGTCCGCCAGTTCTGTCCGTCGTCGGAGGTCTGGACGGTGTAGGTCTTGGCGTAGGAGGTCTCCCAGTACAGCTGGACGTGCCGGAACGTGGTCCGGGAGCCGAGGTCCACGCGGAGCCACTGCGGATCGCTCCAGTCGCTGGCCCACCGCGTGTTCGGGTTGCCGTCCACGGCGTTGGCGGCGGTGCACGGGCAGTCGCCGTAGCTCGGCTGGAAGGAGGAGGCGGTGGCCGGCTTGCCGAGGGCGAGGTTGGTGCCGTCGACGGCGGGCGGCACGACCCGCGCCGAGAGGGCCTCGACGCCGACGTTGCCCTGGCCGTCGGTGGCCTTGACGTACAGCTTCCAGACTCCGGGCCGGTCGGGGGCGGTGACCTTGAGGCGTCCGCCGCCGAGGTCGGTGACGGGCATCGGGGTCAGATGCTTGCTCTGGTCGATGTAGTTGCTGTTGGACAGCACCTCGTACGCGATCCGGTCGCCGTCGGGGTCGGTGGCGCGCACGGTGAGGACGAGGTCCTTGCCTGCCTGCACCCGGCCCGCGTCGCCCTCGACGCCGAAGCCGGCGACGACGGGCGGGGTGTTGTCGCGGGAGGTGTCCCCGCCGTAGGCCCGCTTCACGGCGTAGTACGACAGCCGCTTCTGGCCGGCGGGCAGCAGGTTGAACCAGATGCCGCCGAAGTCGTACTCGGTTCCGTAGTGGAACAGGGTCGCGCCCAGGGCGACCCCCCGGTGCCCGGTGACGCAGTTCCAGGCGTCGGTGTAACCCTGCGCCTTGGCCCGGTCGGTGGGTTCCTTCGGTACGCCGTTGGCGTCGTCCGGCACCTCCCACTCCCCGGCGGGGCCGGATTCGGTGACGATGTACGGCTTGGTGTAGCCGCCCTGCTCCCAGGCGGCCCGGACGTCGCAGACGGCGTCGTAGGAGTTGACGGCGTACAGGTCCAGGTCGGGGGTGTTCTTCTGGTAGTAGGGCCAGGCGCCGACCCAGGCGTCGGTGGAGGTGACCGGATGGTTCGGGTCGACGGCGTGGATCTTCTTGGCGACGTCGTTGACGAAGGTGGTGTAGGCGTCGCGCTGGCGTTCCAGCTCGTCGCCGCTGTAGCAGTTCTGCAGGCCGAGCACCGACTCGTTGCCGACGTTCCACATCAGGACGCCGGGGTGGTCCTTGTACTCCTGGACCCAGCGCGGGAACTCGGTGAGCATCCGGTCCTTGTACGCGGTGTCGGTCCGGTAGTCGACGCAGCCTCCGCTGCCCGGCCCGCCGCCGGGCTGGAGCCAGAAGCCGGCGACGACCCTGACGCCGTGTGCGGCGGCGGAGTCGAGGAGCGGGCGGCTGCTCGCGTCGGTGCCCCAGGTGCGGATGGTGTTGACGCCCATGGATTCCAGATCGGGCAGGTAACGGTCGGCGTCGGCGGGGGACGGGCCCCAGGTCAGACCCTTGACCGTGTAGGGGCTACCGTCCACGGTCAGTTGCCAGTTGCCCTGGCCGCCCGTGACCTTCACGACGCTGCCGGCCGCGTGCGCCTGCGTCGCGGGCAGCGCGGTGAGGGCGCCGACGGCCAGCAGACCGGCGGTCAGCGGGGCGACGACTCTGCGGGTCGAAGGGACTTTGCGGGTCGGGGGAACTCTGTGGATGAGAGCGGGGATGCGGGGTCGGCTCATGGGGGTGCCTCTCCGGTCTGCGGGGGCGGGATGCGAGGGCGGGATGCGAGGGCGGGATGCGAGGGCGGGATGCGAGGGCGGGATGCGAGGGCGGGGTGCGAGGGCGGCCCGGCCGTCGCGGGGCGTGGACGGCCGGGCCGGTCCGGTGGGGTGGGCGCGGTCAGGGCAGTTCGTAGTGCTCGTTCAGCGCCGCTCCGGCCTCCGGGTGGCTCTGGTCGTAGCCGCGCGCGTCGCACTGCAGCCCGCCGACGATGCAGTGGTCGGTCATGGCCTTGAGGGTGGGCTCGTCCCAGGCGTTGAAGAAGTCGTAGTGGAACGAGTAGCTCGCGCCACTGGCCAGTCGCACCCGGGAGAGGTCACCGTTGACCGGGAAGGCCATCTTGAACTCGATCATCGGCAGGGCGACCGGGTGGTCGGCCGGGCAGACGTTGTTGTTGGTCCCCGGGTTGACCACCGGATACGCCATGTGACTCCGGTGATCCGGCGTGTCCAGGTTTCTGCCGTCCCAGCAGCTCGGGGCCTGCCAGCGGATGTTGACCTGGACGTCCCGGCGCTCCGGGCAGTCGGTCGGGAAGTCGACGTTGAAGAAGCTGTCGCCGCACTCCCAGCCCTCGACGAAGCCCGGGTGGTCGCGGAAGTCCTGGGCGCTCTGCATCGGACTGGCGACGACGTAGCGCAGCCCCTTCGGGAAGGGCCGCACGCTGGTGTAGTCGGTGACGCCGGCCTTGTAGTAGATGGTCTGGGGGCCCACCGGGAGTACCGGGCGGTCGCCGTCGTACATGGTCGGCATCCAGTACCCCGACCGGTCGCCGGGTGCGAGACAGGTGGTGGATCCCGCGTCGAGCGAGGCCGTGGTGCTGTTCGCGTCGGTCGTCGTGTTGCCCATGAAGGTGTGGTTGTGCGACTTGCCGGGCTGTTGCGGGAAGACGATCGGGTCGTCGGGTGCCGTGTGGCTGACCGCGCAGTTGGCCTGGAACTCGTGGAAGTAGCGGTGCGGCGGTTCATCGGTGGACGGGGTGACGCCGGTGACCGGCGGGTTCGCGGGGATGTAGCCGTCGCCGTCGGGGTCGTCGGGCGAGGCGGCGGTCGAGACCGCCATGGTGTGCCCCGCGTGTGCGGCACCGGCCGCGACCGGGGTGCTCGCATCGGCGGCGACCGTGCCGATGCCGATCGAGGTCAGCAGTAACGCGCTCGCGACGAGGGCGCCGGACAGAACTTTCGATCTCCGTGGCATGGAGACCTCCTGAGAAGGTCGGGGAAATTCTCGGAGAGCGCTCTCCCACCTCGGAGTGTTGAGGGCGCGGCGGGAAGGTGTCAAGGGCTTCGACGGAGAGTGCGGTCGGCGGGCCAAGGCCCCTTGCGCCCGCACTTGTTGAACGCAGCACACGAGAAGCGGTCGCGCCTCTTGACGCGCCGTGCGGGCAGATGAAGCATGCACCCTCAGAGAGCGCTCCCCCACCTCCACTTCGTTCACTTCCCGAACGAGGAGAGCCGCCCCGCATGCCCTCTTTCCCCCACGCGCTCCCCCGCGCCCGAACCCTCCGGGGTGCGGCGCCGCAGCCTCCTCACGGGCTGCTCGTGGTGTCGCTCGGCGGCCAGGGGCAGTACGAGTGCGTCATCAACGACACGGGTTCGCCCACCTCGGGGACGGAAACCGTGCCCTCGAAGGTGGTGCGGTGCCCCTGAGCGGGGTGCCCCCGCCCGAGCGGGCCGGGGCACCCCGGTGTCTTACCGCGCCGGTGTCGCGGCCGCCGCCGGCGCCGGTGCGTCAGATGCCGGTCGCGGGCATCCGGTGTCGGCCGCGCAGCGGACACCGGATGCCCGAAGACACCAGGATCACCTCGTAGCGGGACGGGGGAACGACGGCAGCGGTGCGGATGCGCACGGCCCTGCTCCCCCCGCTCGGTCACGATCTCGGTGTGTGGTGGTGAGTGCAGGAAGGCCTGGTCCGGCGCCGCACCGGGTTTTCCCGTCCGGAAACGCGAAATGCCGACCGGGATCTCTCCCGACCGGCATCATGCTCTGCCCGATCTTGTGTCCGAGGGGGGACTTGAACCCCCACGCCCGATAAAGGGCACTAGCACCTCAAGCTAGCGCGTCTGCCATTCCGCCACCCGGACCAGGTGTGTCGGTCGCGGTGCGAGGGTGCCCCGCGGCGACATGGACAACCATACCAAGCTTTCGCGGTGCCTTTCACCTGCGTTTCCTCCCCCTGCTCTCCCCCTGAGCGGCGGTCCGGACCGGTGGCTCCGCCACACCCCGGGTTCGCACCGTGAGTGACTGGATGATCACCCCAGGCAAGTTTCCGTGCCGTCCGCGGCAGGCGTTGTCGCCGCTCAGGGAGCGGGGCTGCTCCGCCGCGCCGGGCGCTGCGGTACGTCCTGTCCGTGGGGGTGGAGCGCGCCTTTCACCAGGACCTGGCGTTCGGGCTGCGCCAGCTGTCCGACATCGGGCTGCGCGCCCTGTCGCCCGCGGTGAACGATCCGACGACCGCCGTGCAGGCACTGGACCGGGTCGTGCAGATCCTGGCCGCCCTCTCCCGTCGGCCGCTGGACGCCGCCCCGCACCGGGACCGGCGCGGTGTCGTCCGGCTGGTGCAGTCCGTGCCCGGCTGGACGGACCTGGTGGATTCGGGGCTCGCCGAGGTCCGTGCCTGCGCCACCGGGTCGCCGCAGGTCACCCGGCGCCTGGTGGCCGGTCTCGACCACCTGCTGCTGCTCGTGCCGCCGGAGCGGCGCGAACCGCTGCTGCGCCACCGCGAGCTGCTGCGGCAGGCCGTCGAGCGGACCGCGCCGACCCCGGCGGAGCGGGCCTTCGCCCTGCTGCCGGACCGGCAGGGCATCGGCTGACACCGGCCGGAGGCACCCGCCGGGCCGGCTCACGCCTGTTACGGCATGAGGTGGTGGTCCGGGAAGTTCCCCGGCAGCCGCTCCCCCGCCGGTCCGCGAGTGACGGCGCGCACCAGCAGCTCACCGCCGACGAAGGCACCGCGCCAGGACCCGCCGTGCCCGCCGAACAGCTCGTCACGGTCGCCGCGGGAGCGCGGTACGCCGTGGCCGACCTTGAACGCCCGGATCTGCGGCGCCAGCCTGTCGTACGTCGCCGGGTCGTCCGTGGACAAGGTGGCGACCAGCGCGCCGTTGGAGGCGTTCATCGCGGCGAGCAGTTCGGCCTCGGTGTCGACGAGGACGATGGTGTCGACCGGCCCGAAGGGCTCCGCGTGGTGCAGCGGTGAGGACCGGGGCGGGTTGAGCAGCGTGACCGGCTGGACGTAGGCCGAGGTGTCCTGGCCGGGCAGGAACCGGGCGTCGGCCGCACTGCCGCGGTGCAGCGGGACGGCGCCGCGGTCGATGGCCTCGGCGACCTGGTCCTGGAGCTCCTTGGCCTTGGCCGCGTTGATCACCGGGCCGAAGTCGAGCGCCGGGTACGGGTCGTCCGGTGCGGCGACGGCGAGCGGGTGGCCGACGCGCAGGGTGCGGACCGCCGGGAGGTACGCGGCGAGGAACGCGTCGAACAGCTGCCGCTGGACGACGAAGCGCGGGTAGGCGGTGCAGCGCTGCTTGCCGTAGTCGAAGAGCTTGGGGATCAGCTGGGAGAGCCCGTCCCAGTCCGTGAAGTGCCAGACGCCCCAGGTGTTGAGTCCCTCCTGTTCGAGGATGTGCCGCTTGCCCAGGTCGGTGACGGCGGTGGCGACGGCGGCGCCCGTGTCCCGGCCGCCGACGAAGGAGACGCAGCCGATCTCGGGCGCCCGCACCAGCGCCTGGGACAGCTCTCGGCCGCTGCCGCTGAGCAGGGTGACGGGAAGTCCTTCGCGGGCGGCGAGGGCGCAGGCCAGCGTCAGGCAGGCGACGCCGCCGTCGGTCGGGGTCTTGGCGATGACCGCGTTGCCCGCCAGCGCCTGCACCAGCAATGCGTGAACGAGCACGCTCATCGGGTAGTTCCAGCTGGCGATGTTGGACACCGGACCGTCCAGCGGGGTCCGGCCCTCGGTCATCGCGTCGATGCCGTCGACGTACCAGCGCACGCCGTCGACGGCCCGGTCGACGTCGGCCTGCGCCGACCGCCAGGACTTGCCGATCTCCCAGACCAGCAGCAGCGCGAGCAGTTCCCGGTGCCGGGCGAGGGCGTCGAGGGTGGCCGCGACGCGGGCGCGGCGTTCGGGCAGGGGGACGTGGCGCCAGGCCCGGTGCTGGTCGAGCGAGGCGCGTACGGCGTGGTGGGCCGTCGCGGCGTCGAGCCGGGGCGGGCCGGTGATCGGGGTGCCGTCGACCGGGCTGGTGGCCGGCAGGACCCGGCCGTCCGCCCGCCAGCCGGCGTCCCAGAGGTTGAGGACGCGGTCGTCGCGGAACGCCTCGGGTGCGACGGTGCGGCAGCGCTGCCAGGCGTCGGCCCAGGAGGTGCCGGACTTGAGGGTGAGGGCCTCGGTGCCCTGCGCCCCGGCGGTCATGCGCGGGCTCCCCGGCGTGCCGCGCCCTCGAGTGCGGCGAGCACGTGCCGTGCCGTCTCGGTCGGCGTGCTCCCGACCCGTACGCCGGCCGCCTCCAGCGCCTCCTTCTTCGCCCGCGCCGTGCCCGCGGAGCCGGACACGATCGCGCCGGCGTGGCCCATGGTCCGGCCCTCGGGCGCGGTGAACCCCGCGATGTAGCCGACGACGGGCTTGGTGACGTGCTCGCGGATGTGTGCCGCCGCGCGTTCTTCCGCGTCGCCGCCGATCTCGCCGATGAGGACGATCAGTTCGGTGTCGGGGTCGTCCTGGAAGGCGGTGAGGCAGTCGATGTGACTGGTGCCGACGACCGGGTCGCCGCCGATGCCGACGCAGGTGGAGAAGCCGACGTCGCGCAGTTCGTACATGAGCTGGTAGGTGAGCGTGCCCGACTTGGAGACCAGGCCGATGCGGCCGGGCCTGGTGATGTCGGGCGGGATGATGCCCGCGTTGGACTGGCCGGGGGTGATCAGGCCGGGGCAGTTGGGTCCGATGACGCGGGTGCCCCTGCTCCTGGCGTGGGCGGTGAAGGCGACGGAGTCGTGGACGGGAATGCCCTCGGTGATGACGACGGCGAGGCCGATGCCGGCGTCGGCTGCCTCGACGACCGCGGCCTTGGCGAAGGCGGGCGGCACGAAGACGACGGTGACGTCGGCGCCGGTGGTCTCGACGCCCTCGCGGACCGACCCGAAGACCGGGACGGCGATGGGGGTGCCTTCCGGGCCGTTCGGGCGCCGGGGGACGTCGAAGTCCACGGTGCGGCCCGCCTTGCGCGGGTTGACGCCGCCGACGACGTCGGTGCCGGCGGCCAGCATGCGGCGGGTGTGCTTCATGCCCTCGGCGCCGGTCATGCCCTGGACGAGGACCTTGCTCTCCTTGGTGAGGTAGATCGCCATGTCGTCCTGTCTCCTTATGCGGCGGTGGATGCCGCGGTGGCGAGTCCGGCGGCACGGCGGGCGGCGCCGTCCATGGTGGTGGCCTGTTCGACGAGCGGATGCGCGCGTGCGTCGAGCAGGGCCCGGCCGCGGGCGGCGTTGTTGCCGTCGAGGCGTACGACGAGCGGCTTGGTCAGCCGGACCTCCTCCAGGGCCCGGACGATGCCGTCGGCGACGGCGTCGCAGGCGGTGATGCCGCCGAAGACGTTGACGAGGACGGACTTCACGGCGGGGTCGGAGAGGATGACCGACAGCCCGTCGGCCATGACGCGGGCGGAGGCGCCGCCGCCGATGTCGAGGAAGTTGGCGGGCCGGGCACCGCACCCGGCGACCACGTCGAGCGTCGACATGACCAGCCCGGCGCCGTTGCCGATGACGCCGACCTCGCCGTCGAGCTTGACGTAGTTGAGGCCCTTGGCGGTGGCGCGCGCCTCCAGCGGGTCGGCCGGGGCCACCCGCTCGTCTCCCCACCCGGACCGGCGGAAGCGGGCGTTGTCGTCGAGGGTGACCTTGCCGTCGAGGGCCACGATCCGGCCCTCGGCCGTCCTGACCAGCGGGTTGACTTCGACGAGGAGGGCGTCCTCGCGGACCAGCACCTTCCACAGCCGCACCAGTGTGTCGACGGTCTGCGGCGGCAGCCCCGCCGCGTCGGCGATGCGCACCGCGGTGGCCGTGTGCACACCCACGGCGGGGTCGACGGGAATCCGTGCCACGGCCTCGGGCCGCCGGGCGGCGACCTCCTCGATCTCCACGCCCCCTTCCGCGGAGGCGATCGCGAGGAAGCGGCCGGCCGCGCGGTCGAGAACGTAGGAGACGTAGAACTCCCGCTCGATGTCGCACGGTTCGGCGAGCATGACCGTGCCGACCGGGTGTCCCTTGATGTCCATGCCGAGGATGTGCCGCGCCGCCTCCTCGGCCTCGGCGGGGTCGGCGGCGAGCCGCACTCCACCCGCCTTGCCGCGCCCGCCTGTCTTCACCTGCGCCTTGACGACGGCGCGTCCGCCGAGCGCGCGGGCGATCTCCCGGGCCCGCTCGGGCGAGTCGGTGACCTCTGCCCTCGGCACCACGATGCCGTGCTCCTCGAAGAGTTCCCTTGCCTGGTGTTCGAACAGGTCCATCTCGGCTCCTGACTGAAAGTGCCGCACGCCCCCTGGACACCACCCACCGGATGCGGGATAACAAGCTTCATACAGTATTCGTCGACTGTATGCAATGTACCGCGAGAGCGCCCCAACCCCTCGTGAAGGGACAGGACTTCGCCATGCCCGACGACACCCAGGACGTCATCTCCGGCGGCCACCTCGTTGCCAAGGCACTGAAGGCAGAGGGAGTCGACCGCATCTACACACTGTGCGGCGGCCACATCATCGACATCTACGACGGTTGCGTCGACGAGGGCATCGAGGTCGTCGACGTACGCCACGAGCAGGTCGCCGCGCACGCCGCCGACGGCTACGCCCGTATCACCGGCAAGCCCGGCTGCGCGGTGGTCACCGCGGGACCGGGAACCACCGACGCCGTCACCGGGGTCGCCAACGCCTTCCGCGCCGAGTCGCCCATGCTGCTGATCGGCGGCCAGGGGGCCCACACCCAGCACAAGATGGGATCTCTCCAGGACCTGCCGCACGTCGACATGATGACGCCGATCACCAAGTTCGCGGCGACCGTGCCGGACACGGCCCGGGCCGCCGACATGGTGTCGATGGCGTTCCGCGAGTGCTACCACGGTGCGCCGGGGCCGTCCTTCCTGGAGATTCCGCGCGATGTGCTGGACGCCAAGGTGCCGACGGACAGGGCACGCGTGCCGCAGGCCGGGGCCTACCGTGCCTCCACCCGGTCGGCCGGCGATCCGGAGGCCGTCGAGAAGCTCGCCGACCTGCTGGTGCACGCCGAGAAGCCTGCCCTCCTGCTCGGCAGCCAGGTGTGGACCACCCGCGCCACCGGGGCGGCCGCCGAACTGGTCCGCACGCTGAACGTCCCGGCGTACATGAACGGCGCAGGCCGCGGCACCCTGCCGCCGGGAGACCCGCACCACTTCCAGTTGTCCCGCCGGTACGCCTTCTCACACGCCGACGTCATCGTCATCGTCGGCACGCCCTTCGACTTCCGCATGGGCTACGGCAAGCGGCTCTCCCCGGACGCGACCGTGGTCCAGATCGACCTCGACTACCGCACCGTCGGCAAGAACCGCGACATCGACCTCGGGATCGTCGGCGACGCGGGGCTCGTGCTGAAGTCGGTCACCGAGGCCGCGTCCGGCCGGCTCAACGGCGGTGCGTCCAAGCGCAAGGAGTGGCTGGACGAGCTGCGCACGGCCGAGCGGACGGCCCTGGACAAGCGGCTGCCGCAGCTCAGGTCCGACGCCTCCCCCATCCACCCGTACCGGCTGGTCAGCGAGATCAACGACTTCCTCACCGAGGACTCGGTCTACATCGGCGACGGCGGCGACATCGTCACCTTCTCCGGGCAGGTCGTGCAGCCCAAGTCGCCGGGCCACTGGATGGACCCGGGACCGCTCGGCACACTCGGCGTCGGCATCCCCTTCGTGCTCGCCGCCAAGCAGGCACGGCCCGACAAGGAGGTCGTCGCCCTCTTCGGCGACGGGGCCTTCTCGCTGACCGGCTGGGACTTCGAGACCCTCGTCCGCTACGGCCTCCCCTTCGTCGGCATCGTCGGCAACAACTCCTCGATGAACCAGATCCGCTACGGCCAGGCCGTCAAGTACGGCAAGGAGCGCGAGCGGGTGGGCAACACCCTCGGCGACGTGCCCTACGACCAGTTCGCGCGGATGCTCGGCGGACACGGCGAGGAGGTCCGCGACCCCGCCGGCATCGGTCCCGCGCTGCGCCGGGCCCGCGAGTCCGGCAAGCCGTCCCTGATCAACGTCTGGGTGGACCCGGACGCGTACGCCCCCGGAACCATGAACCAGACGATGTACAAGTGAGGTGACCTCCATGACTGGCACGAACGGAATGCCGGCCAAGGCCCTTGAGGGCATCCGGGTCCTGGACATGACGCATGTGCAGTCCGGGCCCTCGGCGACCCAGCTGCTCGCCTGGCTGGGCGCGGACGTCGTGAAGCTGGAGGCGCCGAGCGGTGACATCACGCGCAAGCAGCTGCGTGATCTGCCGGACGTCGACTCCCTCTACTTCACGATGCTCAACTGCAACAAGCGGAGCATCACCCTCAACACCAAGACCGGGCGCGGCAAGGAGATCCTCACCGAGCTGATCCGGCGCTCGGACGTCATGGTCGAGAACTTCGGACCGGGCGCGGTCGACCGGATGGGGTTCACCTGGGACCGCGTCAAGGAGATCAATCCACGGATCGTCTACGCCTCCATCAAGGGGTTCGGCGAGGGCCCGTACACCGCGTTCAAGGCGTACGAGGTCGTCGCGCAGGCCATGGGCGGATCGATGTCCACCACCGGTTCCGAGGACGGGCCACCGCTGGCGACGGGGGCCCAGATCGGGGACTCGGGCACGGGCGTCCACGTCGTGGCGGGCATCCTCGCCGCCCTCTACCAGCGGGAGCACACCGGACGTGGTCAGCGGGTGAACGTGGCCATGCAGCACGCGGTGCTCAACCTCTGCCGGGTGAAGCTGCGCGACCAGCAGCGCCTCAGCCGTGGTCCACTCGCCGAATATCCCAACGAGGACTTCGGCGACGAGGTTCCCCGCTCCGGGAACGCCTCCGGCGGCGGGCAGCCGGGCTGGGCCGTCAGGTGCGCGCCGGGCGGGCCGAGGGTCTTGTCCCCGATGAGTGGACACCTGTTCGTTTCGTTATGCGGCAAATGTCAGGGGAGCTGACTGCTGTTCGTAGGCGATCGGTGCCTGCTG
>NZ_JBICYB010000060.1:0-21826 GCF_043200575.1 Streptomyces sp. NPDC048392
GGAACTCCTTCGGATACGGCTTGGGCACTGCAACATCCTTCCAGGCCGCCTCTCAGCAAGCCAGGTCAGGTGTCACCTGTCCGTGCAGCAGTCCCTCTCTTGCCGCAGCACGTACTACATCGGTGGCTACCTATGTACTGGCGCTATAGCGGATAGGCGCCGAGGGCAGTCAGCCACCCGGCGATGGCGGCCAGCGTGATGAAACGGGGACGGTCAGAGCATCAGGACCGTGACGCCGGCCAGGACAGCGACGAGGCTCACGGGCAACATGACGGCCGCGTACCGGGCCAAGCCGGTCCCGAAGCGTCGGCGGTGACGACGTTTACCAGGTGCGTCACGACCAATGGCAGCCTGGCCGAGTCCGCCACGAATCCGGGCATGATCAAGGCGAAGGCTGCCGTTGGGGGCCAGCGTGATCTGCGTGGCGATCGGCCATTCGAAGAACCCGCATGCGTCGAGCAGCAGCGAACCACCGCTCTGGGTGCTCCAGCCGATACCCAGACCCGAAGCGGCCAGAGCACCAGCGTGAGCGTGGCGAGGAAGATCGGTGGCCAGCGTTATGGCGCCCAGAGTCTTCCAGTACGCAGGGACGGCCGGCGCGTGGGCCTGCACCGGGCAGGCCCACAGGCGGTGGGCTAGCGGCTGCCGGCGGCCAGTGCGGTCAGTTGTTCCGCGCCGACGGGCGGGGCGGCGGTCCAGGGCAGGACGGCGCTGCGCTCGGCGTGCCGGGTGGTGACCTCGGCCAGGTACCGGCTTTCGGCACGTGCCTTGGCCACAAGCAGCGGGTCCAGGGGTGCTGCGGCGGCCAGGCTCTGGTTGACCACCCAGGCGAACGGCTTGATGCCCGCCCGGGTCAGGTCGTCCTGCAGTGCTGCGGCCTCATGCACGGGAGTGGCCTCCGGCACGGTCACCAGCAGCATCCGGGAGTACCCGGGATCGGTCAGTCGGTTCAGCAGTTCCACGGCATTTGCGGGCGGCTTCTGCCCGCTCTGCTGGGACAGCTGCCGCTGATAACTGCGTGAGGCGTCCAGCAGCAGAAGCGTGTGGCCCGTGGGGGCGGTGTCAAGGACGACGAACCGGTCGGCCGCGGCAGCCACGGTGCGAGCGAAGGCGTAGAAGACCGCGATCTCCTCCGTGCAGGGCGAGTCCAGGTCCTCCGCCATCAGTTGGCGGGCGTCCTCGTTCAGTCCGGCGCCGGCCCGGGCGAGCACCGAGGCGGTGTAGGCAGCGGTCTCGGCGGTGGCGTCGATCCGGCTGACCTCCAGGTTCTCACTGCCGGATCCGGCCACGGCGTCCACGTGGGCAGCGGGATCGGTCGTGGTGAGCGTGACCTTGTGGCCCCGCCGAGCCAGCTCGACGGCGATCGCGGCGGCGACAGTGGTCTTCCCCACCCCGCCCTGGCCCAACGTCATCACCAGGCCCCGCTCGCTCTCGGCGATCTCGTCCACCAGCGGAGCGAGCCCCAATGCGACACCGACCTGTCCCGTGGGAGCGGATCCGGAAGGCGGCTCGGCCACCGGCTGCGGCGCGAGCAAGGCGCGCAGTGCGGGGACGCCGAGCGGCGGAACGGCCACCAGCGGCACACGGTCCACCTCAGTGATGTCGGCCAGGCCCACCGGCAGATGCTTCAACGCGTCCTGGCCACGGTGCTGCCAGGCGCGCGCCAGCGGATCGTCCGGGCGAGTGGCCGTGAACAGTCCGTTGACGATCATGCGCAGCTATTCGATGCCCAGTGTCCGCAGCTCTGCGGCGGTCCGGCCGGCTTCGGCCAGGGGTCCGGCGTCCGGGCGCGTGACCAGGGCGACGGTGGTCTGCTCGGGATCGGCGAGCACCTCCATCGCCTGCGCGTATCGCTGCTGCTGTGCGCCCAGCTCGGCGAGCGGACCGATACAGGAAGCGCCGCCGGGATTGGTGACGAGGAAGTCCGCCCATGCGGCCGGAAGGCTGAGCAGGCGAAGCGTATGCCCGGTGGGTGCGGTGTCGAAGACGACATGGTCGAAGCGGGCGGTGATCGCGGGGTCGGTCAGCAGCGCGACGAACTCGTTGAAGGCGGCGATCTCAACGGTGCACGCCCCGGAGAGCTGCTCCTCGATCTGCCCCACGGCCGAGGCGGGCAGCGCGTCACGGTACGGACCGATCACCTTCTCCCGGTACTGCGCTGCCGCGGCGGCCGGGTCGATGTTCATCGCGTACAGCCCCGGGGCTTCGGGAACTGCCACCGGCGTACCGGCGGCGGTCACCCCCAGCACCTCGTTGAGATTGGAAGCAGGGTCCGTGCTCACCAGCAGCACCCTCCGGCCGCCGTCGGCCAGGGCGACAGCGGACGCCGAGGCCGTCGACGTCTTACCGACACCGCCCTTGCCAGTGAAGAAGAGATATCGGGTCGCGGCAGCTCGCAGGCCGCCGAGGACCTCTGTGGAAGGTGCGGCGGCCGTCACGTCAGCATCCCTCCGGGCCGCAGCCACAGCCGCCGTCAGCTTCCCCGGCCATCGGCAGGCCGGGCCGCTCGGTACGTACGCCGGTCCACTCGGCCAGCTCCACACGCGTGGGATAGCGGCCGGAGCAGCGAACCGCCCCGTCGACCAGCACCGTCGGCAGCGCCTCTTCGCCCTTCTCCTGCAGGAGCGCCTTTACCTGGGAATCCTCGACGAACCGGCCCGGATCGGTGGACAGCCCGAACCGTTCCACCTTGACCCCCGCACTGCCGAGCCACGCGACATCGGCGGCGAACTGGGTCAGGGCAGGGTCGACCGACGGCCCGCACACACCGGTGGAACAGCACATCGCCGGGTCATACACCTCGACAGCAGACATCTGCGACTCCCTCTCTCGATTGCTCCAAAGGAGCTTGGTCGAACTGCTTCGACGTTACATCACCCAAAACTGATGTATCAATCTCGGCTGATGTGATCTATTTCTTCACCTGGCTTCATCCAGCAGCAACGAGTGCAGTCGTCAAGCCGGACCGGCCCTTCGTCCCTGCAGCCTGGCGTGGACGGGGCTGGGCCGCCCGAGGCGGGCGGCCCAGGAACGAGGGGCCTCTTACGACGCCTTGATCATCGTCTTGCCGCAGCAACAGGTCGGGCTCTGCTGACCACCGCAGCTGGCGGCGGCGCTCTTGGTCACCGTCAGCTCGCACCCGCAGTTCTCGTCGGGGCAGCGGTAGACCTCTCCCTCACGGAACGGCATCGCTCTCACCTCCAATTCTCGCGTTGGAATCCGTCACGAGCGACGCTAGAACCCGGCTCCAGGGGCAAGGTCAACACTGGACGGCGAAGGAGGAACGATCATGGCGATGCAGGGACTGACCATCGGGCAAGCGGCCCGGGCCGCGGGGCTCACACGCAAGGCCGTCCGCGTCTATGAGGCCAAGGGGCTGGTGGCCCGGGCCGAGCGCAGCATGTCCGGCTACCGGCTCTACACCTCTGACGACGTCGAACTGCTGATCTTCATCCGCCAGGCCAGAGCCCTCGGACTCCACCTGGACGACATCCGCGAAGTCCTCGACATCCGCCACGGCGGGACGCCGCCCTGCGACGCCGTCCGCGACCTCCTGGACGCACGCATCACAGAGATCGACACCGCCGTCAACGACCTTCTCGCCCTGCGTCAGGCCCTCGCCGACACCCGCAGAGCCGCCGAGGGCCGACCCTGCGGAGACGTCTCCACCGTCTGTTCGATCATCGAGGACGCCTGAGCCGGGGCGGGAACTCGTTCCACCGGAGCACCAGCGAGGCGTCCAGTCACGGTAGTACGTCTGGGCCGCTGAACCGGCCGGCCGGCAGCTGGCTGCAAGCGTCACGCGTCGAGGTGACTACCAAGTTCGCGTTCCAGCGCCGCCTTCGGCTTGGCGCCGACGATGGTCTGGGCGACTTCGCCGCCGACGTAGACGTTCATCGTCGGAATGGACATCACGCCGTACTTGGCGGCGGTGTCCGGGTTCTCGTCGATGTTGAGCTTGACGATCTTGATCTTGTCTCCGTGTTCGGCCGCGATCGCCTCCAGGGAGGGAGCCAGCTGTCGGCAGGGGCCGCACCATGCGGCCCAGAAGTCGACGAGGACGGGCTTGTCGCTGTTCAGGACGTCCTGCTCGAAAGTGGCGTCCGTGGTGTTCATGAGGGCCATTGCGGCCTCCTTTCGACCAGAGGGTCAGGCGGTGACAGCGGCGGGCGTCTTGTCCGGTTCGGCCTGCTCACTGTGCCCCTGGGCGGCGAGGTAGCGCTCGGCGTCCAGAGCGGCGGCGCAGCCGGAGCCGGCGGCGGTGATGGCCTGTCGGTAGATGTGGTCGACCACGTCACCCGCGCCGAACACGCCAGGAATGCTTGTTTTCGTTGAAGGGGCGGCGACCTTGAGGTAGCCCTCGCTGTCGAGGTCGAGCTGGCCGGCGAATATCTCGGTGCGCGGGTCGTGGCCGATGGCGATGAACAGCCCGGTCACGTCCAGGTCGCGCGTGTCGCCGGTGAAGTTGTCGCGTAGGACGACACCGGAGAGCATGCCGTCCATTTCCTTGATCTCGGCGATCTCGCTGTCGAAGGCGAAGGAGATCTTGTCGTCGGAAAAGGCCCGGTTCTGCATCACCTGGGAGGCCCGCAGGGCCGAGCGCCGATGGACGACGGTGACCGAGCGGGCGAAGCGCGTGAGGAAGGTGGCCTCCTCCATGGCGGTGTCGCCGCCGCCGACCACGACGATGTCGCGGTCGCGGAAGAAGAATCCGTCGCAGGTGGCGCACCAGGACACGCCTCGTCCGGACAGTTCTTCTTCGTTCGGCAGGCCCAGCTTGCGATAGCCGGAGCCGGTGGCCACGATCACGGCGCGGGCCCGGTGGACGGTGCCGGCGGAGTCCGTGACTTCCTTGATACGCCCGAACAGGTCGACGGAGATGATGTCGTCCTCGACGATCTCGGCGCCGAACCGCTCGGCCTGAGCCCGCATGTTCTCCATCAGGACCGGGCCGTCGATACCCTCGGGGAAGCCGGGAAAGTTCTCGACCTCGGTCGTGGTGGTCAGGGAACCGCCGACGAAGACGGCCCCGCCGAAGACGAGCGGCTTGAGCTGCGCGCGGGCTGCGTAGAGGGCGGCGGTGTACCCGGCCGGGCCGGAGCCGATGACGATGACGTCGCGTATCTCGCTCATGCGGTCTTCTCCGGCGCGATCTCGGCGATCAGACCCTCGACGAGCTTCTTGATCTCGTCCCGGATGGGGCGGACAGCCTCGACGCCCTGGCCGGCCGGGTCCTCCAGCTTCCAATCCAGGTAGCGCTTGCCGGGGAAGACCGGGCAGGTGTCGCCGCAGCCCATCGTGATGCACACGTCCGGCTCCTTGACCGCGTCCACGGTCAGGACCTTCGGCGTCTCGGCGGAGATGTCGATGCCGACCTCGGCCATCGCCTCGACCGCCGCCGGGTTCACGGCGTCGCCGGGGTTGGAGCCGGCAGAGCGGACCTCTACGCGGTCACCGGCCAGGTGGGTCAGCCACGCAGCGGCCATCTGGGAGCGGCCGGCGTTGTGGACGCAGACGAACAGGACGGACGGCTTGCCGGAAGACTCGGCCATGGTGATCGTTCTCTCTCGTCGCATGACGGACCAGCCGCCAATGACTTCAGCCCCCGCTGGTATCAGCAGGCATTGATGTGAGAGTATCAGTGCATGCTGACTTCAGTCGAACCTGACGTGATCCGGGTGCTGGGCGACCCACTCCGCCTGAAAATCGTGACCCTGCTGGCCGGCGAGACGCTCTGCACGACGCACCTGGTCGAGGAGACCGGAGCCAAGCAGACCAACCTCTCCAACCACATGAAGGTGCTGCGCGAGGCCGGGATCGTGGAGACCGAGCCCTGCGGCCGCTACACCTACTACAAGCTGCGCCCCGAGGTCCTGGCCGGCCTCTCCGAGCAGTTCGCCGCGCTCGCCGACTCCGCCCGTACCGCCGCCGAGAACAAGAGGGCCTGCCCGTGACCTCCACCGAACGCACTGCCGCCCCCGCCACGCCGGGAGCCGACGGTGGCGACTCGATCGTCAAAAAGCTCTCCACCCTTGACCGCTACCTCGCGGTGTGGATCCTTCTCGCCATGGCCGTCGGCCTCGGCCTGGGACGTCTCATTCCGGGCATGAACGACGCGCTCGCGAAGATCGAGGTCGGTGGGATCTCCCTGCCGATCGCGCTCGGCCTTCTGGTCATGATGTACCCGGTACTCGCCAAGGTCCGCTACGACCGGCTCGACACCGTCACCGGCGACAAAAAGCTGATGGTTTCCTCGCTGGTCATCAACTGGATCGTCGGCCCGGCGGTCATGTTCGCGCTGGCCTGGATCTTCCTGCCCGACCTGCCCGAGTACCGCACCGGACTGATCATCGTCGGCCTCGCTCGCTGCATCGCCATGGTCATCATCTGGAACGACCTGGCGTGTGGTGACCGGGAAGCCGCCGCCGTCCTCGTAGCGCTCAACTCCGTCTTCCAGGTCATCGCGTTCGGCGTCCTGGGCTGGTTCTACCTCGACCTGCTGCCGCAGTGGCTCGGCCTCGGGGACGGCCAGGGCCTGGACGTACCCGTCTGGCACATCGCCCTCAACGTCATCGTCTTCCTCGGCATCCCGTTGCTCGCCGGGTTCCTGACCCGCCGCATCGGCGAAAGGAAGATGGGCCGCCAGTCCTACGAGCAGCGCTTCCTGCCGAAGATCGGCCCCTGGGCCCTGTACGGACTGCTGTTCACCATCGTCATCCTCTTCGCCCTGCAGGGGAAGACGATCACCTCGCAGCCGCTGGACGTCGTCCGTATCGCGCTGCCGCTGCTGGTCTACTTCGCGATCATGTTCTTCGGGACCTTCCTCCTCGGAAAGGCCCTCGGTCTCGCCTACGACCGCACCAGCACGCTCGCCTTCACCGCCGCGGGCAACAACTTCGAACTGGCCATCGCAGTCGCCATCGCCACCTTCGGCGTCACCTCCGGCCAGGCACTCTCCGGCGTCGTCGGGCCGCTCATCGAAGTACCAGTGCTGATCGGACTCGTGTACGTCGCGCTCGCCTGGCGCAAGAAGTTCGCGCCCGCTGCCCTCACCACGCCGGGAAGGGACATCTGATGCACTGCCTCGACTGCCGGACCACAGGAAGCAACAGCCCGTGCGTCGGTGTCTGCCAGCGCTGCGGCGCCGGCGTATGCGCCGAACACGCCCGGATCGCGACCCATAGCGTGCGCCGGGGTCCTCTGATCGGCACGCCTGCCGAGGCCGAGGCCCGCACGGTGCTGTGCCCTCTCTGCGCGGCAACCGAGGCGCCCACCGCGGCAGCCCCGACTCCGGCTCCGTGACGGACGTCGTCGTGGTCGGCGGGGGCCAGGCAGGGCTCGCCGTCGGCTATCACCTGCGCCGCCAGGGCCTGGACTTCGTCATCCTGGATGCCGAAGCCGGCCCGGGCGGGGCCTGGCAGCACATGTGGGCTTCCCTGCGTCTGTTCTCCCCGGCCGACCACTCCTCCCTGCCGGGCCGCCTCATGCCCATCCAGTCCGGTCACACCTACCCTGACGCCGCGCACGTCGTGGACTACCTCGCCGACTATGAGAAGCGCTACGACCTTCCTGTCCAGCACGGAACCCGGGCGGAAGCCGTACACCGCGACGGCGACCGGCTCCTGGTCGAGGCGGATTCCGGCGCCTGGCGGGCGAAGGCGGTCATCAGCGCGGCCGGCACCTGGTCGCGTCCCTTCGTTCCCGCCCTTCCCGGCCGCGGTGTCTTCGCCGGCCGGCAGCTGCACACGGTGAACTACCGCCGTCCGGCCGACTTCGCCGGGCAGCGCGTGATCGTGGTCGGCGGCGGGAACTCCGGCGCGCAGATCGCCGCCGACCTTGCCCTGGACGGTGACGTCGACGTCACGTGGACGACTCAGCGCCCGCCGCGCTTCCTGGCCGACGACATCGACGGCCGCGCCCTGTTCGACGCGGCCACCGCCCGACGCCGTGCCCTCGACGCCGGCCGCGATGACACGGGAGGTGTCGCGTCGCTGGGTGACATCGTCGCTGTACCGCCGGTGCGCGAGGCTCGCGATTCCGGGCGGCTCAAGGCATCGCCCATGTTCGAACGCCTCGACCGTGATGGCGTCCGCTGGGCCGACGGCACGCGGGCGTCGGCCGACGCGGTCATCTGGTGCACCGGCTTCCGGCCGGCTCTCACACACCTGGCGCCCCTGGGCCTGCGCGGCCGGCGCGGGCACATCACCACGGTGGGCACGCGGGCCGCGGACGAGCCACGCCTGCACCTCCTCGGCTACGGCGACTGGACTGGCCCCGCCTCCGCCACTCTCATCGGCGTCGGACGGCCGGCCCGCGACGCCGCCCGCGAGATCGCCGACCTTCTCGACGCCTGAGGAAGAGGCAGGCATCGTCAGCTCAACATGCCGACGACCTGTCGCACGTCGACAACCACGGACTGCCGTCGGCAGAGGTCCGGTAGTCGGACTTCAGGGTGAGGTCCTTGCCCTTGCCGACCACGTGGCGGCGGCGATGCCCGCCGACGCCATCACTGCGGTTGCCGCCACGGGTTCTGAGGCGCCGGTGTTGATACGGGCGGTCTCAAGGTGGCGGGCGACGGCGAAGGAAAGCGCGAAGTACCCGCCGCCACAGTGGTGGAGCCGGAGCCGACTCACCGCCCTTGCCCTGCCACGCCTTCTCCGTAGGGTGCTACCAGACCTCCGGGGCGGCGTCCGCGAGATACTTCCACGTGGTGATGACCTGCGAATCGAAGATCTGGGCGACCGTCCCGGCATCCAGCACCAGGTCGTCCACGCGGGGAAAGCTGTCGCGGGTTCTCCTGGGCGGTCGAGCCCGAGCTCAGCGTCTTTCCCTGCCTCGCACAGTCGATGTCAGCCCAGGAGCGGACACGCGACCACCGTCGTCATCCGAATCGCCGAGTCGGCAGCCCCCCCCCCACACGGTCGGTATGCCTCCCGCCTTCCTCCGAGGCCAGAAGGTGACTGACAGACCGACAGGCCCCGCACCACCGGGGGTTGCGGCTGACGGCCGCCAGTTCCCTGCGCGTGCGCTGGACCGGCTTGCGCCAGTCCCTCACGTCACCGGAGGCGGCGGCAGGGCACGCGGTGAACGAAGAAGTCGGCTACGGCCAGAATGGGCTGGGACGCAGGGTGCTCAGCTGGTCTGCTCCTGGTCCGAAGCTGGTGCCGGTGTCGCCGATCGCCGAACATGCCTCACGAGGCTCCCTCGGTGTGGCTGCTGCGGGCTCCTGCCGCTGGTCACGGGCAGGGACGTCGGACCGACTGTGCATGGTGGACCTGCGCGGCCAGTTCGGCGATGCCGACTGTGAGCGTGCTGAAGACTTCAGGGCGCAGTCGATAGTAAGTGAACCGGCCGTGGGCATCGGCTGCGACGAACCCGGCTTCCCGCAGGATCCGCAGGTGGTGGCTGATCGTGGACTGGCGTGCTCCGGTCTCCTCCATCAGATGGCACGTGCACATCTGCTCACTGGCTAGCAACTGCACGATCCGGGCCCGCAGAGGATCGCCGAAGAGCTTCACGGTCGCCTCAGCGAGGGGAAGGCCCACGACTGGCGCATCGGCTGACATCAGCATGCTTCGATATCACCATGTGCCCACCTTGGGGGTCAAGCGTCTCTCCTTGCGTTCTGCCTGTGCAGTTGCCTGCCGTAAAGGTCGGGTGTACTCCGGAGACTCGCCCATGTATCAGCATCCTTTGATGTATCAGGGTAGGCTGATGTAACGTCGAAGCTGAGTGAGTCGCTGACCTGCGGCCTGCCGTGGAAAGGAGTCAGAAATGTCCGCAATCCAGGTGTACGACCCGGCGATGTGCTGTTCCACCGGAGTGTGCGGGCCGTCCGTCGATCCGTCGCTGACCCAGTTCGCCGCCGATGTGGCATGGCTGGTCATCTCCGGAGTGGAGGTGCAGCGGTTTTCGCTGTCCACAGAACCTGGCAGGTTCACGGAGGACGCCCAGGTCAAAACGCTCCTTCAGGACAAGGGTGAGGACGCGCTGCCTGTCGTGCTGGTCGACGGCACCCTGCGGTGCTCCGGGCGGTATCCCACCCGAGTAGAGCTTGCCGAATGGACCGGTGTGCGCACCGAGCGCCCCAGCCTGCCGCTCGCTCAGGCCGACGACATGGACAGCGGCTGTGGCTGCGGCCCGGAGGGATGCTGACATGACGGCCCAACCGCCCGTCGATGTCCTCGGGAGGCTGCGTGCCGCCGCGACGCCGTTCCTGTTCTTCACTGGCAAAGGTGGCGTTGGCAAGACCTCGACGGCGTCGGCCACCGCGATCGGGCTGGCCGACGCGGGACGCCAGGTGCTCCTGGTCAGCACCGACCCGGCGTCCAACCTTTCCGAGGTCCTCGGCGTGGAGGCGGGACAGGCACCCGTGGCCGTTCCAGGTGCTGCCGGTCTGCACGCGATGAACATCGACCCCGCCGCCGCGGCGGAGCAGTACCGGGAGAAGGTCCTGGGCCCCTACCGCGGCACGCTGCCCGCCTCGGCGATCAGCCAGATCGAAGAGCAGCTCTCCGGCGCCTGCACAGTGGAAATCGCGGCGTTCAACGAATTCGTTGCCCTCCTGACAGACACGCAAGTCACCTCTCGCTTCGAGCACATCGTCTTCGACACCGCGCCGACTGGACACACCCTGCGGCTGCTCAGCCTGCCCGGTGCGTGGTCGAATTTCCTGGTCACCAACCCGGGCGGAGCTTCCTGTATCGGACCACTGTCTGAGTTGGGAGCACAGCAAACGCGTTACGCCCAGGCCATGGCGGCTCTCGCAGACCCGAACCGGACGACCGTCGCCCTGGTCACCCGCCCGGACGCGGGTCCGTTGGCCGAAGCCGGCCGAACGGCCGAGGAGCTGCGGGCGCTGGGCATCAGCGGACAGCGGCTCATCGTCAACGGGGTCTTCAGCGCTACTCGCTCGGACGACCCGGTGGCCGCCGCCTGGGAGCGTCGCGCCCAGGACGCTCTGGACGGCCTGCCGGCGAGTCTGGCCGACATCGGTGAGGTGGACCGCGTACCACTGCTGCCGGTACCTCCCATCGGGGTTCCGGCTCTGCGCGGCATGCTCGATCCGCAGTCGGCGGCAGAGCCGGTCACAGCCGTCTCCGCTGCCCCTGTTACGGAAGGGGGAGGTGGCCTCGCGACCCTGGTGGACGACGTCGCCGAGAGCGGGCGAGGGCTGGTGATGACCATGGGCAAGGGCGGTGTCGGCAAGACCACCGTCGCCGCCGCGATCGCTCTCGACCTCGCGCGCCGGGGCCACGCGGTCACCCTGACCACCACCGACCCCGCAGCACACGTGAACTCCGTGGCCGGAGCCGGAAGTGACAACCTGCGGGTCACCCGGATCGACCCCGCGGCGGAGACCGCGGCCTACACCGCATCGGTTCTGGCGCAGGCCGGTGCCGCGCTGGACGAGGACGCCCTCGCCCTGATGGCCGAGGATCTGGACTCGCCCTGTACGGAAGAGATCGCGGTCTTCTACGCCTTCGCTCGAACCGTCGCCGAGGCCACCGACCGGTTCGTCGTCCTGGACACCGCACCTACCGGCCACACACTGCTCCTGCTCGACGCCTCCCGCGGATACCAGCGGCAGATCGCCCAGCAGACAGGGCAGACGCCCCCTGCCGAGGCCCTGGAACTGCTGAACCGGCTGACTGATCCTGACTACACCCGAACGCTGCTGGTCACGCTTCCGGAGGCGACACCCGTCCACGAGGCCGCAGCGCTACAAGCCGACCTGTCCCGAGCCGGGATCAAGCCATTCGCCTGGGTGGTCAACCAGAGCCTGGCCGCCGCCGGCCCCGTGGACCCGTTGCTCCTTGCCAAAGCAAGTGCCGAACAGCGCTTTGTCGCCGAGGTCACCAGGGAGCACGCACAGCGCACCGCCGTCCTGCCGTGGACCTCGTCCGCGCCCGAAGGCCCGGAACAGTTGGCCCAGTTGGTGGCCCGTAGCGGGTGAATCCTCCTGTGGGCTGGTCTCCGGCTCAGCCCGTGGAACCCAACCGTCGATGGAGAGCGAAAACGCCGTGTTGCCTGCCGCCATCCTGATTTTCGTTGCCACCCTGACGCTGGTGATCTGGCAGCCCAAGGGCCTGGGTATCGGCTGGAGTGCCCTAGGCGGCGCAGTCGTTGCGTTGGCCACTACCGTCGTTCACTTCTCCGACGTGCCCACTGTGGTGGACATCGTCTGGAACGCGACCCTCACCTTCGTCGCGATCATCATCATCTCGTTGCTGCTGGACGAGAGTGGGTTCTTCGAATGGGCCGCCTTGCACGTCGCCCGGTGGGGGCGGGGCCGAGGGCGCGCCTTGTTCGTGCTCATCGTGCTCCTCGGCGCCGTGATCGCGGCACTGTTCGCCAACGACGGTGCGGCACTGATCCTCACACCCATCGTCATGCAGATCATGCTGGCGCTGCAGTTCCCGGCGAAGGCCGCACTGGCGTTCGTCATGGCCACCGGATTCATCGCGGACACCGCCAGCCTTCCTCTCATCGTGTCCAACTTGGTCAACATCGTCACCGCTGACTACTTCGGCATCGGCTTCTCCCGCTACGCCGCCGTCATGGTGCCCGTCGGGCTGGTCTCCGTCCTGGCCAGTCTCGCCGTCCTGATGCTCTACTTCCGCCGAGCAATCCCCCGGCGGTACGAGGTCACCGCGCTGCGCCGCCCCGCTACGGCGATCAGCGACCCTTTGACCTTTCGTGCCGGCTGGGCGGTACTGGCACTGCTGCTGGTCGGCTACTTCCTCGCCGATCCCGTGGGCGTACCTCTTTCCGCCGTCGCCGGAGTCGGTGCCCTCCTGCTGATCGTCGTCGCCGCCCGCAAACCTGCTGTCCTCTTCACCCGCACAGATGCCGGCCTTGCTCCCGCCATGGCAGGAACAGGACCCGACACCGCGCCATTGCGGTACCCGATCGGCGATGAGCGCAACACCGCCGACGCCACCGACGCGGCAGCACACGACGCAGGTGTGAGCAGCGGGCGAGCATTCCGGCGTATCCAGGTCGGAAAGGTCATCAAAGAGGCACCATGGCAGATCGTGCTGTTCAGCATCGGCATGTACCTCGTCGTCTATGGCCTGCGCAACCAGGGGCTCACCGACGAACTGGCCCGCCTGTTCGCCGTCTTCGGCGACCACGGCGTGCTGACCGCCGCGGTCGGCACCGGCGTCGTCGTCGCTATCGTCGCCTCACTCATGAACAACATGCCCACCGTGCTCATCGCGGCCCTGGCGATCAGCGCTGTTGGCGCCCATGGCCTCACCCACGAGGCCATGGTGTACGCCAACGTCATCGGCTCCGATCTCGGCCCGAAGATCACTCCGATCGGCAGCCTCGCCACCCTGCTGTGGCTGCACGTACTCGACCGTAAGGGCATGCACATCGGCTGGGGCCGCTACTTCCGTACCGGCATCGTCCTCACCGTCCCCGTCCTCCTTGTGACTCTGGTCGCACTCGCCGGATGGCTCACCATTCTCGGCACCTGACCTCCCGATCCCACCCAGCGAAAGGACACGACCGTGCACTGCTTCGACTGCACACGATCCGGCCAGCCCACCCCGGCGGCAGCCATCTGTCAGAACTGCGGCGCCGCCCTCTGCGAACAGCATGCCCACCCCGTCTACCTCCCCGGGCACCCCTCCGGTCTCGTCGGCCCGGCCAGAGGCCAGACACGGCGCATCCTGTGCGCCATGTGCAGCGAGGGCATCCGCCAGCCGCAAGCCCCGCATCGTCCGGCACCAGCACGGAGCGTCCCCGCCACACCCGAACGGCGCTGAGCGCCTTCAGCCGTCCGTCGCACGGCGCCCCGGACGCAGGACGTCGTGCGACAGGTCAAGCGTGTTTCGGCTGCACCCGACGACCGGACCGAGGCCGCGGTCGGCGGCGGGGTGATGGCCTTCATGGCTCCTCGCCCGGACCGGCTACGAGCAGCTCCGCTCTGTTGCCGCCGTGATCGTCAGCGATACCGTAGTGGCCACCCTGTTGATCCTCAACCCGTGCGGCGTCTGAATGGCATTCAGCTACTTCCTACAGGCATTCGGGCCGTCAACCCTTGATGTGTCGGAAGCGAACAACCACCCCAGGGATTCGAGAACTGTGGGGTGCTTCGAGGAATTTGGGTGGTTGGGAAATCAGCGAAGAAATGAGAGTTGCCCACCACAGTTCGTCAATCTCACCGAAGCGACCTACATCGCGCCGGTGAACGAGGCACAGTCTTCCTCTTCCCGATGGGGGCGGCTCGTCCGGGTGGCTGTCCCACCCCTTCGACGGCTGCCACGGCACCACCACGCAGAGGAGCAGAAGAGCTGGACACATGGAATTGACGAGGACTCGTCGCGCCAATTTCTTTCGGCGGGACTGCTCGTCAGGTCTGGCGCAGTTCGGCCATGCGCCGCTCGATGTCTGCGAGTCGCTGCTCGATCAGCGCGGTGACATGAGCGCACGGGGCCTCGCCGCTGTCGCGGACGTCCAGGACGGACGGGATGTCAGCAAGGCTCAAGCCCGCGCCCTGGGCGTCGCGGATGAACGCCAGCCGCACCGCGGCCTGCGGCGGGTACTCGCGGTAGCCGCCCGCCGTCCGAGGCGGAGCCGGCGCCGCGAGTGTTTGGCAGTGGCCCCCGCACTGAACACCTATGGGGCTACCGTATGACCTTCACCACTAGATCCAGTTCGGTAAGCGACACGATGAGCTGCCCTCGTGCGATACCCGCCAGAGCTACAGCCGGCTCGTAAAGGGACACGACCTGTGGGGGACACGGTCTCTGCGGAAACAAAGCGGCTGGACCGGCTCGGAGCGTCCCCGACGGTGCTCGGCGTGATTATGGGCGTCGGCGGTGCCGGTGGTGTGGCCGGTGCGCTGCTCGCGCCGAGGATCGCCGCCCGGATCGGCATCGGTCCCACGATCATCGTGGGGTTCGCGGTCAGCCCGCTCGCCCAAGTGCCCCTGCTGTGCGCCGGGCCCGGCCCGCGGTGGCAGATCGTCCTGGCCGCCACGCTGGCCGGGCAGCTGTTCTGGGCGACGGCGTCCGGGACCAGTCAACGATCCGTGCGCCAGGCCGTATGCGACCCCAACTTCCAGGGCCGGATGCAGTCCGCCAGCACCACGCTCACCGCCGGGGCCCGCCCACTCGCCGCCGCCACAGCCAGCGGCCTGGTCCTCCTCCTCGACGTCCGGGCCACCCTTGCCATCGGCGCGCTCCTCCAGGTCGTCCCCGTCGTCCTCCTGCTCGCCTCCCCCATCCGCGCGCTGCGGGAGATCCCCGCCCGCGCGGCCGTGCCGCCCGCCCGCGAAGGAGCCTGATGAACACCACCGCCACCGCGTCCACGGCAGCCGCGGCCTACTGGGAACCCCTCTGGGCCGCCGGCTGCCGCTACCGGCAGCTCGAAGACACCGAGAACCAGCTGCTGGGGGACCACCTCGGCCCTGGCCGCGCCCGCCCGGCCCTCGACATCGGCTGCGGTGACGGCGCTCTTGCCCGGCGCCTCGCCCAGCTCGGCTACCGCACAACCGGCATCGACTGCTCCCCCAGCGCCATCGCGCTCGCCGCCGCCAAGGCCCCCGGTCCCGGGCGCGTGCCGCTCTGGCAGTGCATGGACATCACCACCGACGACCTCGGGACCCTGCCGGAGCCGGCGTACGCGGTCATCACCTGCCGACTCGTCTACCGGTGGATCGATGACAAGCCAACCTTCCTCGACCGAGTCCGCCGCCTCCTCGCCCCGGGCGGGATCTTCTGGGTCGTCACCGAGATCGCCGGCCGCCGCCCCGCCACCGACCCCTTGCAGGACCTCAGCATCACCCCGGCCCAGGCCGAACTCCTCACCGCGGGCTGGTCCGCCGTCCACACCGCCGACCTCGATGTCCTGCGCTGCTATGCCCTGCGCCCCTGACCCCGCCCCGCGATCTGATGGAGGACCGGTGACCACTGAGCAGGACACCGTGGAGACCTGGAACACCTACGGAAACCACCAACTCGCCAGGCGGCTGGACCTGCCTGGGCTGGATCGGTGGGACTGGGGCATCCCCGGCACCGGCCCCGGCATCGAGGTCTTCGGCGACGTAGTCGGGCTCCGCGTGCTCGACCTCGGCAGCGGCCTCGGCCGGCACGCCGCCTACCTCGCCGCCCTGGGCGCCGACGTCACTGCCGTCGACGCCTCCCCCGCCCAGCACCAGCGCGCCGCCACCCGCTACCCCGACACCTCGGGCCTGCGCCTGGTGTGCGACGACGCCGTGGCCCACCTGTGCGACGCCGACCCGTACGACCTGATCTACTCCGTCTGCTCCGTGCCCTACCTGGACCCCGACGGGCTGCTGCCCGTCCTGGCCAACGGCCTCAAGCCGGGCGGCCGACTGATCTTCTCCGCGCTGCACACCAACTCGGGCGGCACCGGGCCGTCGAACGAGGTCGCCCCGCGGTCCGAGATCCTGCGGCTGCCCGGCACCACCGACGACCACCCCGTCGACATGTGGGTCCTGACCGCGCAGTTGTGGGAGGACCTCCTGGTCCAGCACGGCCTCACCATGGAGGCGGTCACCGCGATCGACTCCGACCAGCCGGACAACCACGTTTCCTACCGGCTGTACGCCGCCCGCCGCCCGCAGCGCGTACCGAGCCGCCCCCGTACCAGCGCACCGCCACCACCGCACGCAGTGGTGGGAGTAGGCGTGATCGTGCGCGGCCCGGACGGAGTTCTGCTCGGGCGGCAACGGCGCCGTACGTGGGAGCTCGCTGGCGGAACCGTCGAGCCGGGCGAGAGCTTCGCCCAGGCGGCTGTCCGGGAGCTCCGTGAGCAGGCCGGCCTCGTGGCGGACCCCGGCGATGTACAGGTGCTGGGCACGCTCCTGGACCGGGTGGGCGGCATCGTCCGGGTGACAGTTCCCGTCGTCGTCACGCAGTGGTCCGGCGTCCCGGAGCAGCGCGAGGAGGTTATCGGCTCCTGGCGTTTCTGGCCCCCGGACGCGCTGCCCGGACCGCTGTTCGTACCGAGCGCCCAGTGCCTGACCGCCTGGAACCTGAATCTGCCGCTCGACCACCCGCCCGCCCACTTCCAGGCCTACCACTCTCCCGGCCGTGCCTAGCCCGGCGCCCACGCCCCACCTCGTTCGACAGGAAGGCACCACCGTGACCCCGCCCCCCTACAGATGTGTCCCGCCCGTCCCTCCTGGGCGTCTTCGCACACCCGGACGACGAATCGCTCCTGGCCGGCGGCGTCCTCGCGCAGCACGCCGCCGCAGGCGCCGCGACCGCCGTGGTTACGGCCACCTGGGCCCCCGACACCCACCGAGCCGCCGAACTCGCGGACGCGCTCGCGCTGCTGGGGGCCGGGAAGCCCCGGATGCTCGGCTACGCCGACGCCCGGATCCCCCAGTCCGCTCCCGGCATGCCCCGCCTTTGCGACGCCCCCCTCGATGACGTGGTCGACGTGCTCGTGGGACACATTCGCGAGCTTCGGCCGGACATCGTCGTCACCCACGACGCGTACGGGCAGCTGACGGGGCACCCCGACCACGTACGCACCCACCAGATCACCCTGCTCGCCGCCGAAGCCGCCGGACTCGCCCACCTGCATCCCGAAGTCGGCCCGCCCTGGCAGCCGGCCGCGCTGTACGCCGCCACGCACCCCGAGTCCGGTGTCGGGCCGCTCGGTCCTCTGCTCGAAGGGGTGGACAAGACCGTCCTCGCGGTCCCGGACTCGTACGTGACTACCAGCGTCGACGTCACCCCCTGGGTCGATGCGAAGCTGCGGGCGATCCTCGCGCACCAGGGCGAGGTCGCCCGTGAGCGGTCCCTGCCCGGCATCCTCGCCCGCCTTTCCGAAGCAGACCGCATCCAGATCATCCAGACCGAACACTTCACCCGCCTCACTCCCGGCCCTACGAAAGGCGGCCCGGCCCAGCTGGCTACCTGACCCCCACCACACCTTCACCGCCCACGAGTAAGTCCCTGCTGATCGGAGAGAGATGACCACGACTTCCGCCCCGGACGACCGTCCCAGCGTGGCGATGAGCGATGAGGCGTACGGGACGCTGCGCGCGTCGCATGCCCTGTGGGCTGGCACTTCCGTGTTGATCACCAACCGGCGCGGTCAGGTCCTGGTTCAGCGCGCAGCTACCGGCCCACTCGCCTGCTTCCCGGCGGCGCCGTCGACAAGAGCGAACCCCCCGCCAAGGGTGCGGGCCGCGAGCTGAAAGAGGAGATTGGCGTCACGATGGCCATCACCCGCGGGCTGGCCGTCGACTGGGTCTCCCCCACCGGCCGGAAAACGCCCCCGGCCCTGAAGTTCCCCGGCGAGCTCCTGCACGTCTTCGACGGCGGTGTCTGGGACGACGGCCAGATCGCGGCGATCCGGCCCGCCCCAGGCGAGATCGACGGCATCGAGTTCGTCGAACCCGCTGACCTTCCCGCTCTGATGGCTCCGGATGACGCCCGTCGCGCACTGTCCGCACTCCGCGCCCGCATCAACGGCGCCGGACCCGTCTTACTGGAGGACGGACTCCCGATCGCCCCCACCGTCCTCGACCGAGTCGGCGTTCTGCGCACCGCCCGGGCCCGCCACCACCTGTCATTCCACCCCACTCCCGTCCCCGCCCGCCTCCCGGTCCGCCAGTCCTGGGTCTGGGCCTTCGCACCGGACGGGCGGGTCCTCGTCCTCCTCGGACCCGACACCGGCGGAGCCGTCCTGCCCGGGGGCAAACCAGAACCTGAAGACGGCGGTGACCCCGTGGCCACCGCCGTCCGTGAAGCCCGCGAGGAGGCTGCAGCGGAGCTCGCCGGTGCTCGATACCTCGGGTACCTGTCGGACCCCGACGTCCCCTGTGCGCGGGTCCGCTACGCCGCCGCACTCACGCGCCTTGACGAGGCCCACGTCGATCCGGCTACCGGCCAAACCTACGTCCGCATCCTGGCCACCCCCGAGCAGGCCCTGGAGCTCTTCGACTGGGGACCATCCGCAGCGGCGGAGCAGCTCACGGCTGCGCACCAGGCCCGCGTCCTCCTCGGCATCCCCAAAGCCGCTCACCAGCCCGTCACCGAACTCGCCGACCCGGTCTCCTGGTAACTCCCCCACACGAAACGAACCGAGAAGCTGATGAACGCCGCACTCACGCCCGACCAGCCCTCCGCCCAGCCTGAGACCGAGCGGCACCCTGCGCCCGCCCCGGTGATCGCCCGGATGCTCGGCTACAACGACGACCACACCACCCGCCTCGCCGAAGAGGCCGGAGGAACCTGGCGCCACTATGCCCCCGGTGACCACTCACGGTGACCACGAGCTGTCAGAACCAAGGAATACGCGACTTCCTAATACGCGAGGGCGCCAGTGAGTTGGTGCTGCCGACGTAGGTGAAGGACGCCTTCGCCTTGCGCGCGAAGTCGAGGGTGGCTCCGGTGGCCACGTCGCTGCCGAGCTTCTCCAGCTCCGGGCAGCCGATGACGGTGACGTCGTCGTGCTGGTCAGCGGCCTGGGGCTCGCGGGTGTAGCCCTCGCCCAGGTCGCTCTCGTTCAGCAGCCGCTCGTTCAGCTTGGCCGACGAGAGCGGCGCGGACGCGGTGGCGCTGTTACCGTCCCGGTGCGCGGGTGCGGAGGACGCGGCCGAGGTGTCGGCGGGCTCGGTACTGCGGGGAGCAGCCCGTCAGGGCGAGGACGGTGAGGGCGCTCAGGACGATGGTGGTCGTGGTGGAACGGCGCATGCGAAAACCCCTTGTGCTGCGAGATGGACGGTCTGACCAGGGCGGCCCTCCGGGTGCCGACGAACGCAGGGGTGGGGGAAGGGGTTTCGCGACTTCAGTGGCCGAGGTGGCGCAGGCCCTCGCCGAGGGTGGGGTGGAAGTGGTCGACCGGACCGGAGTTGCGGTTGTACCAGGCGGTGTCCAGACGGGACTCCTTGGCCTCGTGGCCGGCCTCGCAGCGCAGCCACACCGAGTCGTCACGCATGTTGAAGACGATCCAGTTCCGGTACGCGCCGCAGTGGCACTGGTGGACTTCGCCGTCGATGACGAGCGGCAGGTCCCAGCGCATCATGAACTCCGAGACGTCCTGGCGGGACGGCGCCCGGAAGTCCGCTGGCAGGAAATCGGGCACCACCGTGGACTCCGGCGCGGCAGGCGCCGGCGCTGCGTGGGGGCCGGGGCAGTCCGGCAGCGGCAGCTCGGTGTGCATCGCCAGCACTGCCTGGCCGGCCCGCTGGGCGTCACGGAATTCTCGGTCCGCACGGTTGCGTCGGAACATGCCGTCTCCATCTCTCTCGTCTCGCCTGCACGAGGAGAGTGCCGCAATCCCCTGAACTGCTGCAACTCTAGAAATATTGAACGCGGACGACCTACCGGAAGGCTTCGGGACGAGCCCTGCGGGCGGGGCGTGAGCAGCCTGCTCGCACCCAAATCGGTAGCGACACGACACATGACGTTGTGGGTGAGCGGGCGTTGTCCAGAGCATGCGCAGTACAGATTCTTCAACGTTCCCGACGCAACTGAGCGGGGCGTACTGGCCGCCGGTGATTGAGCACGCGACCGGCTACCGGTGCTTCGGCACCCGCGAGCCGCAGCCTTCTGCGGGATCGTCGGGTGCCGGATGCGCGCACCGTCATGCTGTACACCGCGGGCGCCACCGTGAACTTCGGCGAACAGCCGCCGGGGCCGGAGGCGTGGCCGGCCCCGGAGGCCGCGGATGCAGGGGGTATAGCGTCCAGCAGAGGCATGAGGTGAGTGACGTCATGACGGTTTCCGTCGGCCAGAGTGACGGCGAGCGCGTTGCACGGCCGACTGAGGCGTGCGACTACTCCATGATGTCGAGCTCGGGAAGACTGTCCACAATCTTCATCGTCTCCAGACTGAGGGTCACGATTCGGCGGAGGAGATCAACGATGTAACGGGGGCCGTCCGACCAGTCGTTGGGATCGTTCACGATTCCGCTCGCCTTGTCGACCTTCACCTGATACCGATCGATGATCCACTCGATCGCGGAACGCGCACCGAGCTGATACCGGTACGCCTCCTCCGGGATGTTGGAGAGCGTGACACGGCCGTTGTAGATGATCGTGGACCGGTCCGCTTCGCCACCCTTTTTCAGGATCTTCATCTTCGTCACCCGGAACAGCTCCGAGGGCGGAGTGTCGGTGCTTCCGCTGGTCTGCTCGACGATCCCGTTGTACGGCTCCTGGCTCTCGTACCCGATGTGGAGATCGGCGAGCGCCTGACCGGCGTCGGCGAAGCCCCGGAAGTCGCGAACCTTGGGGATACGGGGGAGTGACTTCTTCAGGTCGGCGGCGAACTGGGTCCGGTAGGACGGGGAGTGCAGGAGGCCGTAGGTGTAGTAGAAGATGTCGTCCTTGGTGATCGCCTCGTCGGCGTACGTCTTGCGGTAGTCGCGGAGGGTGGCGTCGGTGATGTTGTCTACGCGTTCGTAACCGCCGTCAGCGTCCTCCTCAGCGGCGGCGAAGAGGTCGCCGCCGGCACTGCGTTCGCGGTAGGTGTAGCGGGCGAAGAACTTACCTCCGCTACCCGCTCCAGTGACGTGAAGGTCAGGCAGGCAGTCGAGTATCACGACCGAGAAGGGCACCGCTGACCCATCCCCGACAACGTAGAAGCCGAGGTTCTCGTGCTCCGGCGTCGGGAACATCCGAGGCAACTGATTGACGTAGCTGTTCATCCGTGGGTCGAAGTAGACCCATTGCTTGGTGAACGGCCTGTAGTTGGCGACAACAACGCCCTCATTCTCGTGTGCATACACCGTGCCCTTAGAGGTTGTCTCACGTGGTGAGTTTCGCGAGCTTCTTGTAGCAGGTGAGGGCTGCGGCCAGGCCGAGGAAGGCGAGGAAGTGACTGCCCTT
>NZ_JBICYB010000061.1:0-21131 GCF_043200575.1 Streptomyces sp. NPDC048392
TCGGTGACCATCAATCGATCACTCGGGAAGGTACGCCCTCCGCATTCCGCGAGGCACCCCTCCCGAGGCCGATCCACAAGTCCTGAGCATTGCTCTGGTGGTTTTTGCTCAGTGCGGTTGGCGCGTCTGTAGGTAGCGGTGCTGGTCGGCTGCGCCAGGGCTGGGGGGTGGGGGTGTTTCAGCGGGTGGTGAGGCGTTGCCAGAGCAGGTCGTGGTCGGCGGGTGCGAGGCGGGTCAGGTGGAGGCGGTCGGCGAGGTCGTGGAGGAAGGCGGTCTGCTGGGTGTGTGTCAGGGGGTGCGGGGGGAGGCGGTCGAGGGTGGTGGCGAGGGTGAGGGTTTCGGGGTAGGTGATCAGGTTCCGGCAGGTCAGGGTGGGTGAGGCCGGGCTGTGGGTGAGGTGGGGGTTGGTGGCGGTGAGCTGGGTGAGGCGTGTGCGCCAGCGCTGGTGCAGGTGTTGATGGTGGTCGTACCAGCGGGTGGTGATCGTGGTGGCCCAGCTCAGGGAAGCCGTGGTGGGCGGCCGTTGGGCGGTGGGGCGGGCGTGGGTGAGTTCGGGCAGGGCGTGGATGTCGAGGGGGGTGCGGTGTCGGGGGTCGCTTGAGGCTTGCTGGTGACGGGTGCAGATCAGGGCCCGGGGCAGGTTGGGCGGCGGGTGGATCCACGCGGGGGCGGCGTGGTGGGGCGGGCGGCGCAGGGTGCAGGCGGTGCAGGCCGGCAGGGGTTGCACGGCGGGGGCGAGGGGCTGCCAGCGGGCGGTTGCGGTGGGGGCGGTGGCGATGGCGGCGGGTGGGGGCCGGCGGGTCAGTGCGCGGTCGAGGTGGGCGGGCGGGATGCGGGTGAAGGCGGCCAGGCGGCGGGCGGCTTCGCAGCTGTAGTGGAGTTCGGTGGTGTGCGGGGCGGCGGGGGTGCCGGTGGTGGTGATGTGCAGGCCGTCGAGGAGGTGGGCGGGGGAGAGGTGGTAGGCGGCGGCGAGGCGGGTGAGGTAGGAGGCTGCCGTTTCGCGGGGCAGCGGCCGTACGCGCAGCACGCCGGGCGGGCTGGGCCACATCGCGGCGGGCCGCACCGCGGGTGCGGGGTGGGTCCGGGTGGGGGCGGTCACCGGCCGGGTCGGGTGCGGCGGGCGGGGGTCCGGGGCCGGTAGTGCTCTTCGGCGAGGTGGTCCAGCGCGATGGTGTCCAGCAGGGTCTTGGTGATGCGTTCGGTGCCGTCGCAGATGGCTTCGATGGCGGCCTGGCGGATCAGGCGTGAGAGGCTGCCGATGCGTCCGGCGGTCCTCTCGTGCAGGTAGGGCGCCAGCCTGGGCAGGCTGCCGGGGCGGTGCGCGGTGAGGTCGAGGGCCGCTTCCAGGGTGGCGATCAGCTCGCGGAACGGCTCGCGGTGGCCGGCGCGGGCGGGCAGTGCTCCGCAGTCGATCAGCGAGGCGCGTCCGGCCAGTTGTGCGCCGCGTACTCCGCTGAAAACGGAGCTGGCGGTGACGTCGATGCCTGCGTAGACGAATGTGGCGCCGATACGTTCGGTGAGGTCCTTGAGCCAGTCGGCGGCCTCCGAGCCGCTGGAGGAACGCGGGTTGAGCCGGTGGATCTCGTCGTTCAGCACGAGCTTGATGCCGGCCGTGGTGTAGGTGTGGCAGACGGCGGTGGTGATCTGTGCGGTGGTCATGCGCGCGGTGACGGGGATGCCGAGGTAGCGGGCGAACTCGCAGGCCAGGGTCTTGGCGGTGGCGCCGGGCGGTACCAGCACGTAGGCGACGGGCACGCTGGTGTCGCCCGGGTGGGCGCGGCGGGTGTGGGCGAGGTGGCAGGTGCGGCCGACCTGGAGCAGTGCGGTGGTCTTGCCGGTGGTGGCCGGGCCGGTGACGATCAGCGACGGGCGGGCGGTGGCCTGCTGGTGGCGGCCGAGGATCATCAGGGTGCGGACCTGGCGTGCCAGGGATTCGATGGCCGGGGTGCGCACGGTGACGAACTGCGAGTGGTAGGCCAGGCGTTCCTCCAACGTACGGGGTGCCTGGCCCGGCTGCGGCGGTGTGGGGGGTGCGGTAGCGGCGAACCGGGCGAAGCCGTCGAACGTCGTCACCGTGCCCGCGGCCGCCGTCTCGTCGTCCGGGGGCGAGGGGCGGGCAGGGCTCACCACAGGTCGGCCTCCTGGTCGGCGTCGTACAGCGTCAGCGCGCCGCTTCCCGCCAGCGTGAGTGCGCCGGATTCATCGGCGCCGGCGTCGTCCCGGTCTTCGGCGGGGGACCGGGCGTCCAGCGCATCCAGGCTGTCCTGCGCCTTGGTTGCGGCCTGGGCCGCGCTGCGGTGCGGTGCTGCCGGTTCGCCGCCTGCTGCCTGGGAGGCCGCGTTCCCGGCGCGCGTGCCCGGCGCCGTGGCGGGCACAGTTGGCGGCGCCGGTGTGGTGGGCCGGGCCTGGCGCAGGATCTGGTCGGCGGCCTCGGCGAGGGCGGCTTCGTGTGCCTCGCGTTCGGCGCGCTGCTCGAGGGTGGTGCGGATGTGGCGCCAGGTGGTCTCGCTCATGGGCGCGTGGACGTGGTCGCGGTGGATCCACGGGATCTCGTGCAGGTGTCCGTCGGGCAGGCGGAGGTAGATCTGGCGGACGTCGTGCGGGTTGAGGTGGACCTCCCACTTGCCGCCGGGGCCGGTGGGCGAGGGCCGTCCTCGGTGTTCGTTGAGGATGACGTGGTCGTAGGTGCGGTAGTTGATGCGGATGCCGCGGCCGGTGACCGGGTGGAAGCGCACCGGCAGCAGTTCCGTGTAGTGGGCTGCGGTCAGGGGCAGCGGTACGTAGCCGCTCGCGCCCAGCAGCGCGGCCCACATCTCGCCCGGGGACAGCGCCTTCTTGGGCAGGAGGGGGTGGCGCAGCCCGTCGTGGGGGCGGTGCTGCCAGCACGCGGTGATCCACTCGTCCAGCAGTTCCTGCATCTGGGCCACGGTGAAGCGGGCTTCGTCTTCCACTGCCTCGCCGCGCGCCAGGATGTGGGGGCCGGTGTAGCCGGCGACGTGCTGGGCGAAAAGGCTGTTGATGCTGCCGAAGGTCCGTTCCACGGCGCCCTTGGCGGTGGGGGAGCGGGGCGGGGCGGGCTGCACGCTCACCCCGAGGGATTCGCAGGCGGCCAGGAAAGCGGCGGAGAGGAACACCCGCCCGCGGTCGATGACGATCGTTTCGGGCACCACCACCGGCCGCGCCGCCGCCTGTTCAAGGCGCGCGTCCAGGGCGAGAAGCCGGTCGTAGGGGACGGCGGCGTGGGCCAGGCGCAGATGCTCGCTCCAGCCGGGCCGCACCGGGTGGGGCACGGCCATCTCCGCCAGCAGCAGGGCCGCGTCCACCGCCTGGGTGCTCTGCTCGCGCAGCACGGCCGCCACCACCGACCGTGTCGCCACGTCCAGGGCGATCGTGAGCTCCGGGCGCACCGGCTTTCCGTCCTCGCCGATGGCCATGATGTCCAGCCGGGTGGTGTCGACCTGCACCAGCTCGCCCGGCCGCAGCGCCACCACCGGCGTGAACGGCCGCACCGGCACGGCGGTGGCGGTGCGGGCGGGACGCCCCGGGTGTTCCAGCGGGTCGGCCAGGACCCGCACCAGCCGGTTGAACGTCGACGGCGCCGGCAGCGCCACCGTGCCGGGCCCGTGGGCCTCGGCCAGGATCTGCCCGGTCACCTCCCGCAGCCCCTTCAGGGTGCCCGTGGAGCGGCCGCGCTGGCGGCGCAGCGCCTCCAGTACCGCGGCCACCACCCGCTCATCCGCACGCCCGGTCGCGCTCGACGGCTTGCGCTGCCGGACCAGGCCCATGACGCCGCCCGTGTGGTAGCGGGCGCGCATGCGGCGCACGGTGGCCCGGCTGGCCCGCGGCCAGCCCAGGGCCGCAAGTTCGTCGGCCTTGGCCTGCTCCCGCTCGGCCATCGAGGTGCGCTGCGGGTCGTAGGCGGGCCGGGGGGAGCCGGTGCTGCCGGGCCCGTCGGGCAGCCCGGTCTCGATCTCGCGGATGTGCCGCTGCCAGGCCATCGCCCGCTCCCGCTCCCGTTCGGGCACCGCCTCCAAAAGGCCCCACGGCGCCGCGGCGGGGACCGGGCAGTCCACCACCGCGAAGGTGGGATCGGCGAACAGCAGCGAGGTCAGAACCGAGGCGGTCTGCCCGTCCTCGTCGACGAGGCGTACCGAGGCCCCGGCTGTGGCGGCCACCTGCCAGGGGCGGCCCTCGAACGTCACATACGCTCCGAGTTTGACCTGCCGGCGCCGGGCGGCGGCCACGGCGCGGGTCGGGCGGCCGGGGGTGTTCACCACTGTCCGGCCTCCGCCTCGGCGTCGTACACCGACAACCCGCCCGGTTCCACGGCCGCCGTGCCGCCGCCGGCGGCGCGGTGTGCGAGGACGATGCCCGTGCGGCGCCGCAGCAGCTCGTCGAAGGGTCGCAAGCCGTGCTCGCCCAGCGCCCAGGGCACCGCGTGGAGCTGGCCGTCGGGCAGCCGGATGAAGACCTGCCGCGGGTCATGAGGATGGTGGTGGACCTCGAACCGGTCCCTGCGGCCGCGGTGTTCGTCCAGGCACGCATCGTCGTAGCGGCGCCCGCCCAGCCGGATGCCGGATTCGGTCACCGCGCACCGGCGGGCCGGCAGCAGTTCGCCATAGTGTTGCCCGGCCAGCGGCAGCGGCACCCTCCCGGCCGCGCCCAGCAGCACCTGCCACATCTCCTTGGGCGTCAGCCCCGCCCGGGGCAGCAGCGGATGCCGCAACTGCTCCTGGGAACGGTGGTGCCAGACGCCAGTGATCCATTCGTCCAGCAGGTCCTGCAGCTGCGGCATGCTCCAGTACACCCCGTCCGCCTCGTCCGCCCGGTCCTGCTGTCCGGCGGTGAGAGCCGGCCGGGCTGCCACCGCGTGCCGGGTGAACAGGCCGGCGAGCACCTGAAGTGTGCGCAGCGCACCACTGGCGGCGCCCGCCGCTCTCGGCGGGGCTGGCTCCAGGCTGATGCCCAGGCTCTCGCACACGGTCAGGTGCGCCGAGGTGACACCGGCCGGCCCGTGGTCGAGGACGAGTGTCTCGGGCACGGCCGCCGGCCGCGCCGCAGTGGCCTCGATCCGGTCGGGCAGGGACATCAGCCGCCGCCCCGGCCCGCCCGCGTGGGCCTGTTCCAGCAGGGCGGGCCAGCCCGGGCGCAGCGGCCGGGGCACGGCCATCTCGGCCAGCAGCACCGTCAGCTGGACCGGCCCGTCCTGCTCAGGGTGTACTACGGCAGCCAGCACGCAGCCGCTCGCCTGATCCAGCGCGGCCGTCACCGCCACCGTCACCCCGGTCCCGTCCTCGCCCACCGCACCGGTTCCCAGGCCGGCGGTGGCGACCTGCACCCGCTCCGCGGGCCGCAGCGCGGCAGGCGGGCCACCGGCCCGGCCCGCCGCGGTGGCGGTGCGCGCCGCACTGCCCGGAGGCTCGGCCGGATCCGCCAGGGCCTTCACCAGCCGGTACAGCGACGAACGGGCAGGCAGCCGTACCTGATGAGGCCCGTGGGTGTCCGCCACGATCCGTTCCGTGAGCTCGATCACCTGCCGGATGGTGGTCTTCCTCCGCCCCCGGCACCGGCGCAAAGCCTCCAGCACGGCGGCCACCACACGCTCATCCGCCCGCCCGGTGGGCGACGGGCCTCGCAGGTGCCGCTTGTCGACCAGCCCCCACAGCCCCTGCCGGCCGTAGGCCAGCCGCATCCGCTGCACCGTGCTGCGGCTGACCCTGGCCCAGCCCAGCCCTGCGAGCTCCCGCGCCTTGGCTGCCTCGCGCTCCGCCAGGGTGAACGCCTGCGGGTTGTACTCGGGCCTCGGCACACCGCTTCCGGGGCCGCCGGGCAGCCCGGTCTCCACCTCGCGGATGTGCCGCAGCCAGGACAGCGCCCGCTCCTGCGCCGCCAGGGGCACTGTCTCCCACAGCACCGGGACCACCGGCGGCGCCGAGCTCGCGCCGATCACCGCGAAGCCGGGCGCGGCCACCAGCGCGGAGGCCAGCACACAGGCGCTGTCCCCGTCCCCGGCCACCATGTGTACCCGCCCGCCGGCCAGGCCGGTCACCTGCCAGACGCGGTCCTCGAATGTGACCTGTGCACCCACCGCAACGCACCGACCGCCAGGGACGGCCGTTTGATTCCTGCTCACCTCGCGTGCTGCTCCCGCTCCTGCTCCGTGCCGTCCATGGCCGTATTCGGGCAGCCGGCCGAGACGAGGGTGTGCTCGCCCAGCGGCCGTGCCAGGTCCGCGGTCAGCCGCCCGCTCCACAGCGCGTGATAGAGCACCGGCAGCGCGGTGAGGACCTCACCCGCCTCCGCGGCCCCGGCCATCAGCGGCCGCGGCGCGGCGAACGCCGCCAGCACCGCCTGTTCCAGCCCGCCCGCGCCGCGGTAGCGGGGGTGGCGGTAGCCGGCCAGCCACCGCACGTTCGCCGCCACCACCTGCTCCGGCGGCACCAGGCGCCGGTAGGTGAACCCCACCGCCGCACACGCCGCGGAAAGCACCGCGGCCGCCCGCGCGGCACGCTCCCCGGCGGGCTTGCTGTTCGCGGGGCAGTCGGCCAGCAGAGCCCGCCCGTCGGCGTAACGGGCGAACACCTGCGGCACCCACGTCAGGTCCCGCCCGCTGTCCGGGTCTCGCCAGATCAGCCGCACCGGCCGCGCCGACAGGCCCACCACCTGCGGATCGCGGTCCAAGGCCATCAGCTGCGTGCACATCGCCTGCGACCCGTGCATCACATGCCCGCCGGTGGTGGCCGACCACCACCAGCCCGGCCCCCACCTGCGCCCGGGCACCACCGGGAACGGTGCGACCGGTGGGAGCTGCTCGAACCGGACGGCCACGGCGGCCCCGGCCCAGCGGCGCTGCACGAGCGTGCCGTCCGCCCCGGCGAACTCCGCCTCCACCGCACCCGGTTCCGGCACCCGGCCGGCCCTGGACGCGACGGCGGGTAAGCCGTCCTGGCTGCTGTCGATGATCACATGCTCCACACAACGTCATCCCGGCCACACCGCACAGGCGAACCGGCCGGTAACCCCAACTGCCCTGCCGCACCGGCAGGTTGCTCTGCGCGCGGGGCCAGGATGCCGCCCGGGGGCGTGCCGTGTCAGTGCAGACCCCTGCACTTCCCCCCCCCACCCCCACCCCCACCCCGGCCCGGGTACAGCGCCCGGCGGGGTGCGGTCGCTACCCCAGAGGCGACAGCACCCAACTGGGGGCGTCTTCGTCGGAACCGAACCGGATCAGGGCGCCGGACGGCATCGCCGCACCGCGCGCGAGCGTGTCGACGAAGGCATCCGCGAGCGCGTTGACCCGCTCACGCCCACCGCCTTGCGCGTCCTCCTCGCAGACACCGGAGTCGACCCACACAGGGTCGCGGTGGCCCGTGACCTTCAGCATGATCTTGAACGTCTCGTAGGCGTAGCGCGGATCGCTCACGCTGACGCCGACGACGGTGTCGCCGCGCACCAGGCCGTCCCCGACCCGCACCCACACATCGCGTTTGGCCACTGCTGCCCGCTTTCCCGCCCGGCCGCGTGAGCAGCCGAGCGTAGCCGTCGCGCACCCTGCCTCTGGCTGAACCGGAGAGCCGGCCGGGGCGTCATCGCCTGTCGTTCGTGTTCTGACCGTTTCCGGGCCGGTCCCCGGCGGCGGTGGCCGGGGTCAGGCGTGGCGGAAGCCGCGAGCGGGGTCGCGGGCCTGGCCGGGGCGGAAGGGCTCGAACCAGTCCACGGCGGCCAGGTTGGCAAGGCCGAGGGCCTGGTTGACGTCGTTGCCGCTGTCCTCGATCCCGTCCAGGGACGCGTCGAACAGCATCAGCACGTCGTGGTCCTCGAACAGGACGGTCGAGCACCAGTCCCAGTCGAAGTCGCCGCGGTCCTCGTCCAGACCTTCCACGGTTTCCGCGACCAGGCGCGGCCGGTTCCGTGTCAGCGACTTGGCCCGGTCGATACCCAGGTGCAGCGCCATCTCCTCGCCGGTGCACAGCGGGCGGACGGTGCCCGCATCGGCGAGGTCGGCGGCCAGGTCGTCGAAACAGCGGGCCATCTGCCGCCGCCACTGCTGGTCCTGGCGGAAGGTGATCGGCGGCAGCGAGCCCAGGACACGGCCCTGGCCGCGCCTGAGCGGCGCATCACCCAATGCGGCGACGTCCTGCCAGATCTGCTCGGACAGCTCCTCCAGCGCCACCCGCAGCACCGCAGCCGTCCGCGCGGTGAGCTCCTCGTCCTCCTCGCCGTCCTCGTCCCAGCCCTCATCCTCGTCTTCGTCCCAGGCCGCTGCGCCACCGCGGCGGGCGAGGGAGCGCAGACGCATCCGCACGCGCTGCGCGGCCTCTTCGGGAGCGGCCAGGGCATTGTCGATGATCTGCAACTCGTCGGAGAACTCCCGTGCGCTCAGCAGCGCGCCGGCCTCGGCAAGCAGGACGGAACCCGCATCGGTGCAGGCGTCCTCGGCGGGCAGGACTACGGCGAAGTAGTTGTCCGTCAGCCGGTCGATGACGGCGGCCACCACCACGGCGACGACCACGGGGTCGGCGAAGGCCTCCTCCATGTGCAGCCCGTCGACGACGAGGATGCTGGACGCCGACTCGATGAACTCCTCGAACGCGTAGGTGAACCGGCCCTCATCATCCAGGAGCTGCGCGGCCACCAAGGCCGGGAAGGACCGCTCGTCGGTCATCCGCTCGCGCAGATTGTCGGACTTCCAGTACAGGCCCCGCACGGCCGTCAGACTGCCCACCGGTGTGCCGGCCGCGGTGATGCGCACCTCCCAGGTCTGCACCCCCGCGGCAGGGTCCAGCAGCTGGTGGGTGTGGTGGAAGTCGAGCGTCAGCTGGGCAAGGTCCGCCCCCGCTGCCGCCGGATCCGTTTGCGTACTCAACGTGCTCCCTCGGCGCCGGTGTCACGGCCGCCGCCTCCCCGCGGCCCCGCCTCAGCCTAGTGGCGCCGCTCGCCGCCCGTTTCCCACAACGGGCACCACACAGGGCCTGCGGGGAAACAACGGCCAGATCCGCCCTGCGGCGTGCAGAGGCCCAGACACGACACACACCGCTGCATGCCTCAGTCCTCCTCCTGGTCCGCGGTGAGGATGTCCGCCAGCTCCCGGGCGGGCAGGCGCGCCCATGCCGCCACGTCCTCCAGCGCCACCCCCGCGGCGACGGCCGCAGCGGCGGTGTCCACGAGGGCCTGGTCGATCAGGGCGGCACTGCGGCTGAGATGTTCAAGCAGCGTGCGGGCCACTTCGGCGGTGGTGCCGCTGTGCACGCCCCGCAGTTCCACCAACTGCTCCCGCGCCTGGGCGATCGACTGCTCGAGCTGGAACCGGTGCTCGGCGCTCACTGCGGCACGCCACCGGCTGCCCGAGCCGCCCGCCCGCTCCTCGGCCGCCATCACGCGCAGCAGACCAGCCATCGTGGCGGGTTGCAGCTCCCGCTTCAGCCGCCACGGGTCGTCCCGCCACCCGGGCGGCCCGCCCGCACCGCGCCGTCGGCGGATGACCGCACCCATCCAGGCGAGCAGCGGCCCGCTGTGGTCCACCGCTGCCAACGGGCCCAGCCAGTGCCGGTCCACCCGCTCGCCGAGCCGGCGGCAGAACGCCCCGTCGGCGGACAGCGGCCGCGGCCGCCCGGCGCCGCTGTCCCTCCACACCAGCTCGGCCATGGCCGGGTCCAGCAGCGCGTCGGCCACAGCCACTACCTCCGGGAGGATGACCGGGTCCCGGCCCACGATCCGCCACCGCTGCAGATCCGTGCCCGCGTGGCCGCCTGCCACCCGGTGCAGGCGCTTGGGCCAGATCTCCTCCCGCTCCCAGTGCAGGGCCTCCTCCCACCACCGGGCCACGACCGCGTGCGCCAGGGCGAAGACCTGACCGGGCTGAGTCCCGGACCGCATCGCACGGCGTGCCACTCCGCTCCACCGCCGCTGCGCCGTGGCGACCTCCGGCACCGCGGACAGATCGAGGTGCTCCAGCGGCTGGTCGGCGTCCGCGTCCAGCAGCCACCGTCCGTGCCGGGCGCACACCCGCTGCCAGCGCGGCAGGTACCGCACCGCCCGCTGCGCCTGCCCGGTGCGCCGCGCGGTGCACGACCGGCAGGCGAACGCGGCCTCTCCCGCCACCGTGCCCGCCGTACGCCACCGCACCTGCGCCAGGGCGGCCTCCTGGCCGCTGCTGATCTTGGGATCGTCCACGGTGAACGCCGGCAGGGCGCGCGCCAGGACCCGCGGCGAAACTCCGCACAACTCGGCGAGCACGGCTCGCCCGGCGTCGTTGAGCACGATCTCCGCGTCGGCCCGCACGCCGCCGCCTGCGCGCCGGACGGGGGAGTGGCGGCAGGTCCACAGCCGCAGTACCCCAGAGGCCGGCAGGCTGTAGCGGTCCGCGGCCCGGCTGACCAGCGACGAGGTCAGCTCCCCGGCCAGCGGCACGGTCCGTAACACCCCTGCCGTCACAGCTCTCCCCGGCATCGTTCCTGCTCTCCCGTCCCGGCACCCCTGACCGCCTAAAGCTCGAACTGAAGGTCCACGACGTCCTTGAGTTCCACTTCCAGACCGTGCGCACGGCGCCCGCCGTCGCGGAAATACACCTCACCCAACGCCTCAGCGGCGAGGTCGCGGAGGTCGTCCTCGTCGACACCGGCTTCCTGGGCCTGAAGGAGGCGGGCGGCGTGATGGGGCGGCAGGGCCAGGGTGAGGTGACGCACGCGGGCCTGGTCGGTGCTGCCGACAGCAGCGGTGTAGCCGAACCTCGCCTGCACATCGATCATGATGCCGCTCGTGGTGGCCGCGGCCTGTTTCGCCTTCGCCCGGATCTGCGGCTGCCAGCGCGTGCGGACCTCACGCTCCAGCCGGCCGGCGAGCTCCGGCCGGGGCCTTTTGATCTGGTTCTTCACATACCGTTCCACCGTGCGCTGGCTGATGCCGAGCAGCTCGGCCACCGGCATCGTCCGGCCGCCGTGCTTCTTGAGGAGGTAACGCATCTGCGCCCCGGCGGACTTGGGGATGGGCCGGGTGAACGCGCCCTGCACCGCCCTGTCGAGTTCTTCCCCGACCGTGACCATCGGCGTGACTCTCCTACTCTCCAGTGTCCTTGGCGGTGACCTCGCCGGTCTTGATGTAGCGGGCGAGGTTGGCGACATGGCCGTCGGCGCCGAGCCGCTCGAGCACGTCAGCTCCCCACAGCACGCTCTGGGTGCCCTCGTGCTTGACCATCCCCGGCGAGACCCCCAGCCGGAACGAGCCTGGCACGGTCTTGCCGTCGGCGCCGTACGGCAGCACGTCCAGCGGGCTGGGCCCGTCGGCCGCGTACACGGCGCAGTCGGACAGGACCGCGACGGGGTAGCGGCCGGTGGCCGCCGCCAGGGCGAGCATCTTGCGGTGCATGTTGATGCGGGCCCGGGAGATGACGGTCGCGCGGATGTCAGGCCGCCACGTCGGCCGCGCGAGGGCGGGCCAGGCCTGCCCCGGCTTCCAGCCGCCCCCGCGCGCCTTCTCCTGCAGCTTGCCGATGCCGCCCTTGACGGTCATCTTGACCGCGTCCACCACGATCCCCAGCTCCGGATCGCGGCTCTTGTAGCCGTCCATCGCCTTCAGGAACTCGCCCGGGGGCAGCTTCTCCGCGACGCCGAGGTCGGCCATGGTGGCGACGTAGGCATCGCGCAGCCGCTTGTACCAGCCGTCCAGGAACCGGCCGCTCTCACGGCGCACCCACGCCTCCAGCGGGGCGACGTCGTAGCCGAGCTCGACGGCATACGCCACGGTGGGCGTGGCATACCAGGCCGGACCCTCGGGGCGCTGGCCGGTCGGCGTGAACGGGCTGGGCAGCAGGCCACCGTCGAGGTCGCGCCACTGCTTGGCGACCTTCACCCGGGACAGGTCGACGTGGGAGAGGTCGACCAGCCAGGAACCGGGCACCGCTGGGTCGAAGACCGGTTCGGCGACGTGCACGGGCGGCGACGCCAGACCGACGACAGCGCCGTTGGCGGCCGCGCCGAAGGCGAGGTTCACATCCAGGCCGACCAGGTAGCGCTGCATGCACTCGGTATCGGTCATATCCCGCGCCCAGTCGTAGGCTTCCTCGAACAGCCGCTCGCCGGGGCCGCGCACGTGGAAGCGGGGCAGACGGGCCAGGACGGGGTGCCCGTCGATCGCCTCGCACGGCGCCGGGTCCACCGGCTCTGTGCTCAGTGACCCGGGCCGGTGCTCGCGGTGCCGCCGGCCGTCGGCGTCCGGCTCGCTCGCGCGGGTCGGCGGGTTGAGCGCGGTCATCAGCTGCAGCCCCGTCACGGCCGTTGAGCCGACCGGCGTCATCACCCGGGCCGCATACACGCCCAGCACCCGGGCGAGCTCAGGCGGCGGCAACTGGGCGGCGTGGCCCCAGGAGCGGTCGTCCAGCGCGCGCCAGGAGGGGATGCACAGCTGCACACACTGGCGGCGGCTGCCGTGGGCGGGACGGTAGATCCGCGCCCACGGCCCCAGCCCGCGCTTGGTGAGCTGCCAGTCGGCGCGCTCAAGCTGCTTGATGACCTTGTGTCCTTCCGGCAGCCGCCCGGCAAGCCGCTCGGCCTCGGACAAGGCGGTGGGCAGGCCGTAGCGCTCGCACGCCGCCTCGGTGAGCACCAGCAGCGCATCGCTGTCCTTTCCCGAGCCGTGCAGCTTCTGCGACCCCAGCCGTGCCTCGGTGAGCGTCCACTCCACCAGCGCAGGCAGCGACTTGGCAGGCACGTCCAGGATCAGACCGCCGACACCGTAGCCGGTCACCTGCCGCTCGGTGTCGGCGTCGAGGACGAGCAGCGGACCGTGCGCGTAGGCACCGCCGGGCGCGGGGGTGTCCGCCGGGGCGGCCTTCCTCGCAGCAGGGCGCCGCGAGCTGTGCGGCGCCTGCTCGGCACGCGGCACCGGCCGCTGTGTCGCTGACGCGTGCCGGACGGGCGCCGGGGGAGCGGCCTGGGGCTCCTCGGCCTCCGCCGTGGCAGTAGCTTCCGCTGCCCCGCCCGTGGGCCCGGCCTGCGCCGCGGGCGCTGCGGTGCCCGTGCCCTCCTGCGGGGCGCCGCTGCTCTGGGGGGCGGGGTAGAGCGCGGCGAGCTGCTTCAGCAGGCGCGCGTACGCCTCCCGCTCCGGCGGCCGCGGCTCGCTCTTGCCCGACTCCCAGCCGCCCACGGTCGCCCGCCGCACCCCCAGGGCGGCGGCCACCTCGTCCAGCGTGAGCGCGTGCGCCTGGCGCAGCCGCCTGCGCTCAGCCGGCGGCGGCAGCGGGGAGCGGGACGCGACCAGCGCGTCGACCGCGTCGAACAACTCGGACATGGGACACCTCCATCCCTGACCCTATCCTGAAACGCACTTATCACGTACCAATGTCGTACGGATCGCGTGCGTTTAGCGTACTGGTGGTGTTCGGGGTGATAGCGTCCGGTCAACGGACCTGAATGGAGTCAGCGGCCTGTAGTGCACGGGTGCTCGGGCGCGGGTCGAAGCGGCGCGAGCGCATGCGACGTGTTCGAGGGGGAGCGGTGGCGGCAGCGAGTGACGGCTGGGCGGGCATGGGCTGGGACTGGACGGATGCCGACGACATCCGCCGACGCCTGGACCAAGGAGCTGATCCCGAGAGCTGGAACGGGAGCAGGCCCCTGCATCGGGCAGCGGTGTTCGGCTCCCCGGAGGCTGTTACGGAACTGGCCCGTCGGGTTGCGGATGTGGACGCGCTGGAGCACGGGGTGACGGCACTGTGGGAAGCCATCCTGTCCAGGAAGCCGGCCAACGCACGGGCGCTCGCCGCCGCCGGGGCCGATCCCTGGCGGCCGTCGCACGGCGGCTGGTCACCGGGGCGGCTGAACCTGGCCGGACCGACGCCCGAGCTGTTCCCGGTACCGGAAGGGGTGTCCTTGAGCGACACCGAGCGGGCGGCAGCGCAGGAGGCCCATCGCCTCACCACGGCATTGGGCGAGTTCTACTACGACGGCACGGGCCTGGCCTGCGTGGCGGGCATCGACGCGGCCGAGGCGGTGCGCCGTCTGCAGGCGACACCGGCACGCGGCGAACTCATCGACGAGCTGCGGGAGGATCCCTACGCGTACGACATGGACGAGAGCCTGCAGATCGTCGGCGTGACGTCCGTGCCGGGCGGCTGTGTGGTCACTCAGCTCTGGGGATATGCACCGCAGATGCCGGGCGTGCTGACCCGGCTGTCCGCCGGCACCCTGTGCTACGGCCTCTACGCCAATCCCAAAAGCGGCAACCAGGGCAGCATCGCCCGGCATGGAACGATCGAAGACTCAGACCTGCACCCCGGAGGAGCACCTGGCGAGAACGACACCCCCGCGCAGGTGCTGGCCTCCTACCTCTACCAGCACAACGCCGTCGCCTACGCCTGCGCCTTCGCAGGCCTGCGCCCGACCGACAGGCGCGCCGTGACCGGACCGCCCGATCTGTGGGTCGAACTGCCCCGCCGCGACTACTGGAGTCTCTGACTCGAAGGAAGAGCTGTCATGACTGTGGCCGAACTGCCGCGCCCCGGCCGCCCTGGGCGCGTGCGGCTCTTTCCCGACCAGGCCGAGGCCGTCGAGCGACTCGTGCGGCACCTTCACCGCCCCGGGACGCGGGGACTGTTCGTGTCGGCGACAGGCACCGGCAAAACCCTGGTGTCGATCCGGGTGGCCGACGGACTCGGCGCCCGGCTGGTGCTGTTCGTGGTGCCCACCCTGGACCTGGCGGCCCAGACGGCGCTCGCCTGGCGCCGGGACGAGCACCTGGAGCACATGGTGATCGTCTCGTCCCTGGACGCCAGCGGCCGGGACGACCTGGTCGCGGCCCGCGTCATGTCGACCACGAATCCGCACGCGCTGGGCGGGTTGATGTCGGTGGTGGGGGAGGGGGAGGACCAGATCCGTGCGTTGACGGTGATCTGCACCTACGACTCCCTGGACAAGATCGAGGAGACACAGCGCACGGGGTTCGAGGTACCGCCGTTCGACCTGGCGGTCATGGACGAGGCGCACCGGATCGCGGGCCGGGCCGACAAGAAGTGGGCCGTGATCAACGACGCGCAGAGGATCCGCGCAAACCGCCGCCTCTACATGACCGCCACCCCGCGGATCTTCGCCGCGCCGGAGCTGGCGGAGTCCGCCGACACCACCCGCCCGCGCCGCCGCCCCGCCGCCACGGGGCGGGACGTCGACGCGTTCGCCAACTCCATGGACAACGAGGCCGTCTACGGCAAAAAGGTCGCCGAATACCCCCTCGCGGCCGCGGTCGCCGACGGCCGGGCAGCGGACTACCGCATCGTGGTCCCCACCCTCACCGACGCCGACCTGCGCCGCCGCCTCAACCTCCCCTCCACCACCCCTCCCGGCGACGGCGAGGTGCAGGACAGCGCGCTGCGCACCACCGCCCTGCACCTGTCCGTCCTGCGCGCCATGACCGAACACCGGCTGGCGAAGGTGCTGGTCTACTTCAACCTCGTCTCCGACGCCCGCCGCTTCGCCCGCGAACTCCCGCACACCCTGCGCCTGCTGGCCCGCACCGACCCCGGCCTCGTCCCGGACATCACCCCCAAGCTGTTCTTCGCCCACGGCGAGCACACCCCCGCCCAGCGCGCCGACACCTTCGCCGCCTTCGCCGCCGCCGACTGCGCGATCCTGGCCAACTCCCGCCTGATCGCCGAAGGCGTCGACATCCCCAGCGTCGACGCCGTCGTCTTCGCCGACCCCACTCGCAGCGTCATCCGCTGCGTCCAGGCCCTCGGCCGCGCCCTGCGCCTGGACGTGTCCGGCAAGTCCGCGAGCCTGATCGTGCCCGTCTACGTCCCGCCCGGCGCCGACGGCGAGAACATCCTCGGCACCGCCTATGAGCCGGTGTGGGCGATCGCCTGCGCGCTGGCCAGCCACGACCACCGCATCCTCGAGCGCCTCCCGGACAAGGCCAACCGTCTGCCGAAGGAGACCAGCGACGTCATCGCCCGCCGCTGGCACTTCGACTTCACCGTCCACCCCGAACGCATCGCCCAAGCGATGGACCTGGCCTCCTTCGACCCCCGCGACCCGGCCGTCTCCCGCTCCCGCCGCCTGGGCCTGGCCGCCGCCCAGTCCTACCGCGACGAAATGGGCCACCTCGACGTCCCCGCCGACTACACCGACCCCACCGGCTACCGGCTCGGCACCTTCATCACCACGATGCGCGACGCCCGCACCGCCGGCCGCCTCGAAGCCGACTGGACCGCCGAACTCGACGCCCTCGGCATGATCTGGGACAAACATGAAGCCGCCTGGCGCGCCCGCCTCGCCGCCGCCGCCGGCTACCACCGCATGCACGGCCACCTCGCCGCACCCGCCACCACCCCCGTCGGCGCCTGGCTCGCCGAACAACGCCACCAAGCCACCAAAAACGCCCTCGATGCCGCCCGCGCCGCCGCCCTCACCGCCCTCGCCCCCGACTGGCGCCTCCCGCACGGCCCGGACTGGCACCGCAAATACCACCTGCTCCGCGCCCACCTCGCCACCGGCGCCGACTCCGCGACACTCACCCGCGACACCCTCCTGGCCGGCGTGAAGATCGGCTCCTGGCTGCACCGCCAGCTGTCCTCCTGGCCGTCCCTGGCCCCGGACCAGCAGCAGTTGATGACCGCCCTCGGTCTCACCCCCGACACCAACCCCCTCGCCCCGGCCCGCCGCACGCGCCGCACCTTCGAACAGACCCTCCAGCTCCTGGAACTCTTCCTCCACCGCGAAGGCCGCGCCCCCACCTCCCGCGAACCCATCCGCGTCGACGGCGAGACCGTCCACCTCGGCGCCTGGGTCGCCAAAACCCGCACCAAGCACCGCTCCGGCCAGCTCCCCGACAACCACGCCCGCCTGATCGCCGCGCTCTTCGACGGCGACTGGACCACCGAGGACGCCGTCCCCGCCGCGCTGGCCTGAATGCTCTGCCCGGCCACCGGGGCGTGATCCACAGGCCCGTATGCTGCGCCGTTCCGGCACACCGCTCGTTGAAGGGAACCCCCACCGTGTCTTCGCAGACTCCCGTTTACGACCGCCTCGTCGCCGAGCGCGGTGACATCCCCGTCCAAGTCCGCGGTGAAGCCGACCGAATCAGCCGCGACCTGGCCCGGGTACTGCCCCAGGCACCCGCCTCCCGGCCGAGCGCACCCCCCAGCGTCTTCGAGCCGAAAGCGCCCTCCAACTCCCTCTAGCCTGGAGCCGGCCGCGACAGCCCTCGCCACACCCCTCGTTCCGGCCCGGCAGCATCCCGCGACGGCCCGGCCGAGCGGACCCGGTGCACCACGTGCGCCACACGGACGCCCGGCATCTTCTCCCTGGTCCTGCGCCCGTGCGGCAGCCGGCAACGCCGTCCACGCGGCCCGTCCAGCAGCAGGCGTCTGACAGGACGAGTGCCGCCCGGATCGGGCCAACGCGCCGCCCCGGCGGCGGGGCGGACGGCCTTCTACCCTTCGTAGGGTTCGTGGGCGGGAGCCTGCCCGTTACCGCGCCGCTGCCGGTCGCCGGTGAGCGCGACGATCCGGTGAACCGGCACCGGGATGGCCGGGTGGCCGCCCGTGGGGGAGAACCCCACTCGGCCGGTGCCGGGCGCGTAGGAGGTCACCGTGCCGTACAGCCGGTGCAGCACGGTCTCGTCACGCATTCCGCACTCGACGTCCAGGCACAGCGTCCAGTCCGTGGGCCAGTGGACGGGCAGGTTCTCCATCTCGGCGGCTGCGGGGCCGGGGTGCTCGTCGTCGGGACCCAGCTGTACGTGCCGACGACCAGGTCGTTGTAGACCTCCACCGAGTCGGACCCCCGGTAGGCGGCCCGCCGTCCGAGCTGGGCAGCGCGCCGCACCGCCCGGGCCGTCGTCACCATGGCCGTGGGCCTGGCGCCCGGCCCGTCGCCTTCGGCGTCCGCCGGCAGATAGGGGTAGGCGCCGCGCAGCAGCGTCAGAACGTCCCGCTCGTCGGGCCCGGCGCCGCCCGCGACAAGCTCCGGCCCGAGGACGATCCGCTGCCGGTCGTCGCGGGTGTGGTCGGCGGCGTGCCGGGCGGCGAAGCGGGGGACGGCGAGCACGACAGCGTGGCCGGGCTCGACGCCGTAGCCGGTACGGCGGCCACCGAACGGGACGGCGGGCCCGTGCTGCTCATACTGGGCCAGGTAGGCGAGTTCCGCATCCCGCTTGCTGGTGAGCGGCCAGCCGCTCACCAGCAGCAGCTGCCGTCCGTCACTTCCGTCAGCCGTGGCCGCCCCGAGTGCCTCCTCCAGCCGGGCGCAGCAGTCCGCCACGTACTGCTGCCACCGGTGCTGGAACTCCGCATCCGCCCACTGCCCGGGAGAAGGAAACCCGGCGCCCGCCACAAGAGCCGGCTCCGGCAGCGCCGTCACATCGCGCACCCGCAACCCGCCCCAGGCGGCTTCCACCGCCTCCATGGCCGCCGCACGTGCCGCGGTCGCCTCGCCGCCCTGGTCCCGGACGCCGCTCCACGCCCGCCGGACGGCCGCCCACACGTCGAACGGCTGCCCCCACCGGGACTGCAGCACCGCTGCCGCCAGCTCCTGGCCCGTGCGCTGCACGTCCCCGCCGGCGGCCACCGCATCGCACGCCCCGCTGACCGACGTCACCTCCCGCGCCGCGGGCGCCGCCGCCCGCCAGCCGGCCAGCACCGTCTCCGACCGCTCCAGCACCCCCGACCACGCCGTGAGCAACTGCCGCGCGCCCGCACCGGCCGAGGGATCAGCCGTCCACGGCCCGAGCACGCGGCGAACCTCCTCATCGCGGTGCCGCGCCGCTTCCCACAGCACCCGCGCATAACCCTCCCAGGACCGCGGGCCCGCCTCCTGCTCCTCCAGCGTGCGCACCCGCCTGTCAGCCGCCACCACGTCGGCCGCTGCCCGCCACAGCACCTCCTCACCCGGCTCCACCCTCACCACGGGGGCACAGTGGCGGCACACGTGCTCGCAGACGTCCAGCAGTACGCGCGGGCTGCCCGTCAGGTGCTGCGCGTAGCGGCAATGGCTCCGCCATCCCGCCGCCTGGTCAGGAATGTGCCACTTCCCGCCGCCCGCACGCCCCAGGACCACGGTGATCCGCCGCAGCGGCCCGACGTTCACCCCGGCCGCCAGCAGTTCCCTCTCCCGCAGCACCGGAAGCCCTCGGTCACGCCGCACCACGGCCCGCCCCCCCTGTCGCCCAGCTGTTCCCGGCGCTCACTGTGGCACAGGCGCCCGACCGGCGTGCTCGGTTGCCCCACGGCGTCACCCTGCCCGGGCAACGACCGGCCCTGACATGGCGCGCGGGTCTGTAGCGACGCCGCTTCGAACACCCCCGCGAAGCTCAGCCCGTGCGTGATGCAGTCGTCGCGGAGACGCCCGCGTGCCGTGACTGGCACACGAAGCCGGGCATCCTCGTCAGCCGGACGTGCGAAGCGGACCAGCCCCCTTCACGGCCCACCTCCTGGCTGTGCGAGTCCCGTTCACCGGGGCCCCAGTACGCGCGCCTCTGACGTACATCCGCATCGACCACGTCACGCACGACCCAGCGTGTCAGTGGCGCGTGGTGGGATGACTCCCGCTATCGCCGAACCGGGAGCTGACCCGCATGAGTTCACGGATCCCCCTGCCTCCTCCGCCCCCGCCCGTGATGACGCCAGAGCGTGAACGTCATCTCGCCCTGACCGCACGGATCGCCGCAGCACAGCGGGCTGCCGGGCAGCGACCCGGGCAGGCACGCTGCGGCCGTCTGCTGCGTGACGGCGTACGACGGTGCACGTTCTGGCCGCTGCCCGGCCTCGCCGGCTGCGCCCGCCACCTCGACGACGAGGAGTGGCAGGACACCGTCGACTACCCACAGGCCTACTTCCGCGATGTCCACGGCGGATGCCTGAACCTGACGGTGGAGCAGCAGGCCGAACAGCGACTCCGGGACGCAGGACCGCCCGCCTGCCACTCCTGGCCCTACCCGCGTGCAGTCCCCCTGCCCGGCCAGGACCCGGTCGGCCTGCTCGTGACCTGGCACGCCAACCGCTGCGCCGCGTGCGGACACCGCTGGCCGGGCGACCTCGTGGGCGACCACTGCCACCAGTCCGGGCTTCTGCGCGGCCTGCTGTGCGGCATCTGCAACACCGCCGAGGGCACCGCACCACCGCGTCATCCACGCTGGCTGCGCTACCGCACCCTCACGCCCGCCCTCATCCTCGGCGTGCACCTCCCCTACAACCGGGCGGTACGCCGTCGCCTGTCCCATGTTCTCGCCCACCCGGACCAGCACGACCCGGCCTGAGGTATCCGCTCGCTGCGCCGCCCCGGCAACAGCAGGGCCAAACGCCTACTGGGTGAAGTGCGTCGTGACCTGCCCGTGGCCGCGTGCCGGACTCGCCGGCAGGTGTTGCCTGCGGCTCGTCGTGGGTCATCGTCGGCGCAGGTCGATGCCGCGCTCGGCGGCCAGAGCCAGCAGGGCGGTGACCGTCATGCCCTCGCGCAGCCGGCGGCGGACCTGCCGGCCGCCGAGGACGACATCGAGGGCGGCGGGCCCGATACCGAAGGCCCGGCACGCCCGTACGGTTGCGGCGCCGTCTACGCCCAGTGCCCTCATCCAGGTCTCCAGCTCCGGTGGCGTGAGCTGGAGCGCGTCCCATGCGGTCGTGCGTTCGCGGAGCTGGTGGTGACGGAGCCCGGGCGCGAACTGGGCGATGCTCCGCATCACGCGGGAGCGTTCCACGGCGCGGGCGGCTGCGGGGCCTGGCTGCCGCGTGGGGCCGCCGGAGGTCCCTGCCGCCGGCGGGGCAAGCCGAGGATGTGTCTTCGACGGCTGACGGCGCAAGCGAAGGGCGTGTCGCAGTTCCGGACCGAGATCGAGACCCTCCCGGGCGGCGATCTCCTGGGCATCGGGCGTGCGCCGGTGCGGGGCTCGGGCGAGGTCTGCGGCGGGGGCCGGGCTGGGGCTGGGGCTGGGGCGCAGGAAGTCCCAGATCGCGGTCAGTTCGGGGTCGGTGAAGCGCGGCTCGGTCACGGGGCTGCCTCCGGTTCGGTGGTTTTCGGGCATGCGAAAGGGCCCCGTGCCGACGGCAGCGGGGCCCTTGGTCCTGTCTGAAATTCGGATCATGAGTTCGCGGGAACGCCTGCGCGTGACGCATCACTGCTGGTAGGCAAGTGGCCATGGCGCGAGGCGATCTC
>NZ_JBICYB010000062.1:0-20361 GCF_043200575.1 Streptomyces sp. NPDC048392
GGGCGAGTAGACCTTCATCACCATAAGAGATCCCTCCTACCCGGCCCCTGCCGGGGCCGGGCTCAGAGGTGTCCACCACTCGGGGACAGGTCCCGTGACACGATGATCAGCCGCCGTGATCCATCGACCGCCCGGGCCAGCCTGAGCTTCCGGCCCCAACCGCCCAGGACATGAGCGAGAGCGGGCCACGACTCGAAGGTCTCCAGCGTGAGGACGTTGCGACGGCGCACCACCGCGGGGATGTGCAGCAGCGTCAGATGGACGTAGATCATGTGCATGGCCTGCGGTGCTATGTCCTCTGCCGTCACATGCAGCTGCGTCTGTGGGTTCAGGCCGTGCTCGAGCATCGCCTGCGACAGAGCAACCATGAACGCGCCCGCGCCGCAGCTGGGTTCATACACATTGGCGAAGCCGTCCCTCTGCACCTGCTCGACCACCGAGTCGATTTGCATCTCGGCCATCAGCTGGGCGATGTCGTAGGGCGTGTAGTACTGGCCGAGCCGCTCGTTGCCGAGCTCCAACTCCATGTAGAGGCCGCCGAGTACGTCGCAGGGCTCGCGCTCCATCTCCGTGGTCACCAGCGCCAGGGCGTGCGCGAAGCGGTCCAGCTCTGTTCTGCTGTAGCGGCCGGCGATCTGGAGGTACTGCGCTTCGCGCGCTTCCCACGACTCGCTCCCGCGGACGTCCACGGCGTTGCGCAGAGCCAGCGCCGCCATCTCGACGAAGTTGTCGAAGACTTCGCTCATCCGCTTCGCGCCGGTGTTCGCTGCCAGCAGCTTCACGATCTCGCGGTAGCCGCTCATGCGCCCGGCTTGATGGTGCTCTTCGAGCCGACCGTGAGGACCGCGACGGAGCCCAGAAGCTCCTCGTCCGACCCGAGCCGCTTCCGCCGAGCCTGCTCATGAAGCAGAACCAGCGGAGACACAGCGTCGCCGTGCTCGCGCAGCAGGGTGTAGCAGCGCTCGAACGACTGGCGGATCGCCTCGTCCCAGATCGACGCACTCGTCGCATCGAGGTAGACCATCCCGCCCAGGCGCAGAGACTCGAACCGCCAGTACGCGACCTTGACCCCATCGCGGATGAACGCGAGCACGATCTCGTCCGACAGCTCGATGCGGCTGCTGATCTCATCAACCTCGGCCTTCGAGGTCGCATGCAGTGCCTCACACATCAGGCCACCTCCTAACTGCGCTTGCCCGTGGGCTTCGCGGCGAGGGCCTGCTGCTCGACGTGGCGCGCCGCGATGTACAGGCCCTCGCGGTTCAGGTGCCGCGAGTAGCTCGAGTCGAGGTAGAGCACGGGCACGTCGCCGGCGGCCTTCAGCAGCGCCGGGTGCAGCAGGTGCTTGATCGGACCCGAGCCGCCGCCGTAGACGTAGACGACCTCGGTTGTCGCACCGGCCTGGGAGAGGACGTCGCCGAAGGAGGAAACGATCTCGTCGACCAGGTAGCTCGCCTCGTCCTCGACGAAGCCGGCGGCGCGCTGGTGACGGTTCTTCACCAGCACCGACGGCTCCGCGTGGAGGAAGTCCGCCAGCTGCTTGCGCGAGGAGAACTGCAGCGTGGCGTCCGACTCGCTCATGCGCTCCATGGCGTTCATCAGCGCGGTGCCGTAGCCCTCGTCGAGGGTGTCGGCCGCCTCGGGGTTGAACCGGCCGTCGGTGAAGACTGGGAAGTTCACGGTGCCTTCGCCGACGTCGACGCCGATGGTGTTCTGCACCGCCACCAGATCGGAGGCCGAGACGCCTTCCACGAGGGAGGCATCGCGAGTGCGCAGATCATCGAGCAGGGCCTGTGCGAGCGGCTCGCCCTTGTCGGTGATGGCGAACTGCGCGGAGGCACCCTCGGCCATCACCTGGACGTCGACAAACTGCAGACGCGCCGAGACGGGAGTGCTGAAGTTCTTGATCGTCACCAGGTGCACCGTCGGATCCGCGCTGCCCAGCAGACCGATGAACTCGGCGGCGTAGGCGTGGCGGCGCGCGACGAACTCGGAGATCGGCAGCGCCAGGCCGGCGCGCACCTGCACGCGCAGCTCGTGATCGGGCAGCGCGCCGTTCTCGCGGACGTAGTCGCGCAGGGCCTTCGCGGCGAAGACGCCCAGGACCAGGACCTTGCTCAGCTCCTGATCGGCCTTGGAGTGCTTGCCCAGCACCTCGAACTCGGTGAACTTCGAGCCGCGCACAGACAGCGCTGCGCGGCCGAAGATGCGGCGGTCCGACGCCGCCACCAGGGGAGTGGTGAGCGAGCAGTCGATCTGGTTGTAGAAGTCGCCGGCCAGCACGGAGGCCGCATCCGCGTCGGGGAGCGGCACCTTCGGCGAGGTGCGGGAGGTCGAGACGACCGCGCTGGGCAGATCGATCTCGTCGAAAGTGCCCTGCTTCGTGTTCTGGATGACGCCCTTGACGTAGCCGTTGCCGACGTCGATGCCGCCGGTGAGAGTCATGATGTCGTTGCTGTTGGCGCTCATGAATTCGATCCCTCGGTGTCTGCGTTGGCTGCCTGGAAAATGAAATTCACCGCGTCACTCAGCGCCGAGTACTCGCCATGATTTCGTCGATGGATGCCTGCTTCGGCGGCTCCGGCGGTGAGCTGGGGGCGCTTGCCGCGGGCTCCTCGGCCGTCTCAACCGGTGCGGGAACCGGCTCGGGCTGGGCTACCAGTGCTGGTGCTGTCTTCTCGATGACGGCGTCGGCCTGGTCGGTGACCACGGGCTGCGGCTGCGGCTGAACCGGCATGGCGGCCGGACGGCGATAGGTTGTGGCCTCGTCCTCGTGCTGCTCGGTGGTCTCCAGCGGTGGCCGACCGCGACGCGGCAGCTGCTCGACGGGCTTGTAGTAGACGTCGACGTATCCGTCGCGCTGAATGGACTCCCGAATGAGTAGTCGCAGCGACTGCGAGATGTTCTCCTGCTGATCGAGCCACTCAATCACTGAGGTGTCGGCAGCGGGCACGGTCCAGCGGACCTTGCGAGGTTCACCCGACTGATTCGCCATTGCACTCACCTCGCCCTGCTACTCGCTCCTGCACCTCATCCGGTCGTTCGCCGGATGTCTCTCGCGCTGCCATATGGACTCACCGCCCTTCGCGTTTCCTCTCGAATGCGAGCCAACCCGGATGCACTCTAGTGCCCCTATCGAGTCCTGTGCAAGTCGCATTCGATACGCAAGCGGGCGCCATTTGAGGCCCTGTCGAGTGCCGGCGGAGACACTTGTGAGACGCCCCTGCGCCTCCACCTAGGGCGACCACACGCAGGCCGCCGGTGCCGTGCGCCTTTGCGCCCCACCTGTGACGCGGCAAGAGCTCACGCGGGACGTCTGTGAGACGCCCGCCGTACCGGCAGTGATTCAAGAAGGCCGCATTGGAGCACCTACGGCGTCCCATTGGCGTCCCGTCTGTGTCTCTTGGGAGGCGCCGCCCGGCACCCTGCACAGGTGAGTCCTCAAAGAGCACCGGGGGCGACGTCGGAGCAGCACAGCCGGAGCGCGGTCGAGACACCAGTGGGACACGCACGGGACTCTGAGAAGCACATCGGAACCAGTCGGCGTCCCTGTCGTGTCTCGGGAGTGTCCCGATGGGCCACCTAAGAGACACGGGGGAGACACCGTTTCGCGGCTTACTCGTGGGGCCGGAAGCCTGACTGCACCCCCTTGTCGAAGCCCGCCGGCGGGCACGGCGAACCAGCCGCGGACAGCCGGCGGAGCGAGACCGGAACCGCCGGCGGCGTGTCACCGGAGCAGTGCTGTTGCGACGGTCGGTGCAGGGGCGTCATCGGGCCGTCGCGGTCACGCAGAGGAGAGCGGAGGGAGAAGGCGCGGAGGGGAGTAGACCCCCGCACGCAGCGAGCGTGCGAGGAACGACTTGCTTCCGCAGCAAAGGCCCGTGGGGTAGAGGAAGAGCAGAGGCATTTGCTGCGGGAGCAGCCCCTGGAGGAAGACGACAACGGTCCGATGACGCTGGAGCTGCTCGCTGTGCCCGACGGGCAGCTGGTCGCAGCAGTCGAGTCTCTCTTCTTCTCATGCGTCCACGAAGGACCACCCCGGGCTCACTGCGCGAGCGCGAGAAGGAGCACAGCCCGGGGCCGGAACGTGCGTCGTCGACGCAGTGCAGAACGCCCGCCTCGGACACGGTGCATAAAGTGCTGGCACGCTGCCGCGGCAGCACCGGAGCGAGGTGAATCCACGTCGGTGCAGCCAGCACAACGCGACGGGGCAAGGCCTGCTGCGCCGCCGCAGCGAGCGATGGAGCAGAGCGTTGTCCACAGCCGAAGCGACGGTGTCGCAAGAGGACGGATCCGCTGCGCGGCGAAGGCTGTGCCGCCGACGGCAGCAGGGCGATGAACCGGGGCTGCGCCCCGTCGGGAGCAGACCCGTACCCCCCACCTCGCTCGTGCCTCACGAGGGCGGATCAGCATGGGGGTACGGCCGTATCACGGACGTCGAAACAGCAGTACAGCCAGAAGATGCAATGACCAGGCGAAACAGCCAGACCCGTACCCCCGCTGCGCGGAAATGGGGGAGGGGTACGGGTCACGAGGGTACGGACCGTTTCCCCTGATGTTCCAGGCTTCCGCTAACGCTCCAGCCGTGGAACAGCGACAACGACGGAAAGGAAGCGAAGGGCATAAGGGAACCTGATAACACGTGTCCCGCGACCCTCGCTTCGCTCGGCCTCTCCGCTGCGCTCCGGGGACGTGTTAGTCGGCATGGCCGACGGGTTCCACCGCTCGCTTCGCTCGCCGGTCCGTCGGTCGCTAGCGCTCCCTCCGGCTATGCCCAGCGCTGCGCTTGAGAGTGGAAGCCCCACCACTGCCCCGGCGTAGTTGTCCACAGATGTAGACAGCAGTAAAGGGTGCAGCAGTGGTGGATCGCCTGGCGCTGCGCGCCTGGCTCAGTCGGGAAGTGACGACCCGTGCGACGGCTCGCCGCGCGATCCGTCCGGGAGCAGATCACGCCAGCAAGATCTGTGAGTCGTCAGCCAGCAGAGCTGGCCCGGGGGCTGGGTCGAACATCGAGATCATACGGCCCCCACCGGGTCCGCACTCGATGGTCGCCACCCGCACCCGAGTCCACGAAGAGGCGCCACCACGACGCAGTCCCAGCCCGAAATCTCGCCCTACGACACCGGAGCCCGCTGCGAGCCGAAGTTGTGGCAACCGAACAGCGAAGCCGTCGCCGAGGTGATGCGCTCCGGCGAAGCCGAGGACATCGACAACGTCGACTTCACCAACGGCGAGAACGGCATGGTCGTCACTGTGCACGTCTCCCGCAGCGATGACGGGATGTACACCCCCGGTTCATGCCGATGTGTGATGACGATCAGATCCGCGTCGAGCTCCACCGGGAGAAGGACCTGGCCGGCCGTCATCGAGCCCAGTACCAGCTGGCAAGAGCCAGCGACATGCAGGCCGCCGCCTGTCCAGACATCGTGGCCACAGCTCTCGACTCCAGCTGTGGAGACCTCCGAGTCACAAGGAGAGGAGACTCGAATGATTGCTGAAATGAATTCCGAATCGTTCTCGCACGTCGTTCTCGTCACCGGTTCCCGCAGCTGGAGCGACGAGAAGAGCATGTGTGAGACGTTCAACGACGCCTGGCGCGACTGGGGTCCCAAGAACGTCACCCGGCCGGTGCTCCTCTCGGGGCACTGCCCCGAGGGTGCCGACGCCATGGCCGAGCGTCTGTGGCGGACCGCCGGCTTCGAGATTCTCACCTTCTCTGCCGACTGGTCAGCTCATGGGAAGCGGGCCGGCTTCCAGCGCAACCAGGAGATGGTCGACGCCGCCCAAGTCTTCCTCGAGGCTGGGGCGCAGGTGTTGTGCACGGCCTTCCTCGATCTTTGCCGGAAGCCAGGATGTCCGCAGCGAGACCAGGAGCAGCTCACGCCGCATACGCCGGGGCACTTCTCGCACGGCACCATCCACTGCAGCTCTCGCGCGCGAGCCGCTGGGATCGAGACAACCACCACGATCTGTCCGTCGCTGCCGCCGCTCTGAGACGCACAAAGGGTCCTGCAGCAGCACGGCAGGACCCTTCAGGGGTAGATGAGATGAGTCGCCCAGGAGGCGAACACCAGGCTCAGCGCTTCTTGCTCCGATCGATGTCGTGCGCCTCGTCATAGGCCTTCTGGACTGTCTTCGGGATGCGCCCACGTTCCGCGAGTTCATAGCCCTCCTTCTTGGCCCACTCACGGATCTTGTCCCGCTCCTCCGCGGTCGTCTCGGGCACGGCTCGCTTCTTGGATGCCGACCTCCCAGCCTTCCGGCCGACCTTCAGATACGGCTTCAGCGCCTCCTCAAGCTTCTTCTGCTCCTCGGCGGTGAGGTCGATTTCGTACCAGGTGTCGCCCAAGCCGAACGTCGCCGTAGCCGCATCCGGCTTACCACTGAGATCTGACTCGACAATGCTTCGAATGGCCATAGAAGTGAGAGTAGCTGATGCGCAAGGACCTTGGAAAGTCTGTCGCGGGCATTCGAGATAAGTGTGCCATTGAGGGCTCGAATGAGACTCAAAGGCGCTGCTAAATAAGCAGAGAATGCGAATGTCGCTGCTAAAATCACAGGAACGTGAAGGGTGTCACATACCCCCCGTTCTCCACCGACCAACAACCCCGATCGAGAGGTCCCCACCATGTCCACGCTCCACACCGTCGACGACCATTCGCTCACCGACGAGGACACCGACCTCTTCGAGCTGCTGTGCCAGCGCAGGGGGTGGACGGGCCAGTACCTGAAGGAAATCGAGTCCACCGAGCACGACGAGCTCCTGGACCTGGCCGAGATGGTCGAGGCCCTTCATGACGCCCGGACCACGGGCAAGAAGATCACCGTCGCCCCCGACTTCGACATGGACGGCATCTCCTCCGGCGTCCTCGGCTACGCCGGCCTGTCCGAGCTCGGCTTCGACGTCGAGCTGCACCTGCCCGACTACCGCCGCGGCCACGAGATTGCGCCCGAGGACATCGCCGAGATCCACGCGAAGTGGCCCGGCACCCGGGTCCTGCTCACCTGCGACGGGGGAGTGAACTCCCACCGCGGTATCGCCGCCGCGCGTGCCCTGGGCTGGACGACGCTGGTGACCGATCACCACGAGGAGCTCGCGCCGGGCTCGACCGCGGACATCACCGTCGACCCGTGCCGGATCGACGAGACCTACGCTCATACCGGGATCTGCGGTGCCCACGTGCTCTACCAGGTGATCGAGGCCTACACCCGCGTGCACCGGCCCGAGAAGCTCTGGGAGATCCACCTGCTGCGCCTGTTCGCCGGCCTGGGCACCGTCTCCGACGTCATGCCCGTGCTGTACGAGAACCGCCAGCTGGTGCGCGATGCGATCTCGATTGCCCGCCTGCTGCGCGTCGCCGCGCCGAAGACGATCCCCAACCCCTGGGGCGGGTTCGACGCTGACCCCGATGCCATCGACGTCGAGCAGTCGATCCTGATGCAGCTGCTGCGCACCGAGCCGCACCACCCGGTCTTCCTCCGGGCCTTCGAGGGCTTCGCGGTCGTGCTCAAAGCCTTCGCGCAGATCGGCAAGATCCGAGACGTCGACGACCTCGACGAGGGCTTCTTCGGCTTCTACCTCGCCCCGGCGATGAACAGTCCGCGCCGTACGGGGGCCTCACTTGAGCCGTGCTTCGCGGTGTTCACGGCCGCCGGTACTGACGTCAAGCTCAAGGCCGCCCACCAGGTGATCGAGAGCAACGAGCTGCGCAAGCAGCTGGTCATCACACACATGGAAGAACTCACCACCGGGGACCAGCCCTTGGCCCCGTGGGTGTACTTCTCGGACGCCTACCCAGGCATGTACGGGCTGCTGGCCAACCGGATGATGGAGCTCAACGGCCACCCGGTCGTCGTCATCAACCGTCCCGTCAGCCCCGACGATTTCGTCAGCGGTTCCGGTCGCGCGCCGGGCTGGTTCGACATCATCACCAGCCTGGAACCGCACGACGGACTCAGCGCCACCGGACACCAGCAGGCCTGCGGCGTCCGCGTCGCGAAAACCGAGAAGCTGGGCGACCTCGTCGCCGTGCTGCAGGAAGCCACCCAGGCCGCCCTGCTCGCCGTCAGCACCGATGGCCCGAGGGGTGATCTCGTGCTCGGCCCGGACGCCGACTGCGACGCCGGCCTCGAGGACCTGCAGCCGTTGTTCGAGCTGGTGCGCCGTACCGAGGGACTTAAGCCCTTCGGGTACGGCTTCACCGCTCCGGTCGTCGAGATCGCGATCGAGCCCATGGGCTTGCGCGTGGACCGGATCGGATCCGACTCGCAGCACCTGCGTCTGGTCACCCGGTCCGGCCTGTCCTGCCTGTGGTGGAACGTCGCCGAGGAGAAGTTCGACATGCTCCAGGGCTTCGTGCAGCGCGCCAGCCGCACCGAGCTCGGGACGCTGCGCTTCACGGCGACGCTGCAGCTGAACACCTTCCGCGGCGACACCCGCGTCCAGACCGTTATCAACGAACAGATCACCACGCCTGCTTGAGTTCCGTAGAGGAGGAGACCTTGACGACTTCACCGATCACCTCGCGACTGCTCGGCATCGGGTGGTGCGCCCTTGTACCGTTCGTCGTCGTCGCGATCTACCTCGGCCTCGGCACCGTCACAGTCCGCCTCATCGGAGAGCCAATCGTCGCGACCGCCGTCCTGGGCATGCTTGTTGTCGTTCTGGTCGGTTCGGTGAGGATCCAGCGGCCCCGGTGGCTCGCGCATGCGCCGGCCCCGCGGCCGAGGCCGGAGACCCCGCGCTCCGAGTGGACCGTCCTTGGCTGCGCGGTCCTGGCCTTCCTCGCCGGGCAGTCGCTGGCCTTGTGGATCTACGTCACGGTCGGGTCCGCTGGCTTTGACTCGGCGAACCAGACCAGGCACGCGGCCGGGGCACTTGCGACCCTGCTGCTCACCATGGTCGCGGCTCCCGCAGGGGAGGAGTTCCTGTTCCGAGGGCTGATCTACCCGTTGCTGCGTAAGCGGGTGAGCATCCTCGCCTCCACGCCGGTCACCGCCGTGGTGTTCGGCCTGCTGCACGGCAACGCCGTGCAGTTCGCCTCGACCCTGCCGCTGACGGTGCTCCTGGCCCTGGTCTACGAACGCACGCGCGTGCTGTGGCCCTGCGTGCTCCTGCACCTGGGCTTCAACCTCGCCGCCGCTCTTGTCCCGGCGCAGGCGCTCGGCGCTCTGGCGAACCCCGCTTCCGCGGTGTTCCTGTGTCTGGCTTTCGCTGGTTGTGCCTTGGGGCTCTACCGGCGGGTCGCCGGCGGGACTGCGCCAGGCGCAGTCCTGGGCGGGAAGGACGCGTCCGCGATGCAGTGAGCGAGGTCCTCAGCCTCTTGTGAAAAAACGATGGTGCCCTCCGTGCGGGACCTGGCGGCCTTCAGCCGCCAGGTCCCTGGTGCGGAGGGCATGCTCGTGGTGACCGGGGTGATCCGGTCACCGGGGGTGTGACTGAAAGTATTTGTTCAGTCATACTCCCAGGAGAGGAGAGGATCTCATCATGGCTATCGTCAGCACCTGCACGTACGACTCACGAGGAAAGCTCGTCCGTCCTGACACGCTCGACATCAGCCGTGCGAAGATCCGTCTGGACCTCGACACTGGTGAGAAGCCCACCTTCGATCGCGGTCACACGCACGTCTTCGTCGTCTCCGACACGGGCGTTACAGCCGAGCAGGTCCGTGAGCGCGTGAACGCGCGGCTACGCCGGTTCTTCGATCGCGCTGACGCCGTCCATGGCTTCCGCAAGATCGCGATGAAGAAGAGTCAGAGCGAGAACCGGCTCAACCTCAACACCACGATTTCCTATGAGATCCTCTACGTCGTCGAATCGGCCGAGCGGTCCCGCAGCCGCAGTCCCGAGTCCCCTAATGCGGGATACCAGCGAGGCTGGAGCACGGTCACCCCGGGGTGATGCGCGCCATCCACGCCTCGCACCCATCAGTACATGCAAAGAGGCCGGAGAGTTCCCTTCCCACGGGGATGCTCTCCGGCCTCTCTGTTTTCACGTTCCAGTGCAACATCGATCACCTGGCGTCAACGATAGCAGCTCTGGTGGATCACTCGCAATGAGCAGCGAATGTCAGTCCAATGCCCTCTTGCTTCCAATGGGGCCTCATGGGCGAACGACTCGGACAGAGTTCCGACTCGCGCCCGGAGGACGCGTCAGGGGCCTTCTATGAGCCTCGGGACGCCGAAGATGTTCCATGCGGCTTCCAGTCCCGCTGAGGCTCGACCGCGCCGTCTGGGAGCCGCACAGTAGCTCAGCGCAGAAGTCCGCCTCGGATTGATCGCCAGGGGGCGCCGGGCGTCCAGGCTGCAGCTGTACCACGAGACGTGGTACACCCCCGAGAATCGCGTCTGACCTGGGAAAACACCTGCGCCACGAGGGTCTTCCCGCATCGGGTGTACCACGTGGGAGTGTCGATGTGGTACGACGTTTCGCCTGGTCAACCAGCATTTTCCGCCGACGTACCACGAGTACCACGTTTTTTTGACCGTTTACATAGGGGGAGCGTTCGGGAGCGATCCAGGCAGCTCCAGCCCCGGCTCGTCAGTCTGCTCTCTTATCCCCCCTGCGCGTGTATCTAGTCTCCATTTCCTGGTACATGTGGTACATGGAGTATATAAATCCCACCTGGCCTGGGCAAATACGTGTACCACGTAGAAAATGCCACGTGGTACACCCTGCTCTTTAGCTCTCGAAATTCCTGCTCTGACCTGGGAAAGCAGGCGTACCACGTCAAGTGGTACACGCTCAGATGCCCCTAGAGGGTATGCAGCCCTTGGGATCTTCCTGGAGAGCGTCCAGTCGATGCTCTGGTGGCAGCTGGCTCGACCGGTCAGAAGAACTCCTCCGAACCTCGGCCATGGGCCGGGCGGCTCACGCCGCCCGCGGGTGTGTGGTCGAGGGCGAGAAGCCCGTGGCTCCGTGGGGCGCACGCCCCACGGAGCCACGGGCTTCTCGCATCTCATCCAGGCTCGCGATGCGTGTGGCATGGCTGTGGTGGTCGCGCGCACCCCCTCCAGCCCCTACCCACGTCCCTTTCGTGACCTCCTTTGGTAGCCATCCATGACCTCAGTTGATTCTCTTATCGACTGGTGGCTCAATCGTTGAAAAAGAGTACTCTAATGACGTAGGGTCAAGATCACGTTTCATTCGATTACGAGTCCAATCGGCTTCCCACTCATCGCCGGCAGGAACTCGATCATGATCGAGAAAGCAGCAGCATGACGCCTCCTGATGCCCCCACATCCGTACCCGCCGGCGGTTCCAGCGCCGGACCGCGTACCAACCCCGTCGCCGACGTCTTGGCCAGCGTCATGGGGTACTTCTCGAACCGCGACGACATGGCTCCGCAGAATGAGATCGTCACCTTCGTCACCGCCGCCTACCTCGACCAGCTCGACCCGACCGATCCACCGACACCTCGCGTGCTGGAGAAGGAGCTGCTGGCGATCGTGGGCGGCGTCATCAAGGCGGAGAACTTCAAGGCGGCCGTGGCCGCCGAAAGATACCCCCTGCCGAGATATCTGACGTACTGGCAGGTCGCGCAGATCCTCCTGCGTCCGCACCACGTCATCCGCATCGCGCCCAACGCCAAGGACACCGACCGCGAGTACGACCTGCTGGCGATGTACCAGGCCACGTCCCGCGCGCGGGACATACACCACCAGCGAGGACGACATCCGCACCACGGCTCGCATGTACAACACCCAGCTGACACTCAAGGAGTTCGCCGAGGTTCTGGCCGTTTTGCGCGAGGACAGCCCGCGCCGGCACCAGAGCACGAACCGCGACTTCATCGCTGCGCGCAACGGCATCGTCTTCTACGGCACCGAACCGCTGGACGTCACGATCTTCGGCAAGGACTTCCACTTTGAGCCCAAGCAGGTCCACCCCTTCGACCCCGCCATCGTGCTGCTGACCAAGAACGACGTCGACTACGTGGACGACGCCCCGCGGCAGGTCATCGCGCAGCCCGAGGGCGGAGATTGGGAGGTCGCCGCCTGGATCGAAGAGCTCTTCGACCAGCCCGGTGACGAGGGCCTCGCCGACCTGATCTGGGAGATCATCGGCGCGATCATCCGGCCGCACGTGCGCTGGGGCAAGACCGCCTGGTTCTACTCCGAGCAGGGCAACAACGGTAAGGGCACGCTCTGCGCGCTCATGCGCAACCTCGTTGGCAGCGGCGCGCATACCTCGATTCCGCTCTCGGACTTCGGCAAGGACTTCGCGCTCGAACCGCTGGTGCGCGCCAACGCGATCATCGTCGACGAGAACGACGTCGGCACCTTCATCGACAAGGCCGCCAACCTGAAGGCGATCGTCACCAACGACGTCATCCAGATCAACCGCAAGTACCGGATGCCGATCGCCTACCAGTTCTTCGGCTTCATGGTCCAGTGCCTGAACGAGTTCCCACGTGTGAAGGACAAGTCCGAGTCGTTCTACCGCCGGCAGCTCTTCGTGCCCTTCACCAAGAGCTTCACCGGATCCGAGAAGAAGTACATCAAGGACGACTACCTTCAGCGCCGCGAGGTCCTGGAGTACGTCTTCTGGTACGCGATCAACCGCGCCGGCGCGTCCTCTCCGGGTGACTACTACCAGCTCTCAGAGCCGGTGGCCACCAAGGAAGTCCTGGCCGAGTACAAGGAGGCCAACGACCCCGTGCGCGCCTTCTGGGAAGAGTTCCGCGGGCGGTTGGTCTGGGACCTGGCACCGTTCACGTTCCTCTACGACCTGTACAAGGCCTGGTTCGCCGACGTCTCGCCGTCGGGCTCCCCGGTGAGCAACAAGCAGTTCATCACCGACCTCGTGGCGATCGTCCGGCCGGATGCCCTGTGGCACTGCCCGGACAAGAACCGCAAGATCCGGCCCGGCCAGATGATGCACACCCCCGAGGTGCTCATCGCTGAGTACGAGCTGAAGAAGTGGATGCACCCGAGCTACACCGGCAGCGACCCGAAGAAGAAATCCCAGCCGACGCTGCAGGCCAACTACCGCGGACTGCTCCGGCAGACGGGCGCGTCCGCCCCGGCCGACGACACCTCTGACGAACAGGACTGATGCACCCATGGCTAAAACTGCTGGCGCACTCGGCGAACTCACCCAGGCCGTACTCGAACTGGCCCGCGGCCAAGGCCGCCTGATCACAGTGCTGTCCGACGTCGCGCGCGAGCAGCGGATCACCAACCTCATCGTCCGCTCGCAGAACACGGCAGACCCCGTGAACAAGGCCCGGCTCATTCGTGAGGCGTCCCGGCGCATGGATACCCCGCGCCGGTGCTCTCCTCTCGACTCCCTCTGAGGCCACGCGCGCCTCCTCCCCAGACGCCGGCCCGTGATGGTCGGAGCGACGAAAAGAGATCCCCATCATGACCACACAGCGAACACCACCCGTCACGGCCTCGAAGGCGCGCTTCACCTTCTACGACATCGAGTCGTTGTCGGACGTCTTCACTCTGTGTGCCTACACCCCGCGGCCCGACAGAGCCGTCGACGACCTGGAGATCTTCTTCCTCGCCGACGACGAGCAGCTTTCCGACGCCGTGGACCCGCCGGCGCTCTATGAAGCCGTGGTGCGCTCGAACCCGGGCCTGCCCGCGGTGAGCGTCCAGCTGTGGAACCTGCGCGGCGAGCGGGGCAACCTCCGCCTCGCCGAGCTGATGGGCCTCTCGAACGCGGACCAGGTCAACGACCGCAGCGAGGTCTCGTCCTATCCGGCGAGCCTGCGCCCGGTCTGCGACACGGATCCCGAGTACGACCCGCTGAAGCACCCGTTCCTGGCCGGGTACAACTCGCTGCACTACGACACGACCATGCTCGCGCTGTACCTGATGGAGACCTTCCCGGCTCCGCACTCCGGTCGTCTTGTCCAGCCGACCACCGCGCGCGAGATGCGCGAGCACAACGACAAGCTGTTCAACGAGTACATCGCGTACATGCCCGGCTACCTCGGCTGGAACGGCCCGGCCGCCAAGATCCGCCGCGCCATGATGCACTCGGGCCGGCACTTGGACGTCGCCCGTCTCAACGAGCTGCAGACCAAGGTGAGCCTCAAGCGCCTGCTCGGGATGCTCGGCCGCCAGATCAAGGAGTCCGAAAAGCTCAGCCACGACACCTCGATCGCCGCGATTGAGGACCTCTACGAGCTGTTGGCCTACAACGTCTCCGACTGCCTGGGCCTGGCCCAGCTCTTCCGGCACCCGGCCTACGCCAGCAACTTCGACCTCAAGGCCGGGCTGCTGGCGCAGTACTCCGAGACCGTCTACGCCAAGAACGGCTCGGTGCGCCGGGACCGCCTGACCATCGACTCGTCCTCGGCGAAGTTCGTCGGCCGCATCCTCGCGCCGTACACCTCGCTGAACGACATCGAGGCCGTGTCGTTCCTCTATCCGGCCAAGGAGGTGGCCGAGGAGCAGGGCATCTCCCAGGTCAATGTGCTCGACGAGTGCGTGCGCTTCTTCGAGGAGAACGTGGCCCCCGACCCTGCCAGGGACCCGGCCGCGACGCCGGCACAGGCGAAGGCGCACCGCCAGTTCATGCAGGTCGTCAACTACTACCGCTTGATCGAGGGGCAGAACTTCAACGACTCCGAGGAGTACCGCGACCTGTTCGACCTCCCGGCCAAGTCCTTGCGCGAGCTGCCGAAGACGCCGAACAACGTGCCCTACTTCCACCGTGACGCCTCCCCGTCGTCGTGCTTTGCCACGTTCAGCACAGGCGGCATTCACGGCGCGGAAGCGGACATGAAAGTCTTCGACGCCGACTCCTTCGAGCACCGGGAACAAGCAGCCATGATCGGCCTCGCCAAGCTCTTCTACCCGGACGCGAAGGACTTCGTCACCGAGGCCAAGCGCCAGCACAACCTGCTCGCGCTGCCCGACGGCACGGTCGTCGACAAGCGGCTCGTGCTGCTGGGCTCGGATTCGAAGAAGGTGAAGTACCGCAAGCCGAAGAAGGACGACCCTGACCAGGCCGAGCAGCTCGCGCATGCGCAGGCCCAAGTGCCGGATCCGGCCCAGCTGCTGGCTACCCAGCGACCGGACACCGAGGCGATGCACGTGCGCCTGGCCGACGGGACCGTGCTCGACGGCAAGATCGTCCTGGCCGTCACCTCGGCGGTCAAGGCCGTCTATCGCGATGAGCCGACGAGGAAGGAACCTGCGCTGTTCACCGTGAAGGCCGACAAGTCCACCAAACTGCACCCGAAGTTCGCACGGACCTCGGCAGGTCTCGTCATCCACGAGGACTTCACGAGCTACTACCCGAACCTGCTGCGCAACATGAGGGCGTTCTACAACCCCGAGCTGGGTGAGGACCGCTACACGACGATCTTCTTCGAGAAGGAACGCCTGGGCTTCGAGATGAAGAAGCCGGGGATCTCCGCCGAGAAGAAGGCCCGGCTCACGACCTTGCGAAACGGCACGAAGCTGATCCTCAACTCGGCCTCTGGAGCCGCTGACGCCGCGCACCGGACCCCGATCAGGATGAACAACCGCACCATCTCGATGCGGATCATCGGCCAGCTGTTCAGCTGGCGGATCGGCCAGGCCCAGACGCTGGCCGGCGCGCGGATCATCTCGACGAACACCGACGGCCTCTACTCCGTCGTCGGCGGCGAGAACGGCTTCGATGAGACCACCAACAACCGGGTGCTCGCCGAGCAGCAGGCAGCCATCGGCATCGACATCGAACCGGAGCTGATGTTCCTCATCAGCAAGGACTCGAACAACCGGCTCGAGCTGGAGTCGCCCCGTGAGGACCGGAGCGTCGCCGACAGCCCGATCATCACCGCCTCCGGCGGGACGCTGGCCTGCCACGGGGGTCCTACCCCGACGAAGTCGCTGGCCCACCCGGCCGTGATCGACTTCGCCCTGGCCCGCTACCTGCAGACCGTCGCCAACAGGGGGGAAGAGGCTCTCGCCGAGCCGTTCGATCCCGTTCTGGGCCGGAAGATGATCGAGGAGGCGATCGACCCGGCCGATCCCGTGCGGACGCTGCTGCTGTTCCAGAACGTCCTCGCCGCCTCGCGCGGATCGATCACCTACCCGTTCGCCGCAGACCCGGTCAGCGCCGGGCCCGACCGGGACGACAACGAGGACGCCGACGCGCAGCTGATGAACCCGCGGGCCCTGCAGATGGTCAACCGGGTCTTCATCGTCCACGACGGCACCGACGGTGCCGTGAGCCTGCACAACGCCGGCGCATGGAAGGTGAACCCGGCCAGCCAGGCCAAGCGGCGCGAGTCCGGCAGCGCCGGGGTGCGACGTGACCCGATCGCGCTGGAGATCCTGCGCCACCACGGGTGGGCGAAGAACCGCAGCGAGGCCAGCACCTCCGACGGCCTTACGCTGCTGCCCGATGACCAGGACGTCGTGATCCGCCGGATCAACGGCATCGACCCGCACTGGTCGGTGAACGTCATCAACGACGACCTCCGCGCGCTGCCAGCCGCCCGGATCGAGCAGCTCATCGGGGCGCTCGACCTCGACATCTACACCCGGATGCTCGACGAGACGTTCACCAAGAACTGGAAGAACGCCGCCTGATCAGCTCCCCGCACCACCATCGGACCGCAGGGTGCCGGGCTGTGTCGACACGGCACTGCTCGGTGCATGAGTCGTATTTGAGATGAAGGCGAGTCTGGCTCGCCATGGCAAGAGAATCGAGAGACGTCATGTTCCAGACCACACTTCCCGTCCGCACCGTTGAGGGGGGCGACGAGTTGTGAGTGCCGCGACCGACACCTCCACCCAGGACGACGACGCCCAGGCCCAGCAGGAGAAGAACACGACCCGTGAGGGCATCCTGGTTCGCCGGGGCCAGATCTGGGAGGACCTCGACACCCGGCAGAGCAAGCGCCGCGTCGTCATCGAGTCCGTTGCGGACGGGGAGGCCCAAGTCCGGGATCACTACGGCACGAAGCACTCCACCCTCAGCGTCTCCCGAATGCACAGGCATTCCACGGGCTTCCGGCTCGTAGAGCTCGGTGAGCTGAAGTACGGTGCGCCGACCGCCTCTTCGGATGAGACGGCACGACGCTGATGCCTCGCACGCGCGAGAGCACCATCGAGGACTACCTCCTCAGCCAGTGCCGGGCGCACGGCTTCCTGTGCCTGAAATTCGTCTCGCCGGCACACGGGGGAGTGCCCGACCGGATCGTCGTTGCCCCCGGCGTCACCGTGTTCGTCGAGGTCAAGCGCCCCGGCGGCCAGCTGCGGAAGCTGCAACAGCTCACGCACGCCAAGCTGCGCCGCCACGGGGCCGAGGTTCACGTCGTCGACGACAAGCCGAGCGTCGACGTCTTCATCGCGCACCTCCTCAAGACCTCATCCGACCAACAGGGTGCAGCACCATGACCCACACATACATAGCCGCGGCCCGGCAACCGCAGTATGAGACCAAAGACTCCGGCCAGCGCGACGAGTTCTCCTCCGGGATGCTGCGCGAGCCCGACACCGTCTCCACCAGCCTGTACCTCGTCGGCTACGCCGCCACCGTGATCGGCCTGGTAAATGGGCACATGGCGCAGATCAACGCGCAGACGGAGGTCGCGCAGACGTGGTGGGCCCGCAAGCAGGGCCGCGAGAGGTGCAGCGTCCACGACGCCAGCCGGCGCACGGCCCGCTGCTCGGGGCGTGCCGCATGAGCACTCGCGATCGGATTATCAATCACCCCGGAGTGCTCGCCACTGCCGACGCAGAGATCGTCGAAATGCTGGATGGGTACCGCACTGAGGTCATCCAGAAGTGCATCGGCCGACTCCGTGCCATCCCGGTCACCTGCACCGCCCTCACCGGACCCATCTGGTACGGCACTGGCTGGAACGACGCGATCACCCAGCTCGAGGAGATCGCCGACTACCAGACCCCAGACGACGAGGCCTACGTCGGCGAACTCGAACTGCTACGCGCGCTCGCCCTCAACGTGCGTGCCGCCGCCCGCCGAGGCGACCTCAGCCACGTCCAGCAGCTCAGCGACCAGCACCACCAGGCTGACAAGGACACCCGCAACAAGGTGCGGCAGTAGAACCCCACCGTCATCAACACCGCACTCAACGAGCAGGACGGACAGGTTGAGGCAGCCGAGCAGCCTGACGACCCGGTGGCAATGCTGCAACGCGTGCGCGAAGCCCTCGGGCCCGGCCCGCGCGTCCGCAACTTTCCCGCCCTGAGCACCACGATTTGACCATCCGCTCGCCCCGGGTCGGCGCACCCGCCCGCGCCGACCCGACTTCCACCACCCGAGGAGACCCATGAACAGCCCGGTCCTGCAGGCGATCCCGGCATTCCGGCTGCGCCCACCCGCCGACGGCTCCGCATCGGCCGAAGTCGTCGACGCCAACAACGTAGTCGTGGGCCAGGTCGACGCCGCCGGCGGCGCCTACCGCGGCCGCGTCGGAACGGATGCCGGCCCCCGGCGCACGGACGCTCCGCGGGCGGCCGAGGACGTCGGGGTCTTCCATATCGCCCTGCACGCCACGGCCGACGCAGAGCACCAGCCGTACTCCAGTGTCTCCGAGGCCCGGTCCGCGCTCTCCCCCATTCCGCTCCAGCGCCAAGAGATCGTCGACTCCGCCGCCCGCGCCTACTTCTTCCACGCCCTGCGCCAGCCGCACGTGGCCGCGATCCTCGACGGCCTGGAGGCCATCGTGCGGGAGCACGACGCGTCCGGTACCCGCGGCGGATGCCTGCGCGTCGTCCGCCTCCTGGACCAAGTCCGTGAACCCGCCCGAGCCCTGCTCTCCGACGCCGCCGGCGACGAACGCGAATGGATGGCCTTCCCCCTCGCCCGCCTGCTGGCCTTCACCGAACTGGCCACCGCCCGCCTCGGCGCCACCGCGTCGAAGCCGCCCTCCGACCTCGACGGCCCCTTCCCCGCCCCCCACGCCGCCGACCAGGCCCTCGCCACCGCCTTCCGCACCTACCGCGACGTCCAGGCCGGCACCCGCGCCCTGAGCTCCCTGCCTGATGGCACCCTCCACGCGCTCGCCGTCCTCGACGCAGCGGCGGCCCAGCTGCCCAGCGGCCCCTGCGCGAAGAACCGGGCCAACTGCCGCGCGGCCGCCTCCGCCCTGGACGAACTGGCCACCGCGGCCCGCAGCGTCGAAGCTTCCGTCCCGGACACCGCGCCCGAAGTCCGCGCCCTGGCCCAGGAACTGTCCGCCATCGCCACCGACACTAGTGCCCGGCTGGGGTCCACGGCCCTCCTGCTCGAGGACGCTGGCCGCCACGGCAGCGTCCGCACGATCCTCAGCGCCCTCCAGGACGCCGAGCTGGGCCCCGAGACCGACGGCGGCACCCGCTCGGTCCGCGTCGACGACACCGAGACCGGCCCGATCCAGTACACGGAGAACGGCCGCTGGACCGGACCCGGCATCACCGACCCCTATCACTCCCCCGAGGGCGCAGCGGCAGCACTCATCAATACCTTCCGCGACCGGCAGGCCACCGCCCGCACCCGCGCCTGACGACGTCCCCGACCACCCCCTGGAGCCAACGCGCGTCACGCAGGTCGAGGCGAGGGGCGCCGAGCTGGTGACCGGGGCCACGCAGCAAACCGACGCGTGCCATGCCCGACTCGCCCTCATTCAAGAGGCCCTCCATGCCTGACCACTCACTCGAAGAGAAGGGATGACCAGCGACATGACTACGACTACAACGCCGTCCCCGATCTCGCTGATGCCGCATCAGCAGCGGATCCACGACTTCCTCGTTGACCATCCCTTCGCCGGCGCGTGGCTCGGCGTCGGGGCCGGCAAGACGCTCACGACCCTCAGTGTCCTGCAAACGATCCGCCCGATGGGTCACATCCTCGTCATAGCGCCCGTGGCGATCGCCCGCTCCACCTGGATCGATGAGATCGAGAAGTGGGGCTTCCCCATCCGGACGAAGTCGCTCATCGTCGACGAGAACGACAGGAAGCTCGCCAAGGCCAAGCGCCTGAAGCGCTTCCAGGAGGTCGCCACCGATCCGCCGACGATGTACTTCATCAACCAGGAGCTGCTGACTCAGCCGTCCCAGGAGACGAAGCTGATCACGCCAGCAGCGGCTGGCCCAGCCGGTTCACCTGAGGCGGCTGAGGTCTTGGACTTGGTGCGAGCGCGCGGGCCACTGGGCCGAGACGAGCTGATCGACGAGTACCGTGCCCTGGTCGCCGGCAACGCCAACAACCGGGTCCCCGCCAAGGCCAAGATCCGCGCCTGGATTCAGAAGCCGTATCTCAACCGATCTTGGAACGTGCAAGTCGAACGGAGTTCCTGGTCGGGTGATTTTGCGGTCGTACGCGCATGAAGGCAGGGCCTCCTGGTAGCTCGGGGGTGCGACCGAATTCCGAGCGGTTCCCGGAGGCCCTGTTGTCGTTGTTGT
>NZ_JBICYB010000063.1:0-19905 GCF_043200575.1 Streptomyces sp. NPDC048392
TCGGTGACCATCAATCGATCACTCGGGAAGGTACGCCCTCCGCATTCCGCGAGGCACCCCTCCCGAGGCCGATCCACAAGTCCTGAGCATTGCTCGTCGGCGACCAGGGTGAGGGTCAGGTTGTCGAGATCCTTGTCCAGGCTGGGACGCTCATCGGCTCTGTCCTTCCGTATGTCGGTCCGCCTCGGGCTCCGGGGCATCGGCGAGCAGGCCGGACATCCGCTCCACCCGTCCGCGCCAGGCCGCCTCGAGTTCGTCCAGGGCGCGGCGGGCCCGGCCGAGAGCATCCGGGGCGGTACGCACGAGCTGCTCGCGCCCGCGGCGCCGCTTGACCACCAGGCCGGCCCGCTCCAGTACCGCGACGTGCTTCTGCACCGCCGCGAAGCTCATCGGGTACGTGTCGGCCAGCCGTGACACCGACAGGTCGTCCCGCACACAACGGCGCAGGATGTCGCGGCGCGTCATGTCGGCCAGGGCGTGGAACAGGCGGTCCGTGGCCGTCTCTTCGACCCACTCGTCTACAACCATTTGGTTGTACGTTACTCCGCGCACGGCCCGTCCGCGAAGGCAGCGTCTCCCGTCCGCCAGGACGGTCGGCTCACCCCGCCACTCACCGACCGGGTCCGCCTCCGCCCGTTCACCACCGACCTGCACATCACCGTGTGGCACCTTCCGGACCCGCGTCGCCCGGACCGGCCTCCTCAGGGCCGGATGCCGTCGGACCGCGCACCGCCCCGCCCAGGGCCCGTCGCCACCGGCCCGCCCCCAGCGCCCCCGCGGCCCGGCGCCGCGGCACACAGTGCACCGGCAGCACGCTCAGCCCCCAGCCGCCGGCCGCGACCGCCCCTTCGAGCACCCCGGCGCCGGGCTCCAGCGCGAGTCGCAGCACGGCCCACCACCACAGCAGCCCGAGGCCCAGCGCGGCAGCCCGGCGAACCGTCCGCGCCGGCGCCATCCCGCGTCATCCGTTTTCGGCCTGGAACATCCAGTGCTGCTTCTCGAGCTCGGCCGTGATCTGAATGAAGATGTCCTGGCTCACCGGATCGGGGTCGCCGCTCGCCGCGATCCGCTCGCGCATCCGCCCGATCACCGCACCCAGCGCGTCCACGATCGTCTGTACGGCGGTGGTGTCGTCGACCCATCCTTCGGGGGTCACGTCGATGCCGCTGCCGACGGCGACCGTCGCTGCACGCCCGTCCGGGGAGACGCCGAGCGCCGACGCGCGCTCCGCCACGGTGTCCGAGTGCGTGCGGGCGGTGCCGACGAGTTCGTCGAGCTGGAGATGTACGGAGCGAAATCGTGGGCCGACCACGTTCCAGTGGATCTGCTTCGCCACCAGCGCCAGGTCCACCAGGTCGACGAGGGCGCCCTGCAACGCCTCGGAGACGGTTTTCAGGTCCGCGTCGGACAACGGGCTCTTCACGACGTACATCCACGCCTCCGTCGGTTCGCCCCCCGGCCATCTCCCTCCACGATGACCGCACCCGCGCGGACCGGCAAACCGGCGGACGCGCCGACGGCCCTGACGCACGCGTCCGGCACGCGAAAACCCCGACCACGTCGCTCCGGTCTCCCGGAGGATCCCCGGCCGGGGCCTCATACGCACACGTTCCCGGTCGCTCAGGCGGCGACGACGTCCACTGCCTCGGCGGGTGCCTTGATGGTCACCCGTTCCGGTGGCACACCGGTCACCGAGACGGAACCCAGCATCGGGCGTACCGGTGCCGGAACGGTCTCGCTCGGCGTCGCCGCAGCGGACCGGGCCAGCTCGGCGAGGGCGAGTTCGTCGCTGACTTCCCGCATGAGCTCGGACATCCGTACGTCCAGCGCGTCGCAGATGGCGGAGAGCAGCTCGGAAGAAGCCTCCTTCTGCCCCCGCTCCACCTCGGAGAGATAGCCGAGTGAGACTCGGGCGGACGAGGAGACTTCGCGCAGCGTACGGCCCTGGCGTTGGCGCTGCCGACGCAGCACGTCACCCAGCAGGCGACGGAGCAGAATCATCGGTGGCTCCCTCCTCGGACCGTGTAACCGCATCCTTCACGCCCCACCGTACCGCCTCGCGCCGCGGCCGTGCGGGGAGCGATGTCGTGTTCACTCAGGGCTGCAAACATCAAAACCCCCCGTTCCGTTCCTTATCCTGTGTCCGCTCATTCCCGGTCTGTTCGCTCGCAAGCTCCCTCAAAAGAAGTGCGAGTACGCTCCGTACACTCTCCATACGAATTTCCGCGCGGTCGCCGTTCAACCGCAGGGCCTCCACTTTTCCGCCATGGTCGCACCCCTCGTCGGCTCCGAAAGGCCCGTCGACGGCCACGAAGACCGTGCCCACGGGGTGCCCGTCCTGCGGGTCCGGGCCGGCGACGCCTGTCGTCGCGATGCCCCAGTCGGCGCCGAGCGCCGTGCGTACACCTGCCGCCATCTGGGCGGCGACCTGGGGATCCACCGCTCCGCTCGCCGCGAGGAGCGAGGCGTCGACACCCAGCAGTTGCTGCTTCAGCTCCGTCGCGTACGCGGTGACGGAGCCGCGGAACGCCTTGGACGCCCCGGGGACCGCCGTGATCGCGGCAGCAGCCATTCCACCGGTCAGCGACTCGGCGACCGCGAGGGTCTCGCCCCTGACGGTGAGTAGTCGCACCACGTCGGCGGCCGTGGAACTCAAGCTTCCCTCTCCTTCAACGCCGCTCTGCGTTCGGCGATTCCCCGGCGGCGCAGCACAATGGCCTGCTTCACATAGTCGAGGCCCGTCGCCACGGTCAGGACGACCGCCGCCGCCATCACCCAGAACCTCAGGGTGGCCAGAGGCCCCGTAAGCGCCAGGACGTACATGCCGACGGCGATGCCCTGGGTGAGGGTCTTGAGCTTGCCGCCGCGGCTCGCGGGGATGACGCCGTACCGGATGACCACGAAACGAAGGACGGTGATCCCGAGTTCCCGGCCGAGGATGACGGCCGTCACCCACCACGGCAGGTCGCCCAGCGCGGACAGGCAGACGAGCGCCGCTCCCATGATCGCCTTGTCGGCGATGGGGTCGGCGATCTTCCCGAAGTCGGTGACAAGGTTGTAGGTGCGGGCCAGATGCCCGTCGAAGAGGTCCGTGATCATGGCGACGGCGAAGGCCGCCCAGGCGAACGACCGCCAGGCCGGGTCGTACCCGCCGTTGCCCAGCATCAGCGCGACGAAGGCCGGCACGAGCAGCAGCCGCAGCATGGTCAGGAGATTGGCGACGTTCCAGACGCTCGCCTGGTTGACGGCGGCGGCCGCGATCTTGCCTCCGCGTCCGGCGGCACCGCCTTCGGTGGCGCCCCGCTCCGCCGTACCCCGCTCCGTCGCGCCCCGTTCCACGCCGCACCCCGGAGTCCCGCGCTCGGCCGGTTCCCGCGCCGCACCCGGGGCGCCGCGCGGGCCGGTCCCGCGCGCACCGGAGGAGCCGCCCGCCGCGGACGCCGGGACTCCGGTCATCTGCCGGCCTCCTCACTCCACCGGGGGGAACCCGGCAGCGGTTCGGCCACCAGGTCGACACCCTCCGTACCGACCACCTTCGCGTCGACCATACGACCGACACTCAGGCCTTCGCCGCCCGTGAGCAGCACCTGGCCGTCCGTCTCAGGCGCCTGGTGCTCCGCGCGGCCGCGAACGCCGTCCCCCTCGCCGGCGGACTCCACCGACTCGACGAGTACCCGGACGGTGGCGCCGACGCGCTCCTCGGCCCGCTGCGAGACGAGTTCCTCGGCCAGGCGGGAGACACGTGCCAGCCGCTCGGCGACGACGTCCTCGTCCAGCTTGTCGCCGTAGGTCGCCGCTTCGGTGCCCTCCTCGTCGGAGTAGCCGAAGACGCCGATGGCGTCCAGCCGGGCGTGGTTCAGGAACCGCTCGAGCTCGGCGAGGTCGGCCGCGGACTCGCCGGGGAAGCCCACGATGAAGTTGGAGCGCACACCGGCCTCGGGGGCCTTGCTCCGGATGGTGTCGAGCAGCTCCAGGAAGCGGTCGGTGTCGCCGAAGCGGCGCATGGCGCGCAGCACGTTCGGCGCGGAGTGCTGGAAGGAGAGGTCGAAGTAGGGCACGACCTTCGGGGTGGAGGTCAGCACGTCGATCAGCCCGGGGCGCATCTCGGCCGGCTGGAGGTAGCTGACGCGCACCCGCTCGATGCCGTCGACGTCGGCGAGGTCGGGCAGCAGCGACTCCAGCAGGCGGATGTCGCCGAGGTCCTTGCCGTAGGAGGTGTTGTTCTCGGAGACCAGCATGATCTCCTTGACGCCCTGCTCCGCCAGCCACCGCGTCTCGTTGAGCACGTCGCTCGGACGGCGCGAGATGAAGGAGCCGCGGAAGGACGGGATGGCGCAGAAGGAGCAGCGCCGGTCGCAGCCGGAGGCCAGCTTCACCGAGGCGACCGGGGAACCGTCCAGGCGGCGGCGCAGGGGCGCGCGGGGCCCGGAGGCGGGGGCGACGCCCTCGGGGAGGTCGGTCGGGCCGTGTCCCGGCAGGGCGACGGAGGCACCGGCCTCCTGCCGTTCGGCGGGGCTGACCGGCAGGAGCTTGCGCCGGTCGCGCGGGGTGTGGGCGGCGTGGATGCCGCCGTTCAGGATGGTCTGCAGGCGGTCGGAGATGTCGGCGTAGTCGTCGAAGCCGAGGACGCCGTCGGCCTCCGGGAGGGCCTCGGCCAGCTCCTTGCCGTACCGCTCGGCCATGCAGCCCACCGCCACCACGGCCTGGGTTCTTCCATGTCCCTTGAGGTCGTTGGCCTCCAGGAGGGCGTCCACGGAGTCCTTCTTGGCGGCCTCGACGAAGCCGCAGGTGTTCACGACGGCGACGTCCGCTTCCTCGGCGTCCTCGACGAGCTTCCAGCCGTCCGCCTCCAGACGGCCTGCGAGCTCCTCCGAGTCCACCTCGTTACGGGCGCAGCCAAGGGTGACGAGTGCGACGGTACGGCTTTCAGGCATGGGCTCAAGACTACTTTGTCCCGCCGACGGCCCACGTCGACGGGGTTGGCCGATCCCGGCCGACCCCGTGCTGACGCGTCCTGCGGGTCGCCCTATCCGACCTGCGGGTCGCCCTTCGTGTACGTCAGACGCTCCACGGCGCCAGGCTGGAAGTCGTCCTCGATCTTCTTGCCGTTGACGTACAGCTGGACGGCGCCGGCGTCCCCGAGGACGAGCTTGACCTTCTCGTTGTCCTGGAAGGTCTTGGAGTCGCCCTCCTTGAGCAGGCCGTCGAAGAGCAGTCGGCCGTTGTGGTCCTGGGCGGAGATCCAGCTGCGGCCCTCGGTGGCGCTGACCTTGACGGTCACCTTGTCCGCCGGCGCGGCGGCGATGGCGCTGTCGCTCGGTTCCGGCTCGGTGTCGGCGGGCTTGTTCGGCTTGGCGCTCGGCGAGGCGGACTCGCCGGACGACGGCTGGGCCCCCTCGGCGGCGCTCGCCTCGTTGCCGCCGTCGTCACCGCCCTTGACGAACGTGAACCCCACGAAACCGATCACGGCGACGATCGCGGCGACCATGGCGGCGGTCCAGTTGGGTCCGCGTCGCTCGGGGCGGATGCGTTCCGCCTCGAACAGGGGCGCGGCAGGGGTCGGCGCCGGGCGCCCGCCGTGCTCGGCGTCGAACCGCGCGAGCAGTTCGGCCGGGTCGAGCCCGACGGCCTTGGCCAGGGTGCGGATGTGACCGCGCGCGTAGACGTCGCCGCCGCAGGGCGCGAAGTCGTCCGCCTCGATGGCGTGCACGACGGAGATCCGGACCCGGGTGGCGGTGGTGAGGTCGTCGACGGTCAGCCCGGCGGCGATCCGTGCCTGCCGCAGGGCACGGCCGACGGAGGGGCGGGCTTCCTCGGAAACGTCTTCAGGGACGCCTTGGGACACGTCTTCGATCGGACGCTCGTCTTCAGGGGAGTTGCCGTTGGACACGGGGGCGCCTTTCGAGCGTTTAGCCGCCTGTGCTGGGCGTTCAGTCTAGGGGGGTAGCAAACGGGTGGGGCAACCGGGCAGTACGACTTTGTACGCCATCGGAATGGCCCGGCACACCGATGGCGGACTACCTGTTTGTCACTTCGCTCAACTTGACGTAGGGCGTGGGGAAACGGTTGCTCACTGATCCCTAACGGGTGAGTCACGATCGGCCGGCCGGCCGCCGTGACCTCCGTCGGGGAACCCTCGCTCACCGTCCCTACCCTTCAGACTCCCCCCGGATCAGCGCGAGCACGCCGTCCAGCTCGTCCGGCTTCACAAGAACGTCACGAGCCTTCGAACCTTCGCTCGGTCCGACGATGCTCCGCGACTCCATCAGGTCCATCAGGCGTCCGGCCTTGGCGAAGCCGACGCGCAGCTTGCGCTGGAGCATGGAGGTCGACCCGAACTGCGTGGAGACGACCAGCTCGGCCGCCTGGCACAGCAGGTCGAGGTCGTCGCCGATGTCCTCGTCGATCTCCTTCTTCTGCTTGGTGCCGACGGTGACGTCGTCGCGGAAGACCGGCGCCATCTGGTCCTTGCAGTGCTGGACGACGACCGCGACCTCCTCCTCGGTCACGAACGCGCCCTGCATACGGGTCGGCTTGTTCGCGCCCATCGGCAGGAAGAGGCCGTCGCCCTTGCCGATCAGTTTCTCGGCGCCGGGCTGGTCGAGGATGACCCGGGAGTCGGCGAGCGAGGAGGTGGCGAAGGCGAGCCGCGAGGGCACGTTGGCCTTGATCAGCCCGGTGACGACGTCCACGGAGGGCCGCTGGGTGGCGAGCACCAGGTGGATGCCGGCCGCGCGCGCGAGCTGGGTGATCCTGACGATCGCGTCCTCGACGTCCCGCGGCGCCACCATCATCAGGTCGGCCAGCTCGTCGACGATGACCAGCAGGTACGGGTACGGCTGGAGTTCACGCTCGCTGCCCTCGGGCGGCTTGGCCCTGCCCTCGCGCACCGCGCGGTTGAAGTCGTCGATGTGCCGGTAGCCGTAGGCGGCGAGGTCGTCGTAGCGCAGGTCCATCTCGCGCACGACCCACTGGAGCGCTTCGGCGGCCCGCTTCGGGTTGGTGATGATCGGCGTGATCAGGTGCGGGATGCCCTCGTACGCGGTCAGCTCGACGCGCTTGGGGTCGACCAGGATCATCCGGACGTCCTCGGGGGTCGCCCGCATCATGATCGAGGTGATCAGGCAGTTGATGCAGGACGACTTGCCGGACCCGGTGGCACCCGCGACCAGTATGTGCGGCATCTTCGCCAGCGAGTGCATGACGTAGCCGCCCTCGACGTCCTTGCCGAACGCGACCAGCATCGGGTCGTCGTCCTCGGCGGATTCCGCGAGGCGCAGCACGTCGCCGAGGTTGACCATCTCCCGGTCGGTGTTGGGGATCTCGATGCCGACCGCGGACTTGCCGGGGATCGGGCTGATGATCCGCACGTCGGGGCTGGCGACGGCGTACGCGATGTTCTTGGTCAGCGCGGTGATCCGCTCGACCTTCACGGCGGGGCCCAGCTCGACCTCGTAGCGCGTGACCGTCGGGCCGCGGGTGAAGCCGGTGACTGCGGCGTCGACCTTGAACTCGGTGAAGACGGTGGTCAGCGAGGCGACTATGGCGTCGTTCGCGGCGCTGCGGGCCTTGCCGGGGCCGCCGCGCGTGAGGAGGTCGAGGGCGGGCAGCGAGTAGGTGACGTCGCCGGAGAGCTGGAGCTGCTCGGCGCGCGGCGGCAGATCCCGTTCCTTGGGCAGCGGGGTCTTCGTGAGGTCGGGGACCCCTCCGCCCGCCGAGTCCGGTCGGGGCGCCTTGGCGGCGTCCTTCTTGAGCTTCCCCGGCTGCGGGCGCGCGGCCGGCACGGGGGTGGGGGTCGGGGTCGTCGACTCGCGGTCCCCCGTGCCGACGCCCTGGGTGAGGTCGGCGACCAGCGGTGACGGCGGCATCCCGTGCAGTACGGCGCCGTCCAGCGCGGCGGCGGCGGCCGCGGCGACGTCCACGGCGTCCATCGGACGGTCCGTCTCGGGCTGCGGCACGGCGGACCGCCGGGGCCTGCCGCGGCGCCGGGTGAGCGCCTCCTGCTCGGCCGCCCCTGGGTCGTACGGCTCGACGGTGGCCGGGCCCCCGCGCCTGCGGGACCGGGCGGGCAGCGCCTCGCGCCACTGATCGTCGTAGCGCTCGTCCTCGTCGGTGAACGCGTCCGCCTCCGGGTCGCCGACCACACCGAGCCGCACCCCGAGCTGCCGCAGCCGCTGCGGGATCGCGTTGACCGGGGTCGCTGTGACGACGAGCAGCCCGAATACCGTGAGCAGCACGAGCAGCGGCACGGCCAGGACATCGGTCATCGTGTACGACAGCGGGGTCGCCGCGCCCCAGCCGATGAGGCCGCCGGCGTCCCTTATGGCCTGCATGCCGTCGCTGCGGGCCGGTGAACCGCAGGCGATGTGCACCTGGCCGAGCACACCGATGACGAGCGCCGACAGACCGATCACGATCCGTCCGTTGGCCTCGGGCTTCTCGGGGTGCCGGATCAGGCGTACCGCGATGGCGCCGAGCAGGATCGGCGCGAGCAGGTCGAGCCGGCCGAAGGCGCCGGTCACCAGGATCTCGATGAGGTCGCCCACGGGCCCCTTGAGGTCGGCCCAGGTGCCCGCGGCGACGATCAGCGCGACGCCGAGCAGCAGCAGCGCGACGCCGTCCTTGCGGTGGGCGGGGTCGAGGTTCCTGGCGCCCTGCCCTATGCCGCGGAAGACGGCGCCGACTCCGTGGGCGAGGCCCAGCCAGAGCGCGCGCACCAGCCGGTAGACGCCTCCGGTGGGGCTCGGAACGGTCTTGGGCACGGGCTTCTTCGCCACGGCCTTCTTGGCGGGCGCCTTCTTGGCGGGCGCTTTCCTCGCCGGACCCTTCGCGGGAGCGGCCGCCTTCTTCGCGGGCTGCTTCTTGGCTGCGGAGGGACGTGAGGCCATAGGTGTGAGGTTACCGGGGGAGACGGCAGTCGACACGTGTGCCTACCGCTTCACCCGTTCGTGTCGCCCACGTGAGGGAACGGAACTGACGCTTCCGGTACAGCCGCTGACAAGTCCTCACAGAACGCCTCGCTGTCCTCGCGGGTCACGGCTCGCGGCCGTCGCCCCCGCGGGACATCCCACGCGGGGAGTCAGTTGACGGTGGCCTGGCCTCCGGACGAGCCCGGCTCCAGCGCGTCAAGCGCCCGCCGCAGTCCGGTGAGCTTGCGCTCCAGATGCGCGGCCGTCGCCACCGCCGCCGCGTCGGTCGACTCGTCGCCCAGCTGTTTGGACAGCGCCTCCGCCTGCTCCTCCACGGCCGCCAGCCGCGCCGACAGCTCGGCGAGCAGCCCAGCGGGCTCCTTGGCCGCACCGGCCTCGGCCTTGCCGCCGCCCTCCAACTGGAGGCGCAGCAGAGACGCCTGTTCACGCAGCTGGCAGTTCTTCATGTACAGCTCGACGAAGACGGAGACCTTCGCGCGCAGCACCCACGGGTCGAACGGCTTGGAGATGTAGTCCACCGCGCCCGCCGCGTACCCGCGGAAGGTGTGGTGGGGGCCGTGGTTGATCGCGGTGAGGAAGATGATCGGGATGTCCCGGGTCCGCTCCCGTCGCTTGATGTGCGCGGCGGTTTCGAAACCGTCCATGCCCGGCATCTGGACGTCCAGCAGAATGACCGCGAAGTCGTCCGTGAGCAGTGCTTTGAGCGCTTCCTCCCCGGACGATGCCCGCACCAGCGTCTGATCGAGCGCCGAGAGGATCGCCTCCAGCGCAAGCAGATTCTCCGGCCGGTCATCGACCAGGAGGATCTTGGCCTTCTGCACCATGGCCCGCCCTCCTCGCCCCGGCGTGGGGCCTCCCCTGTCCGCAGGACTCGGCACGGCACCGGCCGGTGCCGCCCCGGGGGACGGCTCCCTTGCGCCGCCCGTCCTTGTGCCGGTCATCGTAGCCGCACCCCGCCCGTCGCCACACCCTGTCACCGTGATGTCACTGTGCTCGTAGCAGAAACGCGCGGGAGACCAGAAGGTTCCCCGCATCCCGTGCTTCTACACGGCTTCGGGCACGCCGAGTCGGCGACTTCGTGCGGACTCCGAAGGTTCCCGCCGTTTACACACGCCCCACGTTCGCACACCTTCCGAGCGGAGCGCACGGAAGGTGCCCGTACGTACGCGGACACCGTGCCCGAACGTACTACGGGCCCGAGGTCCGAACGTACCGTCCGCTTCCCGCCGGCCGGCCGCGGTTCCCGTGGGTCGCCGCCGGCTCGCGGCGCTCAGTCCTCGCGCATCCACTGCTGCATCACCGTCAGCAGGTGGTCGGGGTCGACCGGCTTCGTCACGTAGTCGGACGCGCCCGACTCGATCGCCTTCTCCCGGTCGCCCTTCATCGCCTTCGCGGTCAGCGCGATGATCGGCAGACCGGCGAACTGGGGCATCCGGCGGATCGCCGTGGTCGTCGCGTAGCCGTCCATCTCGGGCATCATGATGTCCATCAGGACGACCGTCACGTCCTCGTGCTGCTCCAGGACCTCGATGCCCTCGCGCCCGTTCTCGGCGTACAGCACGGACAGGCCGTGCTGCTCCAGGACGCTGGTGAGCGCGAAGACGTTGCGGATGTCGTCGTCGACGATCAGGACCTTCTGCCCGCCGAAGCGGACCCCGTGGACCGGCTGCGGCGGCGCCGCCTCCAGCTCGTCTCCCGGCCGCCCCTCCCGCACCGCGGGCAGTTCCTCGGTCTCGGCCGGCCTTCGGCGACGCCGGAAGAGCGCCGCCGCACCGTTCTGCGCGTTCTGGTACGACTTCACCTCGGCCGGCGTCTCGATGTCCGTCCCCGGCGGCTCGGCCGCCGCACCCGGGGACGCCGGCAGCTCGCCCGCCCCCACGGGGGGAAGGGCCGTCTGGTAGCCGTGCGAAGGCAGCTCGCTCGGGTGCAGGGGCAGGTAGAGCGTGAACGTGGAGCCGCGGCCCGGTTCGCTCTGCGCCTGGATCTCACCCCCCAGCAACTGCGCGATCTCCCGCGAGATGGACAGTCCCAGGCCCGTTCCGCCGTACTTGCGGCTGGTGGTGCCGTCGGCCTGCTTGAACGCCTCGAAGATCACCCGCATCTTGCTGGCCGCGATACCGATACCGGTGTCGCTCACGGAGAAGGCGATCAGTTCGGCATCCGGGTCGTTCATCGAACCGGCCTCCAGCAACTGCTCCCGGATGGCCTGCGGAACGTCGTCCCGGGCCGGCCGGATGACCAGCTCGACGGCTCCCGAGTCGGTGAACTTCACCGCGTTGGACAACAGGTTGCGCAGCACCTGGAGCAGCCGCTGCTCGTCGGTGTGGAGCGTGGCGGGCAGCTCCGGCGACACCCGCACCGACAGGTCCAGGCCCTTCTCCGCCGTCAGCGGCCGGAAGGTGGCCTCCACGTAGTCGACGAGCTGGACGAGCGCGATGCGCGTCGGGGAGACGTCCATCTTGCCCGCCTCCACCTTCGACAGGTCGAGGATGTCGTTGATGAGCTGGAGCAGGTCGGACCCGGCGCCGTGGATCGTCTCGGCGAACTCGACCTGCTTCGGGGACAGGTTCGCGTCGGCGTTGTCGGCGAGCAGCTTGGCCAGGATCAGCAGCGAGTTGAGCGGCGTACGCAGCTCGTGGGACATGTTGGCCAGGAACTCGCTCTTGTAGCGCATCGAGACCGCGAGCTGTTCGGCGCGCTCCTCCAGGACCTGCCGCGCCTCCTCGATCTCGGTGTTCTTCACCTCGATGTCGCGGTTCTGCTGCGCCAGCAGCTCGGCCTTCTCCTCCAGTTCGGCGTTGGACGACTGGAGGGCCTTCTGCCGCTGCTCCAACTCCTCGGAACGGTCACGCAGTTGCTCGGTCAGCTCCTGGGACTGCTTCAGCAGCACCTCCGTCTTGGTGTTGACGGAGATGGTGTTGACGCTCGTCGCGATCATCTCGGCGATCTGGTTCAGGAAGTCCTTCTGGATGTGCGTGAACGGCGTGAAGGACGCCAGCTCGATGACGCCGAGCACCTGCCCCTCGAACAGCACCGGCAGGACGATCACCTGGGCGGGCGGGGCCTCGCCGAGTCCGGAGGAGATCTTCAGGTAGCCGCTCGGCGCGTTCTCCACGAGGATCGTGCGCTTCTCCTGGGCGGCCGTTCCCACCAGTGCCTCCCCCGGCCGGAACGAGGTGGGCATGGACCCCATCGAGTAGCCGTACGACCCGAGCATGCGCAGCTCGTAGGCGTCCTCCTCGGCCCCCGCCTGGTCCTGGCCGTCGACCAGGGGCATCGCGAGGAAGAACGCCCCGTGCTGGGCGGAGACCACGGGCGTCAGTTCGCTCATGATCAGCGAGGCCACGTCCTGGAGATCCCGGCGGCCCTGCATGAGCCCGGAGATCCGGGCCAGGTTGCCCTTGAGCCAGTCCTGCTCCTTGTTGGCGATGGTGGTGTCGCGCAGGTTGGCGATCATCTTGTTGATGTAGTCCTGCAGCTCGGAGATCTCGCCGGAGGCGTCCACATCGATCTTCAGGTTCAGGTCGCCGCGGGTCACCGCGGTCGCCACGCGCGCGATGGCACGCACCTGCCGGGTGAGGTTCCCGGCCATCTCGTTCACGGACTCCGTCAGGTCGCGCCAGGTGCCGTCGACGTCACGCACCCGCGCCTGACCGCCCAGCTGCCCCTCCGTGCCCACCTCACGGGCCACGCGGGTGACCTCCTCGGCGAAGGACGACAGCTGGTCGACCATCGTGTTGATGGTCGTCTTCAGCTCCAGGATCTCGCCGCGCGCGTCGATGTCGATCTTCTTGGTCAGGTCGCCCTTGGCGATCGCCGTGGTGACCATGGCGATGTTGCGTACCTGGCCGGTCAGGTTGGACGCCATCTGGTTCACCGACTCGGTGAGGTCCTTCCAGGTGCCGGACACGCCCGACACGTGCGCCTGACCGCCGAGGATGCCGTCGGTCCCCACCTCACGGGCCACCTTGGTGACCTGGTCGGCGAACGAACTGAGCGTCTTCACCATGGTGTTGAACGTATCGGCGAGCTGCGCGACCTCGCCGCGCGCCTCGATCGTCACCGTCCGCGTCAGGTCGCCGTTGGCCACGGCCGCGGCCACCTGGGAGATGTTCCGCACCTGCACGGTGAGATTCTTCGCCATCAGGTTGACGTTGTCGCTGAGGTCCTTCCAGATGCCCACGACGCCGGGCACGTGCGCCTGGCCGCCCAGGATGCCCTCCGTACCCACCTCTCGGGCCATCCGCGTGACCTGCTCGGCGAAGGACGACAGCTGGTCCACCATCGTGTTGACGGTGGTGACCAGCTCGAGGATCTCGCCCTTGGCGTCGACGGTGATCTTCTTCGACAGGTCGCCCTTGGCCACCGCGGTGGTCACCTCGGCGATGTTGCGGACCTGCATGGTCAGGTTGTTGGCCATGCCGTTCACGGACTGGGTGAGGTCCTTCCAGGTGCCGGAGACGCCCTGCACCTCCGCCTGGCCGCCGAGGATGCCCTCGGTGCCCACCTCGCGCGCGACGCGCGTGACCTCCTGGGCGAACGACGACAGCTGGTCCACCATCGTGTTCAGCGTGTTCTTCAGTTCCAGGATCTCGCCGCGCGCGTCCACGGTGATCTTCTGCGACAGGTCACCGCGTGCCACGGCCGTCGCGACCTGCGCGATGTTGCGCACCTGCGCGGTGAGGTTGCCGGCCATGCCGTTCACCGAGTCGGTCAGGTCGCGCCACACACCGGCGACGCCGGGCACCTGCGCCTGACCGCCGAGGCGGCCCTCGGTCCCCACCTCGCGGGCGACCCGGGTGACCTGCTCGGCGAAGGAGGACAGCTGGTCGACCATCGTGTTGATGGTGTTCTTGAGCTCCAGGATCTCACCGCGCGCGTCGACGTCGATCTTCTGGGAGAGGTCGCCCCGCGCCACCGCGGTCGTCACCTGGGCGATGTTGCGCACCTGGGAGGTCAGGTTCCCGGCCATCGAGTTGACGGAGTCCGTCAACTCCTTCCAGGTCCCCGACACGCCGTCGACCCTGGCCTGACCGCCGAGGCGGCCCTCCGTGCCCACGTCCCGGGCCATCCGCGTGACCTGGTCGGCGAAGCTCGACAGCTGGTCCACCATGGTGTTCACGGTGTTCTTCAGCTGGAGCATCTCACCGGAGACGTCCACGGTGACCTTCTGCGACAGGTCGCCGTTGGCCACCGCCGTGGTCACCTGGGCGATGTTCCTCACCTGACCGGTGAGGTTGCGGAACGCGGTGTTGACGGAGTCAGTCAGGTCCTTCCACGTCCCCGCCGCGCCCGGCACCTGCGCCTGGCCGCCCAGCTCGCCCTCGACACCGACCTCCCGCGCCACCCGTGTGACCTCGGCACCGAAGGCGGACAGCTGGTCGACCATCGTGTTGACGGTGTTCTTCAGCTCCAGCATCTCGCCGGCCACGTCGACGGTGACCTTCTGCGACAGGTCACCGCTGGCCACGGCCGTCGTCACCGCGGCGATGTCGCGCACCTGAGTGGTCAGGTTCCGGAAGACGGTGTTGACGGAGTCCGTCAGGTCCTTCCAGATGCCGGCCGCGCCCGGCACGTTCGCCTGGCCGCCGAGCTGTCCCTCGCCGCCGGTCTCGTTGGCCACGCGCGTGACCTCGTCCGCGAAGATCCGCAGCGTCTCGGTCATCTGGTTGATCGTCTCGGCGAGCTGCGCGACCTCGCCCCGGGCCGGCACCGTCACCTTCTTCGACAGGTCGCCGTTGGCGACGGCCGTCGTCACGTGGGAGATCTCACGCACCTGGGCCGTCAGGTTCCCGGCCATGGTGTTGACGGAGTCGGTCAGCTCCTTCCACACCCCGGCCACGCCCGGCACCTGCGCCTGCCCGCCCAGGGCACCCTCGGTGCCCACCTCGCGGGCGACGCGCGTCACCTCGGAGGAGAACGCGGAGAGCTGGTCCACCATCGTGTTGACGGTGTTCTTCAGCTCCAGCATCTCGCCGGCCACGTGAACCGTGACCTTCCGGGACAGGTCACCCTTGGCCACCGCCGTCGTCACCAGCGCGATGTCCCGCACCTGGGCGGTGAGCCGGTACGCCATCGTGTTGACGGAGTCCGTCAGGTCCTTCCACGAACCGGACATCCCGCGCACCCGGGCCTGGCCGCCCAGCTTGCCCTCGGTGCCGACCTCGCTGGCCACGCGGGTGACCTCGTCCGTGAACGTCGACAACTGGTCGACCAGGTTGTTCACGGTCCGGCCGACCTTCAGGAACTCACCGCGCAGCGGCTGCCCGGTGCCCTCCTCGCTCTGCGTCCGCAGCTCCATGCGGGGCGACAGATCACCGTCCGCCACCGCCGAAAGCACCCGGCTGACCTCGGAGACGGGCCGTACGAGGTCGTCCACCAGCGCGTTCGAGTTGTCGATCGCCGTCGCCCAGGACCCCTCGCAGGCCCCTGTCTCCAGCCGCTCCGTGAGTTTTCCCTCACGGCCGACCACGCGTCGCACCCGGGCCAGCTCACCCGTGAGGTGGAGATTGCGGTCGGCCACCTCGTTGAAGACCGCCGCGATCTCCGACATCACGCCGTCGCCGGACACCGTGAGCCGTTTGCGGAAGTTCCCCTCCCGCATGGACACGAGCGCAGCGAGCAGCCGGTTCAGCGCGGCCGTGTCCACCGGCGTACTGCCGCCCCGCGTTTTGCCCTGGTTACTCAGGGACTGTCCGCCTTTCGCGCGCGTCTTCGTGGCCCGCGTCGCTGCGCCAGACTCCACTGTGTCCCTCCCGCAGGGGTCGACCGATACCGCTGTGCCCGGCCGCCGACTCGGCGGACCGGTACTGCCGCGTACTTCCTGTGCCGCCGGACGATCCGACCCGGCTCGCCGGGCCGCTTCCAGGGCTGCTGCCCACCCGACTCGGCACGCATTCACCTGCCCGGACCTTCATGAGCAGCCTGCCCAGTGTTTCACCCCGGCCGAACCAGGCCATAACAGTTCGGCAGCTTCGCACATCGTCCGCACACCCTCTGGGCGGAAACACAGCAGACCGGCATCCGCATGGACCGCGAAGGTAAGTAACCTTGCATACGGCTGTCCAGCCAAACCGGTCCGTCCGGTCTGGGCGGTGACACGGAGACGAGCGGGCATCGGAGGGGCGGCCGGAATGACCACCGGACTGATCCCGGGGGAACAGCCCCCGGATCCCGGGCCGACGGGTGGACTGCCGCAGCAGCGGCGCGAGCCGGTCGGCCATGAGGCCGTGCACGGGGAGAGAGGGTCGAGGAGTTCTGTGATCACCGCGCGCGCGGCCGCCAGCTTCGAGCCCGTCGGACGATCCGTGGCGAGCGCCCGGTCCTTCGTCCGCGACACGCTTCAGGGCTGGGGCCATGCCGACATCGTCGACGACGCCGTGGTGCTCACCAGCGAACTGGTGACCAACGCGGTGGTGCACGCAGGCACCACCGCCGATGTCGTGTGCCTGCGCAGCGACGACGGCGTACGGATCGAGGTCGCCGACCACTATCCGGAGCGTGAGGTACCGCTCCAGGGCTCCCCCGCCAACATGGGCAGTCCCGACCGTGAGGGCGGCCGCGGTCTCCAGCTGTGCGCGGCCCTGGCCGACCGCTGGGGCGTCGAGTACACGCCCACACTCAAGAACGTCTGGTTCCACCTCCATCTGCCGGAGCGTCCGGTCGGCACCCGCGCCGCCGGGCCCTCCCTCCCGGCCGCCCTGCTTCCGCTCGCCGACGGCCGGGTCCGCGTCGCCGTCGTCCAGATCGACCGCACCGGCGCCGTCACATCGTGGAACGAGGACGCCGAGGACCTCTTCGGCTACGCCGCCGACCAGGTCACCGGCAAGCCGCTCACCGACCTCGCCGCCTGGCCGCACACCCCCGGCACCAGCACCGGCATCGCCGAGGCGCTCCGGCTCTCCCGCTGGGAGGGCAGCTACGGCATAAGGGGCGCCAACGGCCGCGTCACCCCGGTGTACGCCTCCCACCTCCGGGTGCGCGACGCCGACGGCGAGCCCTCGACGGTCTGCCTCCTCGTCCGCGACCACGAACGTGCGGTGCTGCAGACGCCGTTGCGCGTGCCGGCCTCCGACTCCCCGTCCTCCGAGGGCCAGAACGCCGACCCCTTCGAGGTGTTCATCGGCTCACCCGCCCCGGACGACCTGGACGGCCTCCTCCAGCGCACGGTCGAACGCGCCCGCGACATGCTCGACGCCGACGCCGCGTTCCTGCTCCTGGCGACCGACGACGAGACGGAGTTGGAGGTCCGCGCCTCCACCGGCCTGCCCTCCGCACGCCAGCGCTTCGCCCGCGTCCCCGTCGAGGCCGGCCCCGGGCGGTACGGCTCGGCGCGCATGCCCGCCGTCCACGACGACCTCGAAGCCGTCCCCGGCGCGGTCCCGCTTCTCAACGGCACGGGCATGCGCTCGGTCGTCACCGTCCCCCTCAAGGTCGAGGGCCGCCTCACGGGATCCCTCGGCGTCGCGGCCGAGTCACCCGGCCGGTACTCCAACGAGGAGGCGCTGCGCCTCCAGTTCGCCGCCGACCGGATCGCCCTGGCCGTCGAGTCGGCCCGCCTCGGCGAGTTGGAGCGGCTGCGCCGTGGCTCGCTCAGCTTCCTCGTCGAGGCCTCCGACCTCCTCGCCGGCACCCTCGACCGCGACCAGACGCTGGCCCTGATGGCCCAGATGACGGTCCCGACGCTGGCCACCTGGTGTGCCGTCTACACCATCGCCGACCAGGCCTCCGACCCGTACCTCTCCTACGTCCTGCACGAGGACGAGGAACTCATCGACGGCATCAAGTCCCTGCTGTCGAAGATCGCCCCGCCCGACCCGGTACCCACCCCGGGCGCCCGGGTGTGGGCGGCCCCCGCGGAGATGGCCCACCAGGCGGCGCTGCGCACCTCCATGCGCGACCTCGGCCTCAGCGGCGACTCGAACCACCAGCTGAGCACCGGCATCGGCCCGACCCTCGCCACCGCCTCCGCGGTCGGTGGCGAGACCGTCGTCCTCCCACTGGTCGCCCGCAACCGCGTCATCGGTATGCTCACGCTCGGCAAGCCCACCGACGACCATTTCCGCCAGGAGATCCTCGAACTCGCCGAGGACCTGTCCCGCCGGGCCGCCCTGGCCCTGGACAACGCCCGCCTGTACTCGGAGCGCACGGCCATCAGCCAGTCCCTCCAGCGCAGCCTCCTGCCCCCTGAGCTCCCCGTCATCGACGGCGTCGAGGTCGAGGTCATCTACCGCGCGGCCGGCGAGGGCAACGAGGTCGGCGGCGACTTCTACGACCTCTTCCCCATCGACGACGACGCGTACGGCTTCGCCATCGGAGACGTCTGCGGCACCGGCCCCAACGCGGCGGCGGTCACGGGCCTGGCCCGGCACGCCCTGCGCCTGCTGGCCCGCGAGGGTCTGAGCGGTCCCGCGGTTCTGGAGCGCCTGAACTCGGCCATCCTCGACGAGGGCGCCCGCAGCCGCTTCCTCACGCTGCTGTACGGCGAGATGCGCCCGCAAGAAGACGGCAGCGCGGAGCTGAAGGTGGTCTGCGCCGGGCACCCGCTCCCCCTCCGCCTCCGCCAGGACGGCACGGTCGAGCCGGCCGCCGAGCCGCAGCCCCTGCTCGGCGTCATCGAGGACCTGGAGCTGTACGAGCAGACGGTCACCCTCGACCCGGGCGACGTTCTGCTCTGCGTCACGGACGGCGTCACCGAACGACGCGAGGGCACCCGCATGCTGGGCGACGACGGCCTCGCCGACGTCCTCACCACCTGCACGGGTCTGACGGCCGGTGCGGTGGCCGCCCGCATCATGCGTGCGGTGGAACGCTTCGCGTCCGACGCCCCGTCCGACGACATGGCGATCCTCGCGATGCGCGTCCCGGAGCCCCACGCGGACTAGCGTGCGGGCCACGGGTCTTGGCCCAGGGCATGCGAAAGACCCCGCCCGATCGGGCGGGGTCTTTGTGCTGGAGCCCCCAAACGGAATCGAACCGTTGACCTTCTCCTTACCATGGAGACGCTCTGCCGACTGAGCTATAGGGGCCTGTCGCTTGTGGAGGTTTTCCTCGCGGCAACGGAATAGATCATACCCCGAACGTGCCGGTGCTCCCAACCACGGACTTGGATTCAGTACGCGGGCTGCAGCAGCCCGCCGAGAGAATTGCAGGCGGACACGATCCGCTGCATGTCCCGCTTGGTCAACGCGGCCTCGACGGGCAGCGCGAGAGTCTCGTCGACGGCCCGCTCCGTCTCCGGCAACGACACACAGCGCCGGAAGGCGGGCATCCGGTGCACGGGGGTCTTCACCGGCACCCGGCATTCGACTCCCCTCGCCAGCACCGCGCGCGCGAACGCGTCACGGTCCGGGCGTCCGTTCCCCGGCACCCGCACCACGTACTGCTCATAGGTGTGCCCGTCACCCCCGTCCGGCGTCCGCACACCTCTCAGCTTCCCGTCCAGATAAGCCGCCCGCTGTCTGCGCCGCGCTATCTCGTCGTACGGCACCTCGGACTCGCCCTGCTCCAGCACGAGCAGGCCGTGGCGCTGTCCGATCGCGTGCAGCGGGCGCACGTCCGCCGGCCGTCCGAACCGGTGCACGACGACAATGGCCGCGGTCCGGGACGTCAGCTCCGCCTCTACCACGGAGGCGTCCAGGCAGTACGTCGCCGGATCTATGTCCGCGAACACCGGCAACGCCCCGACCTGGACCACGGCCTCGGCGACTTCCACGTTTCCGAAGGCAGGGAGGACGACCTCGTCGCCGACTCCTACGCCGGCGGCCCTGAGCATTGCTGCGGTACCCATATGCTCGATGGTCGGGGCGCAACGTGAACTCGAAGTGACGGAAAGCAAAAAAGGGCTGGTCCCGGAACCGAAGTTCCGGGACCAGCCCTTTCAATGATTGTTCGGCGGCGTCCTACTCTCCCACAGGGTCCCCCCTGCAGTACCATCGGCGCTGTAAGGCTTAGCTTCCGGGTTCGAAATGTAACC
>NZ_JBICYB010000064.1:0-19717 GCF_043200575.1 Streptomyces sp. NPDC048392
CAGGCACCGATCGCCTACGAACAGCAGTCAGCTCCCCTGACATTTGCCGCATAACGAAACGAACAGGTGTCCACTCATCGGGGACAAGACCCGTCACGGGCAGGGTGGACAGGTAGTGGTTCAGCGAGCCTTCGGAGGCCTGGGCCAGCCGGGTCCGCTCCTGTTCTTCGGTTTCGACGAAGCCGATGCGGCTGAGGAAACTCATGATGGTCAGTGCTCCTTGGTCAGTGCTAGTGCTGGGGGGCTGCCGGCATGGGTTCGCGGAAGGCGAGCTCGTCGAGCTCGCGGCGCACGCCCTAGATGCGTGCGGCCTCCAGAGTGGCGAGGTTCTGGTGTACGAGGTCGTCCGGCTCCGTCGGCCAGTGGGCGAACATCCCGGTGTCGTCAATGCGGTTCCGGGGATGTCGGACGATGATGCCGATGCTGCCGGGAACTGCGCCGAACTCGTATTCGAGGTATCCGCTGGTCTCAGCGAGGAGCACGTAGGAGCCGACGGCGGGACGGACGCGCTGCTCGGTCTTGCTGCCGTAGTCCTTGGCCCTCGGCTTCCGTCCGATCAGGTCCGGCAGGAGGAAGGCGAGTCTCATCGTCGCGAGGGCGGCAGCGAAGACGATGGGGATGACGGGTAAGCCGTGCATGGTCTGAAGTGCATTCATCGGCGTGGTTTCCTTCGAGACCGCAGTGGAGGGGAGGAGGAAAGGCAGGGCGAAGAAGCCGCTGGTCAGCGAGTCTCGCTGTAGCCGCACTCGGAGCACGTGTGCGTGACCTTCTTGGTCTTCTTGCCGCCGCGGACGCCGTGAGCGTTCGACTCCATGTCGATGGCGCAATTCGGGCAGTTCATGGCTCGGCTCCTGACGTGAGGAGGATGTTCTTCAACGCCAGATCCGGATCAGCTCCGCTGATCCCTTGTGCTCACTGCCTTCACGGGGACGAGTAAGACGAGCCATGAAGAAGAAAAAACACAGCACCCCGGCGCAGCTGCTGCCCGAAGGCAGAGCGCGCCCCGGGGTGCTGGGGAAGCCGGAGCCGCGGAGGATCTCCAGGGGCGCACCGCAGGGATCAGCTGCAGTGCTCAGGAATCGAACCTGTTCCGCGGTCGGTCTGCACGGTGTACCAACTGGCGTACACCGAGGAACAGTCGGCGCACTGCGGATTCGAACCACTCCGTGCAGAAGTCGTGGTGGTGTGTCGTAGATCGCCCTGATCAGCTGCTCTGATCTCGGACGGTCGGGGTTCACTTCTCGCGCATCACGTCACTCGCAGGAACTGATGGGGGTGCCGACGGTGCTGCCTTCGCAGGCGACGGAGCAGGATCTCACGGTGTTCGCACCTACTCCTCACAGACGATGGCGATTCCGCACCCGGGGCAGGGGGAGACGCCGTCGTGGAGCACGTAGTGCCGCAACACCGGGACGTGCCCGGTGGGGAACTGCTCGGGGAAGGGAGATGGCGGGCGCGGGAGTTGAGGGTGCCCCGATCAGCAGGGATCGGCGAGCATGCTGGCCAGCGCGCGGTCCAGGTTCGTGAGGAACCCGGGCGTTTCCGCCTCCCGGCCGTAGGGCACGGCCTTCGCGGTCCGTCGGAGAAAGTCGCCGAGCGCCTGACCAGGCAGGCTCAACTCGGCGGTCCCGTGCGGGGAATCCAGGCGAAGGCGCAATGTGTGCGAAGGCAGATCGGTGGGGTCGATCTGCACATCGCCCATTCCTGCGGGCCCGCTCAGTCCGTCCCTCAGCAGCTCCCGCCCTAGGGTCCACGTCACTGGGGCATGGTCACCGCCCAGGTCGAAGGTGACCTCGGGGTGTCCGGCGAGTAGGACAGGTGGGCCAGGACACACGCGGCTGCCGGGAAGTCGAGGTGCACGTAAAACTGCGTTTCCATTCGGTGCTCCATTGGAATGTTGCCCCAGGCAGGCCGGTGCGTTGCCGCAGAGGTGCTCAGAGCCTCAGGCGCGGCGCTCTGCCGCGCCAAGACAGCCGGGGCAGCGGGCGAGGCGGGTACGCGCAGCCCACCCGGTCTGGGAGGGCGGCGGGGTGGGCCTGCGTGAGGGGGCACGGAAGCGGCGCCAGAACAAGGCCGCGGTGAACCGCGGGGCGTGCCCCGGAAGGTGGCTGCCGGGACGCTACGTCTTCTTGCGGCGGCTGCGGTTACAGGTGGGGGTTACGGGATGCCTCGTCGGCCCAGTCGGCGGCCTCGCGGTCCTCGCGGACCTCGATTCCCGCTGCGAACGCTCCCCATCCACCCATCGCGTTCGCGGCGCTGAGGTAGCCGTGTGCCCACATCGCGACGGCGGTTGTCTCTTCGGGGAAGGTGACTGGTTCGGGTGCGCCGTACCCGGTGAGGAAAAACCTGTGGTGTTCGGCCTCGCTGGGGAACCAGGCGAGGCCGGCGATGACGAACTCAGCCTCGGGGTAGCGTGCGACAACATCCGCGGTGGTCAGTCCGCGGTCGCGGTCGTGCTGTGTCGGCTCGTGTCACATGATGAGGAGGTCCGGGTCGTTGGAGCCGTGGCTACGCCAGGCCTATTCGACTCTGGCGGCCGGAGGGCGGGTTGAGCGTGGCCTCATCGAGTTCTTCCATCGAGGGGGATCCTGGAGGGTGGGCCACCCCTGTTCGGTCGGTGGCGGCCTGGCATGCCCTACTGGGCGGTTTCGACGCAGTCGCAGACGCGGACGGCATTCGCCTCGCGGACATGTTCACCGAGGTGGCACGAAGAGCCGATGTGGTTGAAGATCGCCGCCCACCGACTCACCATCGACGACCTGCTCGACTCCTACCGGCTCCACGCCGACACCTGCCCAGTTGACGTTACGAGGCGGCTCTAATCCTGAGGTAGCCGGCGCCGGCCCCGTACGGATGCGGGGCCGGGCAGGTGCAGGTGGCCCCGGAGCGACTAACGCGGCCCGGGGTTAAAGGGCAGCTGCTCGTCCACGGCGCTGGCGGCGTGCACGACAGCCGGTGCCGCAGCTGCGACTGGGGCGGGAGCATGGGCCTGCAGGTCCTGGTTCTGGGCCTCGGCCTTAGTAACGCGCTCGGCCAGGCGGGCCTGGGTGGTCGCGCGGGACTCCAGGAAGGAGATGTTCTGGATCTCGAGCTTGACCTCGAAGACCTCCACACTGTTCTTGGTGTAGCGGTTCATGCGGGGCTCGTAGCTGAGGGAGACCAGGTCACCCTTGTGCACGTGCGCGAAGGGGCCGATGCCCGGGGTCTGGGCGCGTACGAAAGCCTCGAACGGAAGGGCGTCGGAGATGCGGTTGCCCTGGGCGTCGGTGTAGCTGCGGTCGACGAAGGCGGTGAGCATGACCTTCTTGGAGCCGTCCTTGTTCTCGAAGACTTTCGGGTCGTTCGCCAGGCGGCCGATGACGGAAGCGGTGCTGTTCGGGTTCGACATGGTGGATTCTCCTTGAGTACAGCGCAGCGCCCGGCTCGATGTCATCGTCCGCGCGCAGTTGGACGGGTTGTTGAGATGCCCAGTTGTCTGTCATGCCACCATCCGGATCAGCTTCGCTGATCAGATGATGTTCTCTTTCAGTGCTTCTTCCGAATCAGCTGTGCTGATCGAATGCTTGTCATTCCGAGTCCCGAATCGGCTTTGTCGATCAGACTCGTGTTCTTCGCTGGGTCCGGCCACTCCCCCGACACCTCCGATCAGACCTCTGGCGTGATGCCCGGATGTCCCGCAACTCGGCCTCCAGTTGGTCCGCTCGTGTGGTCCTGCAGGCAAGCCGGTAGGAGTGTTCGAGATCGACGATCTTGCCTCGGTGGACGACTGCCAGGGTGAACAGCAGCAGGACCAGCCCGACGGCAATGAGGATCCCGAGACTCACAGCGTCACCTGCACTTCGTAGGCCGTCGAACCGAAGGGTCCGACGGTGAGTGCGTGCACGGGCTTCACCAGACCCGCCCGCTCCAGGCGAGCCGTCAGGCCCGAGTGCTCGGACCAGTCCTTGATGAACACGTTCCCGCGTTCGGACGTGAGACCGTAGCCCTGCAGGCTGATCGAGATGGGTTCAGGACCCTCGTCGAGTTCGAGTTCCAGCACACGGTTCGCGTCGTCGTGGACGAGCGCTCCGGTCAGCTCGATGCCGCCGAAGTCGACGGTGACGTCGTGCTTCACGGTGGTCGTAGACTCAGCCATGGTGGTCTCGCTCTTCTCGTGATGTGGATGAGGGACGCCCACGGGCGGGATCAGCTGATGCCTCCGCTTTCGCGCAACCGGCCTCATGGATGCCAGTACAGCGGTGGGATGAAGCAATCGCGCCCTTGAGCGAGGGGGATGCAGATGCCTCTGCAGATCTGCTCCCGGATCGACTGCGTCGATCCAGGTCAGTCACCAGCCAGCGCCTGCTCGCGATAGAGCTCGCCGATCCGGGCAACGGCTTCAGATGGAGGCTCATAGACGGGCGGCAACTCGCTGATCATGACGTCGAGTTCCCGAGCGCCCGGCAGTGGCGCGGGCCGCGGCATAGCCTGTCCCTCGGCAGTGTCGAGGTACTGCGAGATCGCACGCTCGATGCACTGGTTACGGGTTAGCACTCTGTTGATGCCGTCGACCGGATCGAGGTCCAGGTCGAGGGTCACTGCCCGGTTGAGTGTCTGGCGCATGCGGTACTCGATGCTGCGGTGCGCGTTCAGATCGATGACGGTGTTCTTGTATCCGTGCAGCACCGCGTCGAAGACGCCCTCGATGCTGTCCGGGAGCTGCCAGCCGGGCAGGTGCTCGAAGGTGCCGTCGGTCTCAGGATCTTCGGCGTCGAGCAGATGGTTCCAGTCGTCGCGCCGATGCGTCCACTCGTCGTCCGAGACCTCCGCCGGCCGGTCAGCCTGGTTCTGGTAGTGGTAGTCGACGAAGATCGGGTGGCCATCGGTTTCGAGGGCCAGGAGCGCGTCGGTGTACGCGCGGTTCCCGGCGAAGGGGTACGCCAGCCGGTGTGTGCCCCACTCGTCGTCGACCTGACCGAAGACGATGCTGAAGCGCAGCGGATCGTGGAATGTCATGCGGTCATCGAGTCCGGCCTGCTCGTCGAGCCAGAGCTTCCGGGCCCGGTAGACGAGGTAGTTGTGCAGGGGGCCGCCCATGTCGCGTTCGCGTACTTCGGCGTCGTCGACGACGCGGGCGACGTTCCTGGCGATGACGGGTACAGCCAGCTCGCGGTAGACCTCGTGCATGCGCTTGGAGATCAGGCGAGTGAGTTCGAAGAGGTCGGGCGCGTGCGCGGTCAGCCGCAGCCCGTCGTACAGCTTGGCGCTCATCGAATTTTCCGTTCTCGGGTCGCCTATATAGCTGTCAAGCAGCTGGAGCGGGGTTGTTTGAGTGATGTGCGTGGCCGGTGTGCTGGTCAGGGCGCGGTGGGCCTCGCGGGCGACGATTCGCTTGAGGCAGCGCATGATGTCCTTCTTCGATAGCCCTTCCTTGGTGCGGCGTTCGACGTAGGCGCGGGTGCGTTCGTCGAAGCGCATCCGGACCAGCACGATGGTGTGCAGCGCGTTGTCGCGGCCCGGTCGCAGTCGCGGTTGAGGCGGTGACGGTGAGTGTGGCCGGACGAGGCCGGGATCCGAGAGACACCGGCGAGGTGCGCGAACGCCCCCTCGGACCGCATGTGTTCGGGTTGGCCCCGGCTGAGCCCAGCAGCTGGCCGGTTGTCTCGGGGCCGACGCCGAACAGCTCCAGCAGCGTGAGGGCCGCCTGCTTATCGGCAGACCGATCTGGGTATCCAGCTCGGCGATCTCGGCATCCAGGGTCTGGTGGCGAGGGGGCCGTCTGTAGCACCCGCACTGCCTCGACCACGCCGTCCCGGCTCTTCGGTGTGCCGGTGGCCCAGCCGGACAGCACGGCCGTCGCGGCGGTGTAAGCGGCGATCGCGTCGGACTTGCCCTTCAACCGCCGCGTCTTGCAGTCCAGACGGTCCAGTCCACGACAGTGGCACCGGCGGCAGCCGGCACCCGGGCGAGCTCGGCCTCGTAGGTGCAAGAGTCCCCCGACCACACGGGCCGGGGGCTACGGAAGCAGGCGGCGTCAGCTCCTCGCTGACCTCGATCAGGTGGGTGCGGATCGCGCCCATCGGGTCCGGCGCGGTACCCGACAGGCGTACCGGCTCGAAGGGCACAGGTGGGATTGGTTCTATGGTGAGGATGTCACCTGTACTGGGTGCCGGCCTTGGCGTTCAGCGCGGTGTGAATGATCGTGCGCAGCCCGATCGGACTCATCGGCCGGCTCCCTTCATGGTGGCACGGTGCGTGGCGAGGGCCTTGGTGTGGCGGTTCAGGTCGGCGACGATGTTCTCGATGCTTTCGCAGACCTGGTCGGTGCCGCCGAATGTGCTCCAGCGCTTCCAGCTCTTGCGCTCGGCCGGCTGGAAGCGGTCGATGGTGTCGAAGGAGAAGACGTCCTTCGGAGCACCGTCGGTCTTCGCTTCGGCGCAGCGGTCGATGATGTAGTAGGCGTGCGAGCCCAGCAGGATGTGCCAGGCGACGATGTGGTGGAAGCCGTGGTTGACGGCCGGGTCCGCGAGGTGCTGCTTGCCGTCGCGCCACTGGATCGAGCCGCCGTAGCGGCTGCGGAAAACGGGAATGTTCATGTTCAGCTCTCCTCGGTGCGGAAGGTGACGCCGGACGGCTCGTGGGTGAGGATCTCGCCGAGGGGGGCGGTGAGGACCTTGTCGGCGAACTCGGTGTCCTCGGTCGGCGTCGGCTCGCGCGAATGGTCGGCGATGACCATCAGTACGGCGGCGTGCGCGTTCTCGCGCTGGGCGCATGGGGGCGGAGGGGTCCGCGAGCCAGCCCTCGATGCTGGAACGCAGGTGGGTGTTCTCATGGGCGCGTAGTACTCCTTCCTGCTGCCCGAGACCGGACAGCTGGCGGAGACGCGAGATCCATGGAGGCCGTTTGTTCTCCTGGACTCGGACGGGGTCGAGATCGAACCCGTGGCCGCCTTCTTCGCGGAGCTGCTGGCTTGTGACAAGTCGGCAGTCACAATCCCGGTCGTACGGAATGGATCTGCTGCGTTGGTGGCGGCCTGTCGACCGCGCCCCCCCCGGTCCTGCGGGTGCAGGGGCCCGGGGCGGCACGGAGTGCGCTCAACTCACGCGGGGTTCAGCGGGCCGTGTCGATCGCGTCGCGCAGGTGGGTACGCGCCCAGGCCAGGAGCGAACGCTGGTCGCCGTCCGGGCTGGTGAGTGCGTCGGTGAGGTGGGTGACGGCGGAGTCTAGGCTGTTGCTGGCGTCCTCGAGGTGGCTGAGGCGGGACGCGGCGAGGACATCGCGGACGTCTTCGACCAGGTCGATGAACCGGGTCGGGGCCAGCGCGCGCGGCGCGTCGCTACCGATGAGGGCGGCGAGGTCTGCGGAGAAGCCGGTGTCGAGCGCGGCGAAGGTGTCGAACTTGGTCAGAACAGCAGCCATCGGGTTCTCCGTAAGTTGTGGGGTGGCCGAGGAGGGCCGGATGTGGGTGGGGGCCGTCGGTAGCGCGGCGTACTCGCGGATCGGGTCCGCTGCCTGCACTTCGAGGTCGGCGCGGTCCTGGGGAGCGTCGTCTCGGACGTTGTTGTCGTTCGGGCCGTGGACGGTACAGACGATGTCCTCGTCGTCGACGCTGTGGGCGGGCTGCCAAGGCGTAGCCGGTGCAAACGCCGTCGTGCGGGTACGGCAGCATCACGTCGAATCCGATGTCGCTCTCGTCGTCGACGTTCTTCCGCAGCGCGAGGGTGAGGTGCATCTGACCGAGGCGGATCTCCGCGCCCCGGTCGCCGCCGGCGACGTCCGAACCGGGCTTCCAGCGCCTCAGCGGCAGGAACTCCGGGCCGAATGTGCGGCGTACGAGCAGCAGGCCACCCAGTCCGTCGCTGCCGTCCGGGCCCAGGCCGGCGTTCCGCGTCTGGGACAGGCATTCCAGGAACGGCAGCAGCCGGTGGAGGCTCTCGGCGTAGACGGCCTCGGGAAATCCCTACCGAACCCAGGGCGGTTCACATGAGCCTTGGGATGCGAACCGATACCCTGCATGCAGAAAGTGCCTTCCACTTGGAAAGACAGAACCTCTCGACAAGGTTCATCGTCCCAGCGCACAAGGTCCGAAGTTGATCTTGTCGGCCTTACGGACCCAATTGCCGTCGCTGCGCTGCTTCTCCAGCCCGATGGCCGCCTGCACCATGCGGCCCTCGCGGATTGCGGCGGCGTCCGTGTCGTCCAGATCCTCCAGCCGGTACCCGCGGGATGTCCCGGGGTGCTGCTCGCCGACCACGATGCGGTACATCGCACCCCTTGAGCTGGGGTGTTGCGACGACCACTAGAACGGAAGATTCGCCGGGCCCGACCTGAACTGCTGCTGCTACTGCCTCACGCGGCGTCGGACGCGCGCGTCTGTTCCTTCCACGCGGCGTACAGCTCGGCGGCCTCGACCGGGACCATCCACGGGAAGGCGTCCGCCCATTCCCGGTACACCTCGCCGTCGGACTTCCCGTAGTAGGAGTCGCTGGCCGCTTCGGTGATCAGCTCCGGGTTCTCGGTCAGCTCGGTGATCGTTTGCCTGCTGTTGCGCTCGTAGAACATGACCTCATGCCCGAGCCGCCCCAGCTCGTCGTCGTTGAAGCACTGCTCACATAGGCGGACACGCTGTCCGCTGACCTTGTGCACGGCCATGACCCGCGCGCCCTTGTAGGTGTGCGCCCCGCACCGCAGGCACTTGTAGGCGGAGTCCCACGACAAGCACCCCGCATGAATCGTCGACCAGTCCCGGATGATCTCGAAGTCGTCGATCGCCGGGGTGACCTCCGTGAGGGGGCACAGCCAGCCGCCGTTGGTGTGATGGTCCAGCTCGACGTACACGGAGTGCGGCTTGGCCGGCCGGCCGCGGTAGATGCCGCCGTTGGCCTTCCGGAACTGGGAGATCTTGCCGTAGTGCAGCTCGGTGTGCCCGGTCTTCGTCATGACCTCGACACGCACCAGGTCGCCGAGCCCGAACGGGCGGCGGTGCTTGTCGACGGCGGCCCGCCAGACCTCGGCGTCAAGCGATGCGCTGTACCCGCCGCCGCTGCGCGCCGTGAAGACGTCCCGCGCGATCCCGGCGATGTTGTAGGCGTTCGGCTCGCGACCCTCCGCCGTCAGCGTCTCCGTGATGGCGTTGCGCACCGCGCCGATGCTTCCGTACCCACTCATACCTCTCCTTCCGAACAGGAATGGACTGCTGCGCGACCGGTGCGGGAGTCGAACCCGCCCCCCATGCCGGGCCGTTCATGCCGCCGACGGCTCCTGGAGCGTCCGGCCCTGGTACATCACCTTCGGCTTGACTCCTCGGTCGTCGAGCAGCCTGGACGCGCAGTCGATCTGCGTCTCGTCGCAGTACTGCTCGCCCGCCGCTCGGAACGCCTCTGCGACCGTCTCGGCCTCAAACGTGTCGCACCACCCGTCCTCGTCAAGCGCGTCGGCCTCCCGCTCGATCTTGTCTTCCGGCCAGTTCACACCGACATGCTCGACGCGCAGGTCACCGCCCCAGTCCCGGCGCCCCAGCAATGTGTACTCGTACGTCTTCGTCATCCCGTGCCCATCCCGTCTTCCATCCCCTCGTGCTCCTCGACCCCGTCGAACATGGGGGCCCCAACGCTCGAAGAACGCATCCCAGACCATGCGCAGGGCTCGCTCTTAGTCGTCGCACAGCAGCTCCCACACCCACCAGTCGTCCGGGTGCTCGGCCTCCTGCTGCACTGCCTTTTCCGCGAGCGCTTCCTCGTCGCCGTCCGTGATCTGGTCGTAGTCGGTGACGTGGAGTGGTCGCGGCCGATGAGAGCGATGCTCATGCAGAGCTGTCCCTCTTGCCGACGTAGCACGCCCTCTGCTCCGTCACCCCGTTGACCACCCGGTACACGTACGCCGAGTCCGTCCCGTTCGTGGACTTGTCCGCGTTTCGCTCCGCCTCTTCCTGATCCCCGATGACCATGGATCCGGCGAACCCTCCCGGGTTCGACCCGTGCATGTGGTGGGCGCGCGGCGCGAAGTACCGCACCTCGAACTGCTCCACCTCGACGCCCGGCGTCGGCTTGAACGCCTTCTCCGCTTCGGCATGTGCGTGCCGCGCGAGATGATCACACACTGTTGAATCCCGTCCTTCGTGGGGCGGCCGGCGTGCTTCCAGTCGGTCTCGAACAGCGACTCCCAGTCCTCCGCCTGTTGCCCCTTCCGCCATCGCAGCGCCTTCGCACCGCACAACGTGCACTCGCCTGGCTCCATAGCGATCTTGTTGAGCATCAGAGTTCCCCCACCGTGTAGCGGCCCGCGAAGACCTGGATTCCGTCGATGGTCGGGAACGGAGTCTCGACCGGCTCCCCGTGCCAGAAGTACGTGGTCACGCAGATGCCGATGGACTTCAGTTGCAAGCCAGCTCGGTGGCTCGTGACCAACTGCCCATCCGAAAGCGGATGGTGGTGGCCGGCGGAACATCAGGCTTCGGATTCGCCGGATCCGTGCGCCAGGCCTCGTAGGACGCCAGCGTCGTGGATCCCGTCACCAGCAAACATCGGCGGATCGCGGCGATGAGCTGCTCTTGGGTCCACTTCGTCGTCGCGTCCTGCAGCTGTTCGGGCTGTGCGACCGCGTCGAGGCCCGCGAGCTCCAGCGCGTGGTTCCAGCTGCCGAAGCGGCGCTCGTAGAGCGGAGACGACGGGTCGGCCCCCCTGCGGCGCTGCTCGAACGTGCGACGTCCGAGGGTGCTCTCCCCCTGCGCCAGGCGGATGAGCACGCGCAGGAGCTGCCGGTCGGTGTAGACGACCGGACCGGGCTTCATCGGCGCGGGTGCGTGCGCAGCATGCATGGTCATGGCCGGTGCTCTCCTTCTGGAACCAGGCGCGCGTCAGAGCGCGTGCACCTGCACGAGCTGCTGGTCATGGGTGGTGGACGTGAACACCGCGTTGAAGGCCCGAGGGAACTGGCCGCAACAGGTCGAGGCGTCCATCTCGACGGCGAGGTACGGCCGTTCCTTGAGCCAGGCGGCGGCCTGCTCGTCGTTGTAGACCGGGTTCTCGCCCTCGAAAGCGATCGATACCAGGTCTTCTGGTCATCGCTGACATGCAACGTGAGCGTCAGCAGATCGACGTCGGTGGTGGCCCGAGCAGAAGCAAGAGCAGTCATGGCGAGCAGCCCGTCGTAGGAGGAGATGAGAAGCCCACGAACGGCCGCCCGACAGGGGGCCACCTGTAGCCGACACGCGCACGACGTGTCGCAGAGACCTCCCGGATCAACTCCGTTGATCCCCAAGGCCAAACAGACCCGCAGGCATCCTGCGCGCCCGGGCTCCGCTCGGCGCGCCCTCTGCACTCCCTTACCTCGCGGCATCCCGACTAACCGCAGACTGCCACTCGATAAGCATTCGAATAAGATACCCTCGAAGGCCAGTCGATTCAATCGGACTGGTCGCCGACAGAAGAGGCGAGGTGAGAAGCGATGAAGACCTGGAGGACGAGGAAGGCTACGCCCGCGACCGCAGTACTCACTGTGGCCGCGGGCGTTCTGCTCGCCGGATGCTCCAGTGGCGACGGCAGCACAACCCAGGCGCCGTCTGCGCCGAGTCCGACCGTGAGCACCGTCAAGGTCGCCGACAAGGCCCTCGGCGAGGCGCTGGACAAGCTCGCCTTCCAGGGCACCGGGATCTCCAGAAAGGACGGCGGAGCTTGCCTAGCCAGCGCAGCGCGGAAGGCGGGAATGCCGGAGGAGGCACTGGTCTACATCGTCAAGGCCGACAGCGACGACGCGGACGCAGTCATCGACGGACTAAACAAGGTGAGCGAGGACGACGCTGCGCTCCTGGCCTCGCGGTCGCTGCGCGAGGACATCGACGCGTGCATCGACAAGGCCGTACTTCCGAACGGCAGCAGCGCCGAGACTCAGAGCTACATGCCGCCGAAGGCAGCCGCAAAAACTGTAGTTGGTAAGCCGAACCTGAAGCCGGTTTACCCGGTCCGCGCGGATCAGCCGGTCAACTCGTCCATCGAGCTCACCGAGGGCCTGGTCTCAATGTTCTCCTCCTACGCCCGGGATGAGGGCCAGAAGAAGACCTACGCGGCGGCCGGCCAGTGCCTGTCGACTCTGGTCTACAACGCGGGCTTCAGCCAGGAGGCGCTGCACTTTTTCGCCGGCGGCGCACCCCTCGGCACCGGGTCGGTCGTCGAACACCTGCCGAACGACAAGGACAGGGCGATCTGGCGGTCGCCGAGGTTCGCCCAGGGGCTCGTCGACTGCACAACGAACGCGACGCCGGCTCCCGCGCCCGGCTCCTGAGCGGGATCCATCAGACAGACGGAGAGCCCGGTGCGATATGTCGCGCGCCGGGCCACTCTCTCTTCTCTCCGTACCGCGAAGGTGGGCACGGCCCGCAGCAGGTGACCCCGCCCGAGGGGAGAGGAATCGAGCAGGGACACCCGCTGCGGTGATGCGCCGCCAGAGGGGGATTGACTGGGCGCGGCTGCGACCCTACTGATATTCGAGCCCAAACAAAATGACTGCAGGTGGCTTATTCAATAGCATTGATAAGATGCCCTCATAGATCAGCCAAACAATGCGAGGAGTGGTCGCGCATGGCCGGCACACAGGAGCGGGAGAAGACAGCCCAGCCTGCGCGCGACCCGAAGAAGAAGCCCCCGGGTGCGCAGAGCAACAGCAGCAGCGGCCGTCAGGGCATGTTCGTCCGGCTGGACCCGGACGACAAGCAGCGCGCGGCGTACTGGGCTGACAAGCGCGGGTTCTCCTCGGTGAACGAGTACGTGGCCGAGGCGGTGGTCGAGAAGATCCGACGCGAGAACCTCGACTACGACCTGCCAGCCCTGGAGATCGCGCGACTCAACGAGCTTGTCGACCAGGTCGCGGCACTGGCGAAGAACTCGGCGAACCTCGAACGCGTCGTCACCACAGGCTTCGACTCCCTCATCGGGCTCACCCGCGGCGACAACTACCTCCTGGATGACGAGGACGGCGAGCTCGGATGAGCCGGGACTTCGCAGAGATGCTGGAAGCGACCACACCCACTGCCGAAGTGATGGAGGTGGACACGTCCTTCCTCGACGTCTACCGGCGCGGCGGGAGCGAGGAGCTCAAGCGCGTCCAGGCCCAGGCGGCACACCCTGAGTCTGAGGTGGCAACGCCCGAGCCGGAGGCGCAGCTTGACGAGGCCGGCGACGTCGACTCTCAACCCGAGGTTGAAAGTCTGCAGGTTGATCCCGGCGTGGACGCCGAAGAGGATCGCCTGGACTTGGAGCCGGACTACGAGCCCGGCGCCGGCGACTCCGAGCGGGCCGGCGGATCCAACCATCGTGGTGGTGGTGACGGCGGTGGACAGGGAGGAACTGCCGGGATGCTCCCGGGCGGTACGCCGGCAGGCCCTATGACTGATGTTGTTCCGACTCCCGGAGCACAGCCAGACGTCGAGGACGCTGCCGCAGCGGTGGTCACTTCTCACGACGTCGTCGCCACACCGGATGAACCCGAGCATGTAACGCCCGGCTCGCTTCAGCTCACCGACCATCAGGACGCCGTGCAGAGCGCGGCAACGAAGGGCGGATCGGGCAGCACAGCCAAGACCGCCACGCTCCCCCAGTCGGGCTTCCGGCTCACCGGCGTGCAGAGCCAGCCGCACATCAAGGCGCTGCCCGAGAGCATCATGAACGCGCTGCGGGAGCAGCTGCGAGCAGCCGCAGTCCGTGAGCTGGACGTGAGCGACAGCACTGCTCGGGAGTTCAGCCAGCGGCTGAGCCAGGGCACGCTGGTGACGGCGTTCCTGCTGGCGCAGCTCGACCTGCACCTTGATGCCGATCCTGCCACCGAGCGCGCCGTCGAGTTGTTCCGCTCCCGCGACCCGCTGCTGGGCAGCGTGGTGGCACGCCTGGCGAACATCGAGGCCGCTGAACGCGAGCGGGACGGGTTGCTGCGCAAGCTGCGCGACGAGCTGGGCGAGGTGCGCCAGACCAGCGCGGTAGTCGAGCAGGCGCTGGCCTACTCCATCGCCGACCGCACGGAGAACTTCCTGCGGGGCTCGCACAACCTCCACGACGCGCCGATCACCCACAAGGAGGCGATCCACTTCCGGGACATGGCCCGGGAGGCGACCAGGAAGCAGCTGAAGCTTGAACGCGAGCGGGAAGGACGGCCGATTCGATGACCACGACGAGCAAGGAGAAGCTCTTCCCCGCCGGCAGCGCTGCAAGACGTGCGGCAAGGGTCTGGGCCTCCGCGCCCAGGACCCGGTGTACCTCGGCTTGTACTGCACTCCGCGGAGTGCGGGTATGGCCGCGCCGGCTCGCGGCCCGAGGACGCGCCGCGCGGATGCCGGACGCAGCGCGAAGGCGGCACGTGGGTCTTCAAGCGCCGCTACCGGAGCGAGCAGGAGATCCCCGCGAAGCTCCGGGAAGATGCGTCGACGAGCTGGTACTGGTGCGAAGAGAGCTGTGGCGCGACCCATGTCGGCCACACGCGCATGGGCGAGCGGGAGAAGTTCCGGATGTTCGAGGACCTGACCTCGGACCTGCCGGAACTGCTGATCAAGCTCAGGGGTCAGGCCACGCGCAAGCAAGTCGCCGAGATGGCCGGTGTGCGGCCCGTCCGACTGAAGGAGCTGGAGGAAGGTCTGAAGCACCCTGTGAGGGACTCGAGACGCTCGGCAAGGTGCTGCGGGTGTACCGCGTCCGGCTCGGCGTGGCGTTGCCGACTGGGCGGTGACAGCGCTCGACAGATGACGACCCCGAGAAGCACAGCTTCTCGGGGTCGTCTCTTTTTTGACGAGCGGCGATTGCTCGAACAGCGTGCCGGCGCCGGCTTTCCTTACATGACCCTCGCGCCATTCAAGAACCTTTCATATCCCTTTCATCTCTCATTCAAACACCCTTTTCGAGTAGGCTTGTACTCGTTCCCAAGTCACCGACGAGAAGGAGTCGACATGGTTGCGATCGTGGTCGCAGAGAAGCCGAGCGCAGCGAGGAACATGGCCAGCGCCCTCGGCGGGACGAAGGGCAGCTACAAGGGCACGGCCTACGAGGTGGCGAGCCTGAGGGGTCATCTCTACGAGTTCGCCCAGCCACACACGATGGTGGACTCCTCGATCGCGGACGCCTATCAGACGTGGGACCTGGGCAATCTGCCGTGGAACCCGCAGGATCTTTCGTGGAAGCGCGAGCCGCAGAAGAACGTCGCGGACATCATCAAGACTCTGCGTTCTGCGCTCAGCCGCGGCGACGAAATCGTCATCGCCACGGACCTGGATCCGTCCGGCGAGGGCGATTTGCTCTTCTGGGAGGCGATCGATGAACTCGGCTTCCACGGCAAGCGGTTCAGCCGCATGGAGTTCACCGACGAGTCGAAGGCCTCGATCCAGAAGGCATTCGAACAGCGCCGGCCGGTGAAGTCCATGCAGGACGAAGGCGACTACCGCAAGGCGATGTACCGCTCGCAGTGGGACTTCCTCTCGATGCAGTTCACCCGTATCGCCACGGCGATGGGCCGCCAGTCCGGTCAGGACCTCATGCTGCGCCAGGGCCGGCTGAAGTCGGCGATGGTCTCTCTCGTCGGCGACCAGCAGAAGTCTTATGACGCGTACGTCAAGAAGCCGTTCTTCCAGAACCGCTTCCGCGACGAGAACGACGTCATGTACACGAACCCAGATGAGCCGCGGTTCGACCAGAAGGGCCAGGTGCCGCAGCAGTACGGCTCCTCGCCTGTCGTCCTGGACAGCAAGGCGGGCAAGAAGACCGCGCCGCCGAAGCTGCTCGACCTGGCGTCCCTGTCCTCGATGCTCGTCGGCAAGGGTGTGAAGGCGAACCTGACGCTCTCGACCTACCAGAAGATGTACGAGGACCAGGTCGTCTCGTACCCGCGCACGGAGGACAAGACGATCACGCCCGAGCAGTTCAAGGACCTCGCCCCGCTGGTCGGCAAGATCGCCGCCGTGGTCGGCGTCGACGCTGCGCTTCTGACGCACCGCCGGCCCCGGTCCACACACGTGAAGCCTCAGGGCGCGCACGGCGCGAATCGTCCGGGACCGAAGGTGCCCTCCTCGTTGGACGAGGTCGAGCACAAGTACGGCGAGGCCGGACGGTTCATCTACGAGATGCTCGCGAAGAACTACCTGGCCATGCTCGCCGAGGACTACCTCTACGAGCAGCAGAAGGGCCACGTGGAGAAATGCCCGGACTTCGTCGGCATCGCCAACGTGCCCAAGAGCCCCGGCTGGCGGGCCGTGTTCGATCCGGACGCCGGCGACGACACGGCCGAAGGCGACGCGAACGAGTCCAGCAAGGGCCTGGGCCAGATCGCGGAGCCGTTCATCTTCGAGGGCGCGAACAAGCGCTCCGAGCATCCGACGATGAAGTGGCTGATGAAGCAGCTGGAGAAGCGCGACGTGGGCACGGGCGCGACCCGCACCTCGACGTATTCCGAGGTCACCAATGGCAAGGCGAAGTACCCGCTGCTGACGGAGAAGGGCCGGAAGCTCAGGCTGGCGCAGGCCGGCGAGATGAGCTGGCGGCTCCTGCCGGGCACGCGCATCGGCGACCTCGGACTCACCGAGAAGGTCTACGCCGACATGCGCGACATCGCCGCCGGGTCGGCGACAGCCGAGGAGCGCCTGGCCGTCGTCGCCGACTGGGTGCGCGAGGACATCGTCACGATGACGAAGAACGCCGCGTCCATGCGCGCCGAGCTGGGCCTGAAGAAGCAGGTGGTCGCTGCGCGCGCTGAGGGTGTATGGCAGGCCGCTCCGGGCGGGCCGAAGAAGGTCGCCTTCAAGAAGATCTGGTCGGGCCACGAGTTTAGCGACGACGAGGTGGCGAAGCTGCTCGTGGGCGAGACGATCTCGTTCGAGGCGAGGTCGAAGGCGGACAAGCCCTTCACGGCCACCGGTGCGCTCGGCGTCGGCGACTTCAAGGGCCGCAAGTTCGTCGGGTTCCAGCTGGAGGGACTGGACAAGCCGACGAAGTGGTCTGGTCGGCCGTTCACGCCGGCGGAGGTCACGGCGCTCCTCGCGGGCCAGGCGCTGGAGATCGACGACTTCGTCAGCGCGAGGACCGGTAAGACCTTCGGCTGCAAGGTCAGCTGGGACGCGAAGGCCAAGAAGATCGTCTCCGACTTCGGCTCTGGCGACGAGCCGCCGCGGTCCTGGTGCCAGGTGACCTTCACCGATGCGCAGCGCAAAGATCTGGCAGCCGGCAAGACCATCCAGGGCACGGGATTCGTCTCGTCGAAGGGCAAGACCTTTGACGCGAAGGTCGCCTGGAAGGAAGAGGGCGGCAAGAAGAAGATAGTGCCGTCCTTCGGCTGATACCTGGACAGGCTCTGACGAGCAGCAGCGGGTCCCGGACCTCGGGGCCCGCTGTTGCCTTTTCACGACGGCGACAACAGAAGGATGTAATGAGGACGACGAACGACATCGTGCGGCTGAGCGATCGGGTGCGTGTGGGGCAAGTCCGTTACCACACTTAGGGTCGCTAGAGTCCTGGAGTGACGAACGCCCTGCTGCACCGCCACTCGACCGACTGCGGGCCAGAGCGCCTGACCCCGTGCGAGGATGCCCACGACGCCTACCGGCAGCTCGCCGCCTGGACCACTGAGGGCTCCCCGTACAAGCTGGCTTCCGGCTCGTTCTCCGCCGAGGCCCGCCGCCACTACCGCGCCTACACCACCGCCTGGCTCAACTGGTGCGACCTCGGCGGCGGGCTCGACCCTTACCTTTGCGTGCGGGCCAACATCGGAGTGTGGATCTCCGACGAGCACGAGAGCGCCCCCCTCGCCACCCGGGCCGCGATGGTCAGCGCCGTCACCAGCTTCTACCAGCACCTGCTCGCCCTGGGCATCGCCGACGGGGTCGACGCCGGACTCACCCGGGCCCGCCTCGCCGGGGCCCCCGTGCCCGCCGACCCCAAGCGCACCGGACTACGGGGCGACGGCCCCCGGTACATGATGCAGGCCGCCGAACGGCTCACCGGCCGCGACGCACTGCGCGACCGGGCCCTGATCTACCTGCTGCTCAACGGTTACTTCGAATGCGAGAAGCTGCGCCCCGGCATGATTCTCACCCTCGACCTGGAGGACCGCGTCAACGAGGGGTTCCGCACCACCTGGAAGGTGCGGCCCAAGAACGCCGAGGACACTGCTCTGACCACCGTCACTGTCAACCGGGACGCCGTCCGCGCGCTAGACGCCTACGCCGGGCGCACCGTCGCTGGGACGTACGAGCCCGATCCCGCAATCGGCCGCGTCACCAGCCCCGCTCGGGGCACCTACCCCTCCCGGGGCGCGCTACTGACCGGGGCGTCCAACCGGGCCCGGGGCGCTCGCCTGGCCCGCTCCGACACGATCAACCGGATCGTGCGCGCCGTGGTGGCCTCCCACGAGGAGCTGGCCCCCTACGCGGGCGTGCTGAGCGCCGACTTCATCGCCGCGACCCCACCGCCGGGCAAGCACCCCAAGGACGGCGAGGAAGACGACGGGTAGAGGGGCGGGGTCAGCCGAGACCGAGGGCGTCGGCGGTGCGCTGCGTGTCGAAGTCGTTGCCGGTAAGGGTTTTCACGGCGGCCTCGCGCGGTCCTCTGGATGGGATCGCATCCGGCGCTCCTCCCCCGCTCCGGTCTCGTGCGCGCCGGCCAGCACCCCGTCTGCTGCCTGACAGGGGCCGCGAGTATCGACCGATGCATGCGGGTGCCGGGCCGGACGTGGTGCGAGGCGGAGCTGCCCACCGACGAACAGGCGGTAGGCCCCCTGAACGCCGGAATGAACCCCGACGTGGTGCTGGCCCACGAGGCGCTGGCGGTCCCCGGGCTGCAGCAACGGCTCGGCGACGGCCGTGGCTGGCACCCCGACGACTTGGCGTACGCGCGCGAGGCGCAGCGGGTGCACATCGAGCGGGTGCTCTCGGTGCTCGATCCGGCCAAGGAGACGGTGTGTTGCCGGGCACCACCGCTTCCGGCACTCGGAGCAGCAGTGCTCGATGGGATGCCGGTCCGTCAGGAGATCCTCGACCGGGACGGCTCAGCCGATGCGCTGGCCGTGCTCGACCTGGGCGACGACGCTTCGCGCTTCGAGGCGGTAGCGATGGGCTGAGCGCCTCCGCTTCCGCGGCGCGACTGATCTGTCAGCCGCTCAGACGACATCCGATGACTCGAACTCGCTAGTACGAATCATCAGACACCGCCATTCAAGCCCCTCTCGCTATCGGCCCTAATGGCCTATCTAAGATAGGATGCCACCTACACACCTCATACATGAGAGCTTTCCGATAGGCCTAGCAATGACCATTGTGATCGCAGGGGGAGATGAGAGATTCATGGCGAAACTGTCTTACAAGGTGCCGAGTTCGCTGAACAGGAGTTTCCTCGACCACGAGATCACACTGAGCAAGGGAGGTTGGGCGGCCAAACCCTCCCCGATCAAGCAGCTGCTCTTCTTCGGAGGCGGCACCCTCGCCCTGCTGTGGTTCAGCACGTCGACGTTCGTGGCGAGCTCGGGACCGGTGGCCATCACGTTCTTCGTCCTCTGGGGACTGGCAGCGATCGCCTACTTCGGCGGGCTCGTGAAGACGAAGGAGCTGCGCATCATGCGCGTGCCGGCCTTGCTGGCGTATCTGCCCCGGAAAGCCCGCCACGTCTTCACCCGTCGTAGCTCGAACCCGGGACCTGTCCCCGAGTGGTGGACACCTCTGAGCCCGGCCCCGGCAGGGGCCGGGTAGGAGGGATCTCTTATGGTGATGAAGGTCTACTCG